>JBHJOG010000080.1:0-4869 GCA_050329975.1 Alphaproteobacteria bacterium | reverse complement strand
GCTTGAGCAGGCGCAGGGACGGGCGGACGAAGCGGCGCTGCATCAGCAGGTGGGCCGCCAGCACGGCGGCGAGCAGGATGCAGAGGATCGCGCCATATCCACGGTGCGTGGTCGAGGCGTGTCGGCGGCAGCGGCATCGCCTCGGTCACGTGGACCGGCCCTGCGGCAGCCCGGGTGGTCGTGCCGTCGGCGCATTGTTTCAAACGGGCCGAACGCCTTGCCGCGAAGGGCTTGCCGACCCTGCCGGGACTGCCTCAAATGAGCGGCCGCCCGGCGCTGCTGCCGCACGGCCCGGGAGCAGCCCATGCCCGCACGCAAGCTGAAAGTCGGCGCCGCTCAGTTCGCCAGCGAGATCGGCGAGGTGGAGGCGAACCTCGCGATCCATCGGGACTGGATCGCGCGCGGGCGCGCCGCCGGCCTCGACCTGCTGGTCATGCCCGAGGTGTCGCTGACCGGCCACTACGGGCCCGAGCGGCTCCTCGAGGTGGCGATGAAGCGGACCGATCCGCGGCTGAAGGCGCTGGCGGAGGCGGCGGGCGAGATGGCGGTCGTGGTGGGCTTCGTCGAGGAGGGGCCGGCGGCCCAGTTCTACAACGCGGCCGCGATCCTGCACCGCGGGCGGGTCGTCTACCTGCATCGCAAGGTGAACCTGCCGACCTACGGCCTGCTCGTGGAAGGAAAGCACTACGCCACCGGTCGCTTCGTCGATACCTACGCCTTCGACGAGGACTGGCGGGCCGGGCTGCTGATCTGCGCCGATCTGTGGAACCCGGCGCTGACGCACCTGGCCTTCCTGCACGGGGCCACGCTGCTGATCGCGCCGGTCAGCTCGGGCCTGGAGGCGGTCGCCGCCGAATTCGACAACCCCGGCGGCTGGGCCTTGACCATGCGGTTCTACGCCATGATGTACGGCGCGCCCGCGATCATGGTGAACCGCACCGGCGCCGAGCGGGACCTGACATTCTGGGGCGGCAGCCGGATCCTGGACCCCCACGGCCGCGAGCTCGCCGTGGCCGGCACCGAGCCCGAACTGATCATCGCCGAACTCGACTACGAACAGCTCCGGCTTGCCCGTCGCAACCTGCCGACGGTGCGCGACAGCAATATCGCGCTCGTCCACCGCGAAACCGAACGCCTGCTCGGTGTGCTGGGGGTGCCGGAGTTTATCCGGGAGGACTGACCACCCCGCGCCGGCCGGCGTCGCTGGCCGCCGTCGGCTTCTCCGACCGGCCGCACGGTGACCGACGTATGGAAACCGGGCTCAATAAGCCCATTCGCGCCGCTGGGTTTCACCATCCCAGTAGAAGCGCAGCTTGCTCTTAGAGCGATGCGAGGCTGTCTTCCAGCTGTCCCAGTCGTCGTCCTCGTCGAAGGTTCCCTTGTGGCCGTGCCATTTCACATTCTTGCCGGTTTCCTCGACCGGGTTGCCGATGCCGACACAATAGATTCGCGCGAAGACCGAGAGCTTCAGACCGCCTTTGTCGCGCAGCGCCCTATGGAACCGCGACCCGAAGGAATCCATCGAGGCGGCCACGCGCGCGTCGTTGGCGGTGCCCAGATCACGCCCGCTTTCGCAGCCCAGGACGCTCACCACCTGGACCGCCGGGATCCCGCAACCGACCAGCAATCCGGCGACCTGGTCGCCGTCGTAGTCGGAAAGCTTCTGGGTCTTCCAGGCGCCATGAGCCTGGAGATAAACTCGCGACCGCAGGCTCAGCTTCTTCAGGGCCTGTGTCAGTTTCGCGACATCCATCGGCTTGAATCCGACGTTGCCGATGCCGGCATGCACCTGCACCAGCTCCGAGGGAATACCTTTGTCGTTGCCGTACTTGTTCAGCGCGGCAGCGTTGTCGGAGATTGTCGAATCGAAATCCAGTTGCACCACGACTTGACGATCATAAGGCATGAAAGGCTACTCCAGCAAACCAGGCGGCTCGGGCGAAGCGTCCGCCACAATGGTTGTGATCCCCCGAAGCTGCACTACAATAGCAAATCATCGGGTCGGTGTAACGCAGACCGGTGAGCGAAACCGCCCGGGCGGCCTGCGAACCTGCATCGGCAAGCTTACGGAGCAGCGGTGACACCGGACGAAGAGCTTCTCGTCCTTGCCGGGGCGACCGGAGCCTACCGGGAGGTCCGCCCTCCCGCCGCGCTCGACGCCCATTTCCAATGCATTTGGTCCAACGCCTGCGCCCAAGGTACTGGCCGTCGGTTGGCCGTCGTTCCGGACGGCTGCGTCGATCTCACCTGGAACGAGGGCGAGCTCATGGTCGCCGGGCCCGACGTCACGGTTGCGGTGACGCCGCTCGCCGCGGGCAGCACCGTCGTCGGCGTTCGCTTTCGTCCCGGCGCAGCTCGGGCGTGGCTGGGCCTCCCCTTGTCCGAAATCGTGGGCGGACGGATGCCCCTTTGCCAATTCTGGGGCCGGCGCGCCGGCAGGATCGCCGCACGGGTCGGCGACGCGCCGACCACAGCGGGGCGGATGCGGGTCTTGGCGGAGACACTCGGGCGGGTTGCGACAGACATTGAGATTCCTCCCCCGGAGATGGGATTCGTGTTCGCGGCCCTGCGAACCGGATCGACCGGTCACCGCATGGCGAACCTGAGCGACCAGCTCGACACCAGCCCGCGCACGCTACGCCGCCGCTGCCGGGAGGCGTTCGGCTATGGGCCGAAGACGCTCGACCGGATCCTCCGCTTCCAGCGCTTCCTCGACCTGGCACGCGGGGAGGAGCCGCGCCTGGCGGACCTCGCCAGCGCGTCCGGATATGCCGACCAGGCGCATCTCACCCGCGAGGTGCGGCGCCTGTCGGGGCTCTCGCCCACGGCGGTTCTGGCGCAACTCGCCGCCTGAGGTGGCCGTTTTGTTCAATACGCCCGCTTCCGGCGGTGTCATAAGCTCGCCTGCAGTGCGATGGAGGTGCACATGGCTGTCTTTCAATCCCGCACGGTGGCGGTTTCGATCGACCGCGACTGGCGCGAGGTCTACGACTTCGCGTCGATGCCGCAGAATCTTCCGTGCTGGGCCGCCGGCCTGGGCACCCGCTTCGAGGGCGCCGGCCAGGACTGGACGGCGGAGGACCCTGACGGGCGCCCGATCCGCATCCGCTTCACCGCGCCGAACGACTTTGGCGTCCTCGACCACGTCGTCATCGCGCCGGACGCCGCCGAGAGCCGCAACGCGATGCGGGTGGTGGCCAACGGAACGGGGGCGGAGGTCCTGTTTACCGTGCTGAGGATGCCGGGCAGGTCCGCCGAGGACTTCGCCGCCGACGCCGCCGCAGTCGAGCGTGACCTCGTGACCCTCAAGAGGCTGCTCGAAGGCTGATTGTCACAACCGCGAAAGGACGAGACCCATGGCCGGTTCCGGCAACGATCGACGGATCGACTACGTCGAATTCTCCGTCGGTGACATCGCGCGCTCCCGCGATTTCTACGGCAAGGCCTTCAGCTGGTCGTTCAAGGACTACGGGCCGGGCTATTGCGAGTTCAGCGACGGCCGACTGACCGGCGGGTTCGCTCTCGGCGGCGACGGCAATCCCGGTGGTCCGGTCCGGGCAGGCGGTCCACTGGTGGTCCTCTACGCCGATGACCTCGACGAGACCCGGCGCCGGCTGGAGGAGGATGCCGGGGCCAGGATCGTGAAACCGATCTTCACCTTTCCCGGCGGCCGCCGCTTCCACTTCGCCGACCCGGACGGCTACGAGCTGGCGGTCTGGTCGGACAAGTGAGCCGCCAGGGCGACTGTCGGGCCCGCCCGCCCGGCTACAGCTTGGAGACGTACGCCTGGTTCTGCTGCTTCAGCCGCGGCGCGGTGCCCAGGGCGTAGTGCTTGGACATGTCGGCGGAGAAGCGGCTGGCCGGGGGATGGCGGCCCAGCGCCTCGGCCATGGCGCGGATATGGTGGGGAGCGGTGCCGCAGCAGCCGCCGATGTAGCGGACGCCGATCGCCGCCGCTTCGCGCGCGAACCGGCCCATCTCGTAGCGGGTGGCGGTGAACGGGTCCAGCGCGGTCGGAAAGGAGCGGCCGGCCGGCAGGTCCTCGGCCGCGATTCCGTGGTCGGCCAGCGACTGGAAGGTGGCGTGCTCGTGGTCGGTGCGATAGGCGACCGGCAGCGCGGCGGTCGGCACGCCGACCGCCGCCACCAGCCCCGGCAGGTAGGGCAGCATCGTCACCGGCCCGCGGGTGCAGTTCAATCCGACTACGTCGGCGCCGGCGTCGACCAGCACCTTGCAGGCGTCGATCGGATCGAACCCGTCCCGGGTCCGGTCCTCGGCGTGGATGGCGAAGGTGACCACCGTCGTCAGCCCCGCCGCCTTCGCCGCCGCCAGCGCCAGCTCGGCCTCGCCCGTCCAGGAGAAGGTCTCGGCGATGAGGTAGTCGACGCCCTCATCCACCGCCCAGGCGACCTGCTCGTCGAACATGGCGCGCACCGCCCGCACCGACTGGGCGTCGTCGGGGTTGAAGATGTTGGTGTTGCAGATGTCGCCGGCGAAGAGCGTGCCGGTCTCGCGCGCCACCTCGCGGGCGAGCCGCAGTCCAGCCCGGTTGATCGTCTCCAGGTCCTGCTCGCGGCCGACCAGCGCCATCTTCTCGCGGTGGGCGTAGTAGGTGAAGGCCACCACCGCGTCGGACCCGGCGTGGACATACTCGCGGTGCAGCCCGGTCACCATCTCCGGATGCTCGAGCACCACCTCCGGCACGAAGGCCCCGGCCTGCAGGTAGCCGCGGCGCTCGAGCTCGAACAGGTAGCCCTCGGCGACGAGCACCGTGCCCTGCGCCAGCCGCGCGCTGAGGTCGTTCTCGTCCGCCGGTTGCGGGTTGCTGATCATCGGATGCTCCAGGCTCGTGGAGCGCCCACCGTGGGC
>JBHJOG010000079.1:0-8714 GCA_050329975.1 Alphaproteobacteria bacterium | reverse complement strand
GCGTAGTCGGCGCAGCGGATCGAGTTGCCGCCGGCGAAGCCGATCATGTAGTGGCAGGCCGGGATGTCCTTCTTCAGCATCGACAGCGCGGTGCAGTGGGTGGCGTGGGTGTGGACGATCGCGCCCGCGTCGTCACGGTTGTTGTAGATATCGAGGTGGAAGCGCCACTCGCTCGACGGGCGCCGGCCGGCGATCGCCTGCCACTGGCCGTCGGTGGCGACGAAGACGATGTCCTGCACCGCCAGTTCCTCGTAAGGCACTCCCGACGGCGTGATCAGCATGCCCCCTGGCACCCTGGCGCTGACATTGCCGGACGTGCCCTGGTTGATGCCCATCCGGTTCATTTCCAGCCCGGTGTCGATGATCTCGCGCCGTAGATCGAAGTGGTCCATTGTCTCGTCCTTCATCCTGGCCGTTCTGCGCTGTCGACCGGCGCCTGAGCCGGTGGCATGTCGGCCATGTCTACATAAGTCGCGCAGCAGATTCAAAAGTTAGTGCGGCGCGAGCACCCGGCCGGCGACCGCATCCAGCCGTGCGACCATTTCCGGGTCGCGCGCGGCCGGGGCGGTGATGATCGCATTGTCCAGCGACCGGTGGCAGCCGGACTCGCACGGGCCCGCCCGCATCCCGAGCCGCGGCAGCACGGCCTTCACCAGGTCGCGGCCGCGATCGGCGTTGGCCAGCAGCACCTTGATCACCTGCTCCACGCTGACCGCATCATGATTGGGATGCCAGCAGTCGTAGTCGGTGACCATGGCGACGCTCGCGTAGCACAGTTCGGCTTCGCGCGCCAATTTCGCCTCCGGCATGTTGGTCATGCCGATCACCTGGCAGCCCCAGCTGCGGTAGAGCGCGGACTCCGCCTCACTGGAGAATTGCGGCCCTTCCATCGCCAGGTAGGTGCCGCCCTGCACCACGTCGACGCCAAGCGCCTCCGCCGCCTCGTAGAGAGTGCCGCCGAGCCGGCGGCAGGTCGGCCGCGCCATCGAGACGTGGGCAACCAGCCCGGTGCCGAAGAAGCTCTTGGCGCGCGCGAAGGTGCGGTCGATGAACTGATCGACCAGCACGAAGGAGCCGGGCGGCAACGCCTCGTCCAGCGAGCCGACCGCGCTGATCGAGACGATCTCGGTGACGCCCGACCGCTTGAGCGCGTCCACATTGGCGCGATAGTCGATCTCGCTCGGGGGAATCCGGTGGCCGCGGCCGTGCCGCGGCAGGAACACCACCGGCTGGCCGTCGAGGCGGGCGAACATCAGGTCGTCGGACGGGGTACCGAACGGGCTCTCGACGCGGCGCCAGACGACGTCGGACAGTCCTTCGATCTCGTAGATCCCGCTGCCGCCGATGACCCCGACGACCGGGCTGCTGCTGCCGTGCATGCCCCGCTATCCCCGCCGCGCCTGAGGGACCAGCGGATCCGGCGTCGCGCGAATGATCGCGGCAAGCGTGTTCGTCAGGGGATCGTCGTAGATCGTCGCGTGGTCGAGGCCCGCCTGGACCACATGCCATTCGAGCAGCGACTGCGCCAGCACGAACCGGTGCAGGGCGACCTGACGGGCAAACGGCGCCGGTTCGCCGTCCCACGCCGTCATCACGACGATCGCATCGACGTCGAACATCTCGATCAGGTAGTCCTGGTATCGCGCCGGCAGCTGGCGGCCGTGGGCCGGATCGGCCAGGTAGGTGTCGAGCAGGGCCCGCTCTGCGGCACTGCCGGCGCGACGGATGTCCTCGGCAGCCTGGGCCGATGCGGTGCGTGCGACGCTGCTGACGATGTAGGCGCGGGCGGCATCACGCTCCGCCAGATAGGTTGCGTCCACCGGCGCTCCACCGGCACAGGCCGCCAGCAGCAGAGCCGTCAACCCCGTCGCAGCGCGACCCGCCAAACCCGATGCCATGGCTCACAGCCTCCACATCCCGACACGCATCCGCCGTTTATCGCCGATTCGCGGCACGGATGCACGGATGGCGCGCGCGGAACGAAAAAGGCGGCGCAGATGCCTGCGCCGCCCCTGACTTGTCACGCCCGCCGAAACCGCGGTCAGTGCTCGACGTCCGCCCAGACCTTGCGTTTCACGGCGTAGGCGATTCCCGCCAGCACGACCAGGAACAGGATCACCTTCACGCCGAGTTCCTTGCGCTCGACCAGCGACGGCTCGCCGGCCCAGGTCAGGAAGGCGGAGACGTCGCGCGACATCTGCGCGACCGTGGTCGGGGTGCCGTCGATATAGTCCACGCTGCCGTCGGCCAGCGGCGGCGCCATTGAGATGACGTGGCCGGGGAACGCCGTGTTGTAATATCGGCCGGGCGGAAGCTCGATGCCTTCCGGCGGGTCCTCGTAACCGGTCAGCAGGGCATAGATGTAGTCAGCGCCGGCGGCGCGCGCCTTGGTGATGACGCTCAGGTCGGGCGGCATCGCGCCATTGTTGGCGAAGCGCGCCGCAATGTCGTTGGGGAACGGCCTGGGCAAGCGGTCCGCCGGCCGGCCCTGCCGGGTGATCGCGTCGCCGCTCTCCTGGTCGATGTCGGGAACCAGCCAGTTGCTCGCGATCGCCTCGACCTGCTCGCCGTTGAAGCCGAGCGAATGCAGGTCGCGGAACGAGAGCAGCGCCATGGCGTGGCAGGAGGCGCAGACCTGCTCGTAAACCAGGTAGCCGCGCTGCAGCTGGGCCTGGTCGAACCCTCCGAAGATGCCGTCCCAGGACCAGGGCTGGGCCGCGATCTCGGGCCCTTCGCCAGCCGCCTGCACCGACGCCGCGCCGGTGGCGAAAGCGAGCGCGGCGCCGGCAACCGCGAGGGTGATGCGCTTCATGCTGGCCATCTCCTCAAGCCTTCTGCGACGGGTTCGCGACGGCGCCGGCGGGCAGGCCGCCACCGCCCTTCAGCACCGAGTCCCGGATGCTGAGCGGCAAGGGCAGCGGGCGCTCCATCTTGCCGACCAGCGGCATGATCACCAGGAAGTGGATGAAGTACCACGGCGTGGCCACGTGACCGACGTCGAGCCAGGTGATGCCGAGCCCGGCGAACACCTGGTCGTCCGGCGAATTGGCCCCCACATAGCCGAGGATCACCAGGTCGACCACCAGCAGGATCAGGAACCACCGGTAGACGGGCCGGAACCGGCATGAGCGTACCGGCGACCGGTCCAGCCACGGCGCCAGCGCCAGCACCACCAGCGAGCCGAACATCGCCAGGACGCCGGCGAGCTTGGCGTCGATGAACCAGATGTTGAAGTCGATCGAGCGCAGGATGGCGTAGAACGGCAGGAAGTACCATTCGGGCACGATATGCGCCGGCGTCACCATCGGATCGGCCGGGATATAGTTGTCCGGATGACCCATGTAGTTCGGGGCGAAGAACACGAACGCCATGTAGACGATCAGGAACACGACCATGCCGAAGCTGTCCTTGGCCGTGTAGTACGGGTGGAACGGCAGGGTGTCGCGCGGTCCCTTCGGGTCGATGCCCAGCGGGTTGTTCGAGCCGACGACGTGCAGCGCGATCACGTGCAGCACGACCACCGCCGCGATGACGAATGGCAGCAGGTAGTGCAGCGCGAAGAAGCGGTTGAGCGTCGGGTTGTCGACCGTGAAGCCGCCCCACAGCCAGGTGGTGATGCTGTCGCCCACCAGCGGAATGGCCGAGAACAGGCTGGTGATCACCTTGGCGCCCCAGAAGCTCATCTGGCCCCAAGGCAGCACATAGCCCATGAAGGCGGTCGCCATCATCAGGACCAGCAGCACGACGCCGAGGATCCACAGCAGCTCGCGCGGCTGCTTGTACGAGCCGTACCAGAGACCGCGGAAGATGTGGATGAACACCGCGATGAAGAACATCGAGGCGCCGTTCATGTGCAGGTAGCGCAGCAGCCAGCCGTTGTTGACGTCGCGCATGATACGCTCGACGCTGTCGAACGCCATGTCGACATGCGGCGTGTACTGCATCGCCAGCACGATGCCGGTGGCGATCATGATCACCAGCATCAGGGTTGCGATGGCCCCGAAATTCCAGAAGTAGTTGAAGTTCCGCGGCGCCGGGAACTGGCGGTATTCCTTGTCCAGGTAGCTGAACACCGGCAGCCGCCGGTCGATCCAGCCGACAATCCCGGTGTAGGGAGACGGTGACGCGGGCGCGCTCATGCTGCGGCCTCCTCGCCGATCACCACCGTCTGCTCGTCGGCAAACATGTAGGGCGGGACCGGCAGGTTGGTGGGCGCCGGGCCCTTGCGGATTCGCCCGGACGTGTCGTAGTGGGATCCGTGGCAGGGGCAGTACCAGCCACCGAAGTCGCCGCGCTCGTCGCCGGACTTCTGGCCCAGCGGCACACAGCCCAGGTGGGTGCAGACGCCCTTGACCACCAGATACTGGTCATGGCCGTCCTTGACCCGCGCCGCGTCGGTCTCCGGGTCGATCAGGTCGTCCATCGGCACCTCGCGCGCGGCCTCAATCTCGGCTGCGGTCCGATAGCGGACGAACATCGGCTCGCCGCGCCAGACCACGGTGATCGCCTGACCTTCCTCCAACGGCGCCAGGTCGACGTCGACCGGCGCACCGGCGGCAAGCACGTCGGCCGCCGGATTCATGCTGTTGATGAACGGCCAGATCGCGACCGCGCCGCCGACCACGGAAAAGGCGCCGACGGTCAGGTACAGGAAATCCCGTCGAGTCGCATCGTCGCCATGGTCACCGCCCTCAGTCTCGGCGCCGTGAGCGCCAGCGGGTTCGGCCATCGATCTCCTCCAAAGCTGCGCAACGGGTCAAGCGCGCAAATGCAAGCCGCGCACGGACCAGTTGGACCTTGCGCGTCAATCGGACCCTGCGAGTTATACCGGCGGCCGTGGCACCGCCAACGCGACAACCTGACACAGCGGTCATGCCGCATCGGGGACGAACCTGCCGCCCGCTTCAATTCCCTGCCCCGCCCGTGCTACCACGGCGCATGCGAATCGCCCTCTTCCAACCCGACATCCCGCAGAATACCGGTGCGATCCTGCGGCTCGGGGCCTGCCTCGGGGTGGCGGTCGACATCGTCGAACCTTGCGGGTTCGTGCTCGACGACCGGCGCCTGCGTCGGGTGGCCATGGACTATGGTGCGCGCGCCGTCATGCAGCGCCACGCCTCGTGGACCGCTTTCCTCGAGGCCGCGGAGCGTTCGGCACAGCGGCTCGTGCTGCTCACCACCCGGGCGACGCGAGCCCATATCGGCTTCGCCTTCCATCCCGACGACGTGCTCGTGCTTGGCCGCGAGAGCGCCGGCGCGCCGCCGGAGGTGCATGCGGCCTGCGCCGCCGCCATCCGGGTGCCGATCCACGGCCGGTCCCTCAACCTTGTCGTCGCGGCAGCCATCGTGCTCGGCGAAGCGCTCCGCCAGACCGGCGGTTACCCGCCGGACGACCCGGAGGCAGAGCGATGAGCGAGATTCCGTCGGCCCGCCAGCAGGCGGCAACGGCCTGGTTCGAGAGCCTGCGCGACCGGGTCTGCGCCGCCTTCGAGTCCATCGAGCGGGACCATGCCGGCACGATGACCGGGCATCCGCCCGGCCGGTTTCAGCGCACCGCCTGGACACGGCCGGATGCGGAAGGCGGCGACGGCGGCGGCGGCGTCATGGCGGTGATGCGTGGCCGGGTGTTCGAGAAGGTCGGCGTCAACGTATCGACCGTCCACGGCACCTTCTCCGAGCAGTTCCGCAGCCAGATCCCCGGGGCGGCGGAAGACGGCCGGTTCTGGGCCAGCGGCATCTCGCTGGTCGCCCACCTGCGATCGCCCTTGGTGCCCGCGGTGCACATGAACACCCGCCACATCGTCACCAGCCAGGGCTGGTTCGGCGGCGGCGCCGACATGACGCCGACCTTCCCGGTGGACGAGGACACCGCCGACTTCCATGCCGCCCTGAAGGCCGCCTGCGACGCCGCCGATCCCGGCTACTACGACAGCTACAAGGCCTGGTGCGACCGCTACTTCTTCCTGCCGCACCGGGACGAGCCGCGCGGCGTTGGCGGCATTTTCTACGACAACCTGGACAGCGGCGACTGGGCGGCCGACTTCGCGTTCACCCGCGCCGTCGGCGAGGCCTTCCTGGACGTCTATCCGCGCATCGTCCGGCGCCGGATGGACGCACCCTGGACGGCGGCGCAGCGCGAGGCCCTGCTGGTCAAGCGCGGGCGCTACGTGGAGTTCAACCTGCTCTACGACCGCGGCACAAAGTTCGGGCTGGCGACCGGCGGCAACACCGACGCGATCCTGATGTCGCTGCCGCCTGAGGTGCGCTGGCCCTGACGGCAGCGGCGAGTCTTTCCAGCCGCTGCGACGATGCTTGGCGCTGCGGGGCTTACCCGATAGAATATCGGTATGACAACAGTTTACGCATTGCTTGGTGCGGCGCTCGGCCTGCTGACGGCGGTGCCGGCCTCGGCGCAGTCCGGGGTCGGGACCTATACCGGCACCTGGATCGGCAGCGCGTTCAGCGTCGAGGCCGGTAGCTGGCCGGACCTGGCGACGCAAGGTTTCGCCATCACCATCGACGGCGACGACCGCGACTTCGAGGCCGACTGGAGCGGACTTGTCGCCGATGATGGCAGCATCGTCTGGGACGACCTGTCCCAGGAGTTCGAGAGCGCCGACCGTCCCGGGTATTTCCGCCCCGACGACGATGCCGACATCTTCGACGGCGAGGCCCAGTACTGGGCCTTTTCCGGCGAAGCCGGGCTCGTGCTCGGCCGGCTGCAGTTCGACGACGTGACCGGCAACCACCTGCTGTTCGTCTGCCATCTGATCCCGAGCGAGGCCGGGATGGACGCGATGCTGGTCCTCAGCGGCACCGCAACCGCGACTGCGCGCGCCCGCCTGACCCTGGTGCGCCGATGACCCGCCAAACCGGTTTCTGGGCCGCGGCACTTCTGCTCTGCACCGCCTTCCCGGCGCAGGCGCAGGAACCCTATGAGCCCTTCGTTGGCGCCTATGTCGGGCGGGCCGAGGCGGTCGGTTCGGACACCACCCAGGTCCGCGACCTCGACGTGATCATCAAGCGCACCGACGACGGCTTCGGCATCGAATCGATCACCGTCAACCACCAGGGCGACCGGATGGACCCGGGCGTCAGCCGGCGCAGCTCCGCCATGTCCTTCATCGAGTCCGATATCGAGGGCATCTACCAGCGCGATTTCGAGCGCGATGTCTTCGCCACTCGCCGCGACATGGATCTCGTCGAGGGCGACCCGCTGCAATGGGCGCAGATCGTCGACGGCAGCCTGCTGGTCTATTCCTTCGTCCTCAACGACGACGGCAGCTACGAACTCCACACCTACCGCCGCACCCTGGACGAGACCGGCCTCAGCCTCGAATTCGTCAGCGAGCTGGACGGCGTCGCCAGACGCGAGGTCGCCGGCCAGCTGATCCGCGTCGAGGACGTGATGGACGACGTCAACCCGTAAGCCCAGACCGGGAGGCACCGAGGGCGGCCATTTGCCACCCGCGATTCGGTCGACCTTTACCTCATGCTGCCGGCTCCGGAAGCGACAGGAGCCGCATCGATGCCTGCGTTCGATCTCTTGCTGCCCTTCATCGTCGCGAGCCTGGCCTTTGCCTGCGTGCCCGGCCCCGGGATGCTCTATGCCGCGGCCCAGACCGTGGCGCAGGGGCGCCGGGCGGGCTGGCTGTCGGCGGCGGGATTCCATGTCGCCGGCTATGCGCATATCCTGGCGGCCGCGTTCGGACTGGCCGTGCTGCTGGAGGCGGTGCCGATCCTGTTTGCGGTGGTGAAGCTCGCCGGCGCCGCCTATCTGGTCTGGCTCGGACTGAGGCTGCTCAGATCCCCGGCCGGCGCGGCGGCTGCGCAGCCCGCATCGACCGGACCTCGCCGCGCCATCCGCGACAGCATCGCGGTCGAGCTGCTGAACCCGAAGACGGCGCTGTTCTACCTGGCCTTCCTGCCGCAGTTCACCGACGAGTCCGCCGGGTTGCCGGTCTGGGCGCAGATCCTGGTCCTGGGAACGCTGGTCAACGTCCTGTTTTCGATCACCGACGTCGCCTGCGTCCTGCTCTCCGACCGGATGACCAGGCTGCTCGTCGCCTCCCGCGCCGCCAACCGCCTCGCCCGCCGGATCGGCGGCGGCATCCTGGTCGCGCTCGGGATCAACCTTGCGGTGTCGCGTCAGTGACGGCGCTCCCGCCACCGGGCTAAGCGGCCGGGCGGTATCAGAAGTCGATCCGCATCACCGCCCGCCTCGGTGTCGGCCGGCTGACCTCGGCGAACCCGGCGGCGGCGAAGATGCTGCGGCTGCCGACGTGGAGCTCGCCCCAGGCGATCTCCTGGCCCGGTTGGGTGAGCATCGGATAGGCCTCGAGGGCACCGGCGCCGCGCTCCCGGGCGAAGGGGACGGCGGCGCGGGCGAGCGCGCGGCTGACTCCGCGGCGCCGGTAGCCGGCGCGGACGAAGACGCAGGTCACAGCCCAGACGCCGGCGTCGGACTTGTCTTCCGCGCGACCCAGCCAGGGCACCCGGTAGACGCGGAGCAGGCCCGGATAGGCGGTGCGCGGCTCGACGGCGCACCAGCCGACGGGCTCGCCGTCGAGATAGGCAACGAGGCCACTGGTTGTGCCCGCCTCCGGATGGCCGCAGTTGGTCTGCCGGCGCAGCCGGTCGGCGCGGACCTCGGCGGGAACCGCGCGAAAGGACTCGCGCGGCTGCAGCTTGTAGCGCTGGCACTGGCAGATCGA
>JBHJOG010000078.1:0-5325 GCA_050329975.1 Alphaproteobacteria bacterium | reverse complement strand
AGCGGCCAGGCGTTCACTCTGCCTTCCCAGTCGTCGACGGCGGCGTTGCCGAAGCGGTAAGCCTCGGTCTGCTGATAGGGCACGCGGGCCGCGAGCCAGGCCTCCCTGGCGGCCTGCAGTGTCGACTCGTCTGGTTCTTCGACCAGGGCCGCGACGGCCGCCTGCAATGCGCGAGCGGTTGCCAGCGAATCGCCGTAGGCGGCATGCGCGATATCGGCATAGGTGGTCAGCACCCCGATCGGATCGGTCTGGGCGTTCGCCGCCGGTGCCGCAAATGCTGCCGCCAGGATCAGCGCCGGTACGGCCGATGTGTGTATCATTGGGGTCCCCGCAGGTAGCCGTGTCATGTCCCAGATTGCGAATGGTTCGCATTAATAGTGAGAAGCATTCCTAGTGGGGTGGCTCTGCCAATGCAACGGCAAATGACGGCGAGAAGGGGTCAGGTCAGCGCCGGGCGGCGAACAGCAGGTCGATCAGGAGCTGGTGGTCCAGGGCAGCGGCCACCTCGATCGGCCGGCGGCCGTCCGGGTCGGGCAGCCGCGGGTCGGCGCCGGCGGCAAGCAGGGCCTCGACCACCGCGACGTCGGCCCGCCGCACGGCCTGGGACAACAAGGTGACACCCTCGGCGTCGACGGCGTTCGGGTCGGCGCCGGCCGCGACCAGCTTGCCGACCAGCACCGCCCGGCCGTGGCTGACCGCCCACGCCAGCGGCGACTGCGCGCTGCCGGCGCCGAGGCTCTCGGTCGGGCGCAGGCCGCGGGCCAGCGCCAGGGTCGCCGCCAGGTCGTCGGCCACCTGCACGGCCAGCCGGAAGGCGACGGCCGGCGTGTTCGCCAGCCGATCCAGGGCAGGCTCCCCCGCCTGCAGACCCGGGTCGGCTACGGGCGAGGGCCCGACGCACCGCTCCAGCACCATGGGCTGCTGGGGTGAGATGTCGATCTGGGCGATTCGGGCCCGCTGCAGCGTCAGGCGATCGGCGGCCGCTGCGTAGCTCGCGGTCGCACCGCCCACATAGGCGACAAGGACCTGGGCGTCGGCGGCGGGGAGGTAACCGGCAACGGCAATTGCGCGCTGGCCGCCGTCGGCCGCGATGCGCAGTTCGCGGTCGGGAAGGAAGCGGACCTCGCCCAGGCTGCAGTCGCTGCCGGCAGCCGACCAGCGTCCTGCGAGCAGGGCAGGCGTGGCTGCCGCGACGCCGTCGGCTGCGGGTGCAGCCGGGCTCTCGCCCAGGGGGGGCGATCCCGGCGCATCCATCGGCTTTGCCGCAGCGCTTCGCGACGTCAGCTCGGGCACTGCCGGCGCGGACCAGTGGGCGGCGCAGGCCAGCGCAACCAGGCTGACCAGACCGAGCGCCCCGGCCAGCTGGGCTGGGTACCGGCGCCTCGCGGGCTTGGCCGGCGGAGCGGCCCGGACCCGTGGTTCCGGGCGCGGCGCCGGGGGCGGGGACTGGGAGGTACCGGCCAGCGGGCTCGCCATGTCCAGCGGGCGGACGATCCGGAACAGGGTCTTCGGTTCGCGCCGACGCAATTCATCCAGCGCGTCGTGGGGATCGGCACGGTCGCCGACGTCCGCGACGGGGTGCCAGCCGTCGCCTGACCAGCAGTCGATCCGGCAGCGACCCTCGGGGAGGGGTGACTGGGGCAGGGCTGCCGCTGCAGTGAACGTCCGATCAGCCATCGACGATCCCATCGCAGGCCGACGCGCGGGCGCGGCCAAGCAGTGGGCGACTCGAGCGCGCGCTTCTGCGTTCCATC
This sequence comes from Alphaproteobacteria bacterium, assembly GCA_050329975.1. Lineage (GTDB taxonomy): Bacteria > Pseudomonadota > Alphaproteobacteria > CALKHQ01 > CALKHQ01 > CALKHQ01. The sequence continues at coordinate 3,571 of JBHJOG010000078.1, read as the reverse complement.
TACGCAACCCTGCCGCGGTGCCGCAACAGTTCCAAGCGGTGGCGCCGTCCGGCGCGGCGCTGCGCGCCCTGCTTCCACAGCTTCGTTTACGAGAAGGTTTGAACTTGCCGCGCGGCCCTTTATTCCTTTTCGCTCGAAACAGACGGAGACGGAGTCCCGCGTGGACCGGCTGCAGCGACAGAATGCGATCGTCGAGCGCGTGCTCCACGACGGCTATGCATCGGTGGAGGATCTGGCAACCGCGTTTGCGGTTACGCCGCAGACTATCCGCCGCGACATCGGGATCCTGCAGGACGAAGGTCGGCTGCGCCGCTACCACGGCGGCGCCGCCACGGCCTCCACCGTCGAGAACATGGCCTACAGTGCGCGCCGGGTGCTGTGCCAGGAAGAGAAGCGGGCGATCGCCCAGCTGGTCGCCGAGCATGTTCCGGACAACGCCTCGCTGATCCTGAACATCGGGACCACCACCGAGGAGGTGGCTCGCGCCCTGGTCGGCCGCTGCAACGGCCTGCGGATCATTACCAACAACCTCAACGTGGCCGCCATCATGCAGGGCAAGCGGGACTTCGAGGTCTATGTCGCCGGCGGCCTCGTCCGCCATCGCGACGGCGGCATCGTCGGCGAGGGGGCGCTCGATTTCATGCGCCAGTTCAAAGTCGACATCGCGGTGATCGGCATCAGTGGCATCGACCGCGAGGACGGCGCGCTGCTCGACTACGATTTCCGCGAGGTTCAGGTCTCGCGGCAGATCATGGCCAGCGCCCGGCGGGTCTGGCTGGCCGCCGATCACACGAAGTTCGGCCGCAATGCGACCGTGCGGCTCTGCTCGCTCGGCGATATCGACGGCCTGTTCACCGATAGCCCGCCCCCCGACCACCTTGCCAGCCTGATCGCCAGCGCCGGCGGCGAGATCCAGGTGGCCCAGGTGCCGCAGCGAAGCATGCTGAGGGAGCGCGGCTGACCGCAGCGCGTACCCTCGACAGGCACGTCGCGGTGAACATGCTTGCGGTCGGTTCGCTCCAGGGCGTATCTTCGTTTTCGAAACTGATCGCGCGATCACGCGCAAAAACGAAAATCTGGGTGTTTCTCGGTGTCAGAGTCCGATGCAGGGCACGCCTCGCGAGGGGAGGGGCAGGCTGTTGATCTCCTCGTCGTCGGCGGCGGCATCAATGGTGCGGGCATCGCCCGCGATGCTGCCGGTCAAGGACTGTCGGTGCTGCTGTGCGAGCGCGACGACCTTGCCGGGGCCACCTCTTCGGCCAGCACCAAGCTGGTGCATGGCGGCCTGCGCTACCTGGAGTACTACGAGTTCCGCCTGGTGCGCGAGGCGCTGATCGAGCGCGAGGTGCTGCTGCGCGCGGCGCCGCACATCATCTGGCCGATGCGCTTCGTGCTGCCGCACAACCGCTCGATGCGGCCGGCGTGGCTGGTGCGTCTCGGCCTCTTCCTCTACGACCATCTCGGCGGGCGCAAGCTGCTGCCCGGATCACGCGGGCTCAACCTGCGCCGGCATCCGTACGGACTGCCGCTGCAGCCGGCCTTCGGCAGGGGATTCGAGTATTCGGACTGCTGGGTCGAGGATTCGCGCCTGGTGGCGCTCAATGCCCGCGACGCCGCCGATCGCGGTGCGACGATCCTGACCCGTACTGCGCTGGTCGGTGCGCGGCGCAGCGGCTCGCTCTGGGACTGCGTGCTGGAAGCTGACGGCGGGGCCAGGCGTTGGACCGTGCAGGCGCGCGCCCTGGTCAACGCCGGCGGTCCCTGGGTCGCCGAGATCCTGAACCAGCGTACCGGCCAGAACACCCGCTCCAACGTGCGTCTGGTCAAGGGCAGCCACATCGTCGTGCCGCGGCTGCACGATGGCGACCAGGCTTATATCCTGCAGAACGACGATCGGCGGATCGTGTTCGTCATCCCCTATCAGGGCGACTTCTCCCTGATCGGCACCACCGACCTTCCCTATGAGGGCGACCCGGCGGCGGTGTCTATCGACGACGAGGAGATCGGCTACCTGTGCGACGTGGTCAACCGCCACTTCCGCCACCAGATCGAGCTGCAGGACGTGGTCTGGACCTACAGCGGCGTGCGCCCGCTCTACGACGACGGCGCCGACGACCCCTCGGCGGTGACCCGAGACTACGTCCTCGAGCTCGACGGCGAGGAGGGGCGGGCGCCGCTGCTCTCGGTCTTCGGCGGCAAGATCACCACCTACCGCAAACTGGCCGAGCACGCGCTGGAGAAGCTGATGCCGGCGCTCGGCGGCAGCGCGCGAAGGTGGACCGCCGACGCCGCCCTGCCCGGCGGTGAGATTCCGGAGGCCGACTTCACCGGGTTCCTCAACCAGGTGCGGCGGCGCTTTCCCTGGCTTCCGGAAGGGCTGGTCTGGCGTCTGGCCCGGGCCTACGGCACCCGGATCGACCGGCTGATCGGCTGCGCCGGCTCGCTGGCCGAGCTGGGACAGGATTTCGGCGGCGGGCTGCACGAGGCCGAGCTGCGCTATCTGGTCGACCAGGAATTCGCCCGCACCGCCCAGGACGTGCTGTGGCGCCGCTCGAAGCTGGGCCTGCATGTCGGGCCCGAGACTCGCGAGGCCGTCGCCCGCTGGCTGGAGGCGCGGGAAGCGGCCGGCTGATCCCGCCTGGCTGCCCGCCACCCGGAAATCGCCTTCGTTCCGGGCGATCAATGCCGCAATGCATCGCCAGGATGCGACGGCATGGGCTTGAGCGGGAGGGGGTGACGATGCGCTACACGACCGGCCTTGTGCGGGTGGCGGCCTGCCTCGCGGCGCTGCTTGCCGCCGGCTCGGCGAATGCGGACGCGCCCGCGATGGCGGAAGCGGAGATCGGCGGCCTGACCCTCGCCTACGACGCCTCCTCGTGGCGGGTGGAGGGCGGCGATGACAGCTATGCCATCGCCTGTATCGCGGAGTCCTGCGACGGCGTCGTCCTCGATGTCAGCGTCGCCAGCGACCCGGCGGGCTTTTGCAGCAAGCTGGACGCCATTGGCGCCGCGGAGGCCCAGTTCGCCTTCGCCGGCGGCACTGCCGCCAACATCCATCCGGTGGGTGACCTCGCCGTGGTCTTGGCCACGCGGCGGAACGGTTCCCCGTTCGACTCGCCCCAGGGGGCATTCGCCTGCCTGACCCGGGAGGGGCAGGTCTACAGGTTCCAGTCTCGGCTCGGCGACGCCGAACCGTCCCGGTATACCGGCGGGATCGTGCTGGAACTGCTTCGCGGGCTGACCGCGCCGCCGGCTGCGATCGCCGATCTCCAGGTCGGAGACCTGCGCCTCAGCTACCGCACGGACGTCTGGGGGGCGCTTTCGGTGGAGGCCGGCTCCGCCACGGCGGTGCTGCACTGCCTGCCGCCCACCTGCTTCGACCTGGGGCCGACGGTGGCGGTCTCTGCCGGCGAGCACGCCTGCGACGAGGCACTGGGCGTGGATCTGGCCTATTGGGGGGACGGCCGGGACTGGCCCCTGGAGGTGGACGCAGGCGAGCCCGGCGCGGAGCTCACGTTCCAGGTCGACGCGCTGTGGATGGGCTGCCGCAACGCCACGCCGCCCTACCTGC
>JBHJOG010000077.1:0-20609 GCA_050329975.1 Alphaproteobacteria bacterium | reverse complement strand
AACTGGCCAAGCAGACCGGCGAGACGCCGGCTGCCATCGTGTCGGCCTGCGACCTCTGCATCAACGGCACCACGGTGGCGCTCAACGCGCTGATCCAGCACAAGGGCGCCAGGACCGGGCTGATCGCCACGGCCGGCCACGAGGATTCGATCGAGATCCGCCTCGGCCACAAGGAGGAAGGCCACCGCTACGACGCGCAATATCCGGCGGTCCCGATGCTGGTCCCGCGCTACCTGCGCCGGGGGGTGCGCGGCCGCATCCGCTCCGACGGGGTCGAGATCGAGCCACTGAACGAGGATGACGTGCGCGACGCCTGCGCGGCCTTCCGCAAGGAAGGCGTCGAGGCGGTCGCCATCTCCTTCGTCTGGTCGGTGCTCGACCCATCGCACGAGCGCCGCGCCGCCGAGATCGTCCGTGCCGAGCTGCCGGACGCGTTCCTGGCGGTCGGCAGCGAGGTCTACCCGCAGGTGCGCGAATACACCCGGACCTCGACCACGGTGGTGAACGCCTATCTCGGCCCGATCCCCCGCCATTATGTGAAGACCGTCGACGACTATTTCGCCCATCTCGGCGCCCAGTACCCGGTGCGCTACTTCCAGTCGAACGGCGGGCTTGCCATCGGGCAGGCAATGAGCGACCGGGCGGTCTATGCGATCAACTCCGGCCCCGCCTCGGCGCCGCAGGCCGGGCGCTACGTGGCCGGGCCGCTGGGCTACGACAACATCATCACCGTCGACATGGGCGGCACCTCGTTCGACATCACCCTGACCAAGGGCGATCGCACCAACATCGCCAAGGATGTGGACTTCCTGCGCTACCGGATCGGCGTGCCGATGATCCAGGTCGAGACGCTCGGCGCCGGCGGCGGCTCGATCGCGCAGATCGACAAGCTCGGCCTGCTCGCGGTCGGTCCGGAGAGCGCCGGTGCGACCCCGGGCCCGGCCTGCTATGGCAACGGCGGCACCGAGGCTACCGTCACCGACGCCAACGTCGTGCTCGGCTACCTCAACCCGGAAAGCCTGCTCGGCGGTCGGATGACGATGGATGCGGCGAGGGCGCGGGCGGCGGTGAGCGGGAAGGTCGCCGAGCCGCTGGGCATCACGCCGGAGCGCGCCGCCTACGGCATCTTCACCATCGTCAACAACAACATGGTCAACGGCATCCGCCGGGTCTCGATCGAGCAGGGCTACGACCCGCGCGACTTCGTGCTGATCGGCGCCGGTGGGGCCGCCGGCTGCCACATCACCGCCATCGCCCGGGTGCTCGGCATCAAGACGGTGCTGGTGCCGAAACTCGCCTCGGTGCTCTGCGCCTTCGGCCAGATCATCTCCGACGTCAAGTACAACTACCTCGCCACCCACCCGATGCGGATCGAGCCGCAGGCCGACCTGGGCAAGCTGCAGGCGATGTTCGACCAGATGGAGGCTGGAGCGGTGGCCTATCTGGAGGCCGACGGCTTTGCCCGCGGCGCGATCGACATCGAGCGCAGCCTGGACATGCGCTATGTCGACCAGGTGCACGAATGCACGGTCGACATCGGCCGCCAGGACCTGAACGCGGAGACGATCGGCGGCATCCGCGCCGCCTTCGACAGCCGCCACCAGCAACTGTTCACCTACGCGGAGCCGCACAACACGGTCGAGATCGTCAACCTGGAGTCGACGGTGATCGGCCGGGTGCCGAGGCCCGAGCCGGCGAAGGTTGCCGCCAATCCTGAAAGCGCGGCGGCGCGGACCGGCAGCAGGCCGATGATCTTTTCCGCCGACGGAGCCGCGATCGACGCGCCGGTTTACGACGGAGCGAAGCTCGGCGCCGGCGGCCGGATCGCCGGGCCGGCGGTGATCGAGGAGGAGACGACCACGCTGGTGATCGAGCCGGGCTGGACGCTCGAGGTCGATGGCAGCGGCGTCTACGTGCTGAAGGACGATCGGACATGACCGGCGCCGCGGTCGCGACAGTCCAGGTCGACAGCGACCGGGTCCGGGTCACCGAATGGCGCTTCCCGCCGGGGGCAGCCACCGGCTGGCACGTGCATGGCATGGACTATGTGGTGGTGCCGATGACCACCGGCCGGCTGACCCTGAAGGAGCCGAACGGCGTCACCCGCCACGCCGACCTGACCGCGGGGGTCGCCTACGCCCGCCGGGCTGGGGTCGAGCACGACGTGATCAATGCCAACGAGTTCGAGTTCGTCTTCGTCGAGGTCGAGTTGAAGGGCTGAGCGGCCTCGCCCCGATCCGGTTCCGTCTCCGGCAGGCAAGAAAAAGGGCCAGCCGGAGCTGGCCCCAAGTGCGTCGCAAGTCCGGGGGTTGGACAGACGACGGGATCTGGTAGGAGGGCAAATCAGGCGGCGCGGCTGTGTCGGCCTTCTTCCACCTCCTCGATGATCTTGTCGATGAACGCCGGCAGGTCGTCCGGGGCACGGCTGGTGATAATGCCGTGGTCGACGACCACTTCCGCATCCTTCCAGTGGCCGCCCGCATTCTTCACGTCGGTCTTGATCGACGCGTAGGACGTCAGCGATCGGCCACGAACCGCATCGGCTTCCACCAGCAGCCAGGGCCCGTGACAGATGGCGGCAACCGGTTTACCCGCGTCGACGAAACGGCGGACGATGCCGACCGCCTTCTCGTTCGCCCGCAGCTTGTCCGGGTTGATCTGCCCACCGGGCAGCACCAGCGCGTCGTAGTCGTCCACATTGACGTGTTCGAGGGTTGTGTCGACGGGAACCTCGGTCCCCCAGTCGGTCTTGTCCCAGCCCCTGATTCGCCCAGCCTCGGGGGCGGCTACCTTCACGGTCGCACCGCGCGCACGCAGCTTCTCCAGCGGCTCGGTCAATTCGGATTGCTCGAAGCCGTGCGTGGCCATGATCAGAATCCGGGATGAGTCGATCGCAGTCATCGCTGCCCTCCGTTGGCTTCAACGAGGCCAACAGCGCGGTGGCGCGAAGGTTCCACAGGGGGAACCGGCGGCGGTTCAGCAAGGCTCCGGGAAGAACGTATCGAGGGTCACGCATGCGAGGTCGCCGTTCTCGTCGACATAGATGTGCTTGGCGCCCGCTTGAGCCTGGGGAGCGCCCGGCAGTACGCCCAGCAAGGCGTCGATGGCGGCATCGGCCGACGGCTGGGCCGGCGGTGAGATCAGATCGGACAGCTTGGTTGCATCCAGTCCGGTCGGCTGCGTCGGTCGCGGACGGGGAGAAAGCGAGAGGCCAGGTCCTTCGTCGGTGCGGACCCTGTCGGGGTGGGAACGGACCTCGTCGTGTGTGCGGCCCACTGGATCGGCAAGGGCGCTGCCGGCGCCGGCAGCGGCCGCGATGATGAACAGGGCGGGAATCAGATGGGCACGCATGGCTTTTTCTCCCCGGTGCGGACGCGCAAGCGTCGTGTCTCAGGGTATGTCGCCACAATTCCGCCGCAGGTTCATTGCATCGATCAGCGTGCTGCAGCCCGCCCATGGTCGGCGATCACGCCGGGGCGCGCATGGTCGATAAGAGGCATCCGGTCGAGCGCGACGCCCGTCGGCGATGAAGCGGCGTCGCCGGTCCTGGCGGCAAGGCGCCGACCGGCATGCCTTTCGATGGCGCAGTCGAGTGCGTCCCAGTCGATCGGTTTGGTCAGGAACTCGGTCAGGCCGATGCCCTGGTAGCGATCCCTGTTCTGGTGCAGTGCGTCGGCAGTCAGCGCGAACACCGGCAGGTCGCAGAGCGGCGCCGGCAGCGCGCGGATGCGGCGCGTGGCCTCCAGCCCGTCCATCACCGGCATGTGCATGTCGAGCAGGACCACGTCGTAGCCGCCACCAGACACCGTCTCGACCGCCGCCAGGCCGTTGTCGACCACCGTCACCTCGTAGCCGCGCTTGCCCAGCATGGTCTTCAGCAACAGGGCATTGAGTGCGTTGTCCTCGGCGACCAGCAGCCGCGCAGCCACCCGCCGGCTCGGCTGGTCTTCGTCCGCCGGGACGGCGCTTGCGGCTTCGTCGGTCGGAGCGAAACTGAGCGGTACCCGGAACGAGAATGTCGATCCCACGCCAGGCGTACTGCGCACGGTCGCCTCGCCGCCCATCGCCTCGGCAAGCCGCCGGCTGATCGCCAGCCCCAGGCCGGTCCCGCCGAAGCGGCGTGTCGTCGACCGGTCGGCCTGCTCGAAGGGTCGGAAGATCTGCTCGATCTTGTCTTCGGGAATGCCGATGCCGGTGTCGGTGACGGCGAATGCGACGCCGTCTCCGGCGGGGGCGACCGAAACCTCGATCCCGCCGGTTTCGGTGAAGCGAATCGCGTTGGCGAGGAAGTTGGTAAGGACCTGGCCGATGCGGCGACCGTCGCCGATCGCGGTCCGTCCCAGTTCGGGCGCCACCGTCAATGAGAAACTCAGTCCCTTTGCCGCTGCCGCGGCGGCGGAACCCGAACACAAGCAGTTGAGCATCGGGCGCAATTCGAACGGCGCCGCTTCGACCTGCAGGCCGCCGGCCTCGATCTTGGACAGGTCGAGGATATCGTTGACGATCGCGAGCAGCGCCGCCGCCGATGCGCGGACCTTCTCGACGCATTGGGTCTGCTCTGCGTCCAGCCGCGTGGTCGTCTCCAGGATGTCGATCATGCCCAGCAGCCCGGTCATCGGCGTGCGGACCTCATGGCTCATGTTGGCCAGGAAGGCCGACTTGGCCTCGTTGGCGGCGACCGCTTCACGGCGCGCCTCGTTCAGCGCGGCCTCGTTCTCGACCTCGGCGGTAACGTCGCGACCGCTGCCGACATAGCCGACAAAGACTCCCTGGTCGTCGAACATGGGTGCGCCGGATACGGAGACGTGACGGGGCCCGCCGTCATAGCGGGTGACGGAATGGCGGAAGTCGCGGAACGGGCGATGGCTGCGCATCTCGGCCATATGGCGGATCAGGTCCGGATCGTTCGGATCCAAGGCGACCTCGTCGCGCCGGCGTCCGACCAGGTTGTCCAGCACCTTCTTGCCTATCGAATGGCCGGTTACCCGCGTGAAGCGCAGCTCCGTGTCGGTCTCCCAGAACCAGTCGGTCGCCACCTCGGCCACCTGGCGCAGCTTGGTCTCGCTTCTTGCCAGCGCCGCCTTCGCCTCTCGGTGCCGCTCGTCCCGCATGATCATGTAGCACACGAGGATGCTGGTGACCGGCAGCGCGACGAGGAAGGGCACGGCCAGCCGCTGCACCAGAGCCCAGCCCTCGTCGATCGTGCCCACGAGCAGGGCGGTGGGCAGTGTGACCGCCACCAGCAGCACGCCGGCCAGCCCGGCCTTGCGCCAGCTGTCGAGTTGGCCGAGCCAATAGTGCAGGATGATACTGAGGATGGCGCTGAGCCCGATAGCCAGCGCCCCGGCCGGTGCGCCGGGGCCGCCGAGCCACAACCGATAGGCGCCCGCGCCGCCGCCGGCAACCAGGGCGGCAAACGGCCCGCCGAAAGGTCCAGCCAGCAGGATTGCGTTGTAGCGCAGGTCAATGAAGACGCCGGGGGCAGGAACCATCGGCGCGCTCATGCAGCCGATCGCCATCAGCCCGAACATGCCGCCGATCGCCAGCTGTCGGCCGAGAGGATGCCGCACGCGCCGCCCGAGCGGCCCATAGGCCGCGGCCGCCAGCAGGATCATCGCGGCATTCAGGATGAAAGGGTGCGCAAAAGCGCCGATGTCTTGCAAGGGATGTCGTCCATTCCCCGGGATTGACCGGAAGGATCGGTTCCGGCCGACTGTGACCCGCAGGTATGAATATCTGATTAGATATCAGGATGACGGTGAAATAATCGCCGCAATTTTTAGTCGAATTGTCGCGATCTGTCCTGGACTCTTCTCTTCAGGTCCGGGCCCAGACTTTGGCGCCGATTCAGTCTCCTTGCCGCACGAGCGTCGCTTCGTCCGGCGTCCAGCCCATCAGCACCTGCTGATCGTTCGCATAAAGGGCGGGGGGATATTTGCTGATGTGGGTCTCGACCTCGATGTGGACGCCTTCGGCGAGCTTCAGGTCGAAATAGAGCTTGTGCCCGACTACCGTCGAGCCGTTGAGCAGCACCGGCAACAGGTTGTCGCCGTACCGCCCGGCCAAGCGGGCCCGCTCCTGCGGTGTGTCGGCATAGATCTCGACCGCTTCGGACGGGATCACCACATGGGCGGCGGTCCCGTCGACGAGGCCCGGATCGTTGATGAATCCTCTGAGCTTGCCGAATTGGGTCTCGACCACGCCGACCCGCCCATCGCCGCCCCGGAAGCTGCCGTCCAGAATGGCGTTGCGCCCGATGAACGCGGCGACGAACGCGGTCTTCGGGCGGGTGTAGAGTTCGGCCGGTGGGCTGATCTGCTCGGCGATGCCGCGGTTCATCACCACGATGCGGTCCGATAGAACCAGCGCCTCGGATTGCGCGTGGGTGACGAAGACGAAGGTGATGCCGAGGTTACGCTGCAGCAGCTTGAGCTCGTTCTGGATGTCCTTGCGCAGGTTGGCGTCGAGCGAGCCGAGCGGCTCGTCGAGCAGCAGGATGTCCGGTTCGACCACCAGCCCGCGGGCGAGCGCGATCCGCTGGCGCTGTCCGCCCGAAAGCCCGTCGAGCCGCCGCTCCGCCACATCGGTGAGCCCGACGATCTCCATGATCGCGTCAGCCTTGCGCCGACGCTCGGCCGGCGGCAGCTTCTTGACCACCAGCCCGTACTCGATATTCCCCCGCACCGTCATGTGGGGGAACAGCGCGTAGTTCTGGAAGATCATCGAGGTCGGACGCCGTTCCGGCGGCAGCTGGTCGACCTGCCGGCCGCGGATCATGATCGCGCCGGAGGTGCTGGTCTCGAACCCGCCGATCATGCGCAGGGTGGTGGTTTTGCCGCAGCCCGACGGGCCGAGAAAGGAGACGAACTCGCCGCGGTCGACCGCCAGGTTGAAGTCGACGACCGCGGCGGTGCCGTTGTCGAAGATCTTGCCGACGTCGATCAGTTCCAGGTCGCGCTGCACGGTGTGGGTGGCCGCCTTCGTTGTTCCGGGGGCGATCGGCGTCCGCGCCGGCATCGCTGCCGGCGCGCCGCCTCGAAGCGGTGTCCTCAGGCGCTGAGGAACTCGTCCCACTTCATGATCAGGTGGTCGTACTCGTCCGGCCACTGGTGCCAGTAGGCCACGTGGCCGGCGCGCTCCTCCAGGGAGCCGCCGTCGCGAAGATCGCCTTCCTCGATGCCGCGGTCCGGCGCGCCGACCCATGGCTGGCCCTCATACCAGAAGGCGTATTTCTCGGGCGGCATCACGTCCTTGATGTTGGTCGTGGGCGAATAATAGCCCTGCTCGGAGACGGTGATCGCCGGCGGTCCGCTGAGCCAGTAGTCGGCATAGGCGGTGACCGCCTCGGCGTTCGGCGTGCCCTTCAGCATCGAAATCCCGATCGCCCAGGCGCGGTAGCCTTCCCGCGGCACCGCATAGGCGCATTCGATGCCTTGCGCCTTCACCGCCATCACCGCCGGCTGCCACGCGTCGCAGACGATCATCTCGCCCGACGCCATCAGGTTGACCAACTCGCCGAAATCGCCCCACAGCGCGCGGAACTGGCCCTCGCGCTTCTTCGAGATCAGGAAGGCGATCGCCTCGTCGATCTCTCCGGCGGTCGGGTTGCCGGGGTTCGCCACCTCCGACATGCCCCAGGTGTTCATCGCCATGATGGCCTGGCCGCAGGCGATCAGGGGGTCGGTATTGATGCCGGACTTGCCGCGGAACTTCTCGTCGAAGATCGAGGTCCAGGTATTCGCCTCCTCCGCCTCGACCAGGTCGGGGCGGTAGCCGATCGAGTCGTAGTTGTAGACGGTCGGGACCATGACGAGCGCGGTCTGTCCCTCGTCCGACCAGATCTGGCCGACGATCTGCGCCCGCGTCTCCCATTTCGGGTTCGGCACGGTGAAGGTCTCGCGGATGTTGGCCCAGTTGGCCAGCGTCGAGGTCTCGATCGGGATCACATTGTCGGTCATCACGATCGCCGGCAGGCGCTCGCCGATGGTCTCCCAGCAGTCGTAGTCGCGCGAGCCGGACAGGATCCGCGTCTGGGCGTCGGGGAAGGTGGCCGCAGTGCCGCTGGTGCCGCCGACCCCGCTTGCGGCCTCGAAATCCTCCAGGATCCGCTCCTGCACGGTCACCGAGAGCCCGATGGTCCGCAGCTCCTGGGCCGACAGGTCCGCCTGCGCCCAGGCCTTGCGCGAATCGAGGAACGGCGTGCCGCCGCCCATCATCAACGCTGCTGTCCCTGCCGAATACTTCATCAGCTGACGGCGGGTCACGTCACTTCTGAACCCCATCCTCTTCTCTCCCTCTTCTTTGCGGCCGGCGACGTGCCGGGCGCTGTGGCTGTCGTCGCGGCGGCTCCCCCAATCAATATCGGCCGACCAACAGTCCGCCGTCGACGACAATGGTCTGGCCCGTCAGGTAACGCGCACCGTCCGAGACCAGGAAGGCGATGACATCGGCGATGTCCTCGGGCTCGCCGATCCGCCGCATCGGAATGAAGGCGCCGGCCTTCTCGGCGCCTTCGGGGCCCAGTGAATGCTCGCGCGACAGCAGCTGCGCGGTGCGGACATAGCCCGGGGCAACGCCGTTGACCCGGATCCCGTCGCGCGCCAGCTCGACCGCCAGCCCGCGCACCAAACCGACGACGCCGGCCTTGGCCGACGAATAGTGGACGTGCTCGTCCCAGCCGTAGGCGACTCCCATGATCGAGGACAAGGCCACGATCGCACCGCGGCGGCGGGCCCGCATCCCGGCGAGTGCGGGTCGGACCACCCGCATGATGCCCTTCAGGTCAATGTCGAAGGTGTGGTCCCACTTCGCGTCGCTCATCTCGCCGAGCGGCACCCGGTGGGCGATGCCGGCATTGGCGACGATCACATCGACCGTGCCGAGCGCCGCCTCGACGCCCGCGACAACCGCGTCCGCCTGCGCGCTGCTGGTCACGTCCAGATGCCGGAACTCCGCCGTCCCGCCGCCGGTGCGGATCAGGTCCGAGACCGCCATGCCCTCCTGCTCGAGCACGTCGGTGACCACCACGTGATGGCCGGCGCGCGCCAGCGCGAGCGCGGTGGCACGGCCGATCCCGATCCCGCCGCCGGTGACCAGTGCTATGGGCTTCGGCTCGGTCATGACCTCTCCTGACCTGGTTCGTTTCCTGCGGCCGTTGGCGCCGTCACAGCATCACGTCGCCGGAGTTCGGCCCAAGCGTCTGGCCGACGTAAAGCCGGGCGGCGGGCGAGGCGAGGAAGGCGACGGTCTCGGCCACGTCCTCCGGTTCACCGAAATGACCGAGCGGTAGCTGCGCCGCCTTGGCCCGCTGCCAGTCCGGCGACAGCGCACGCACCAGGTCGGTGTTGATCGGTCCGGGGGCGACGGCGTTGACGCGCACCCCCTGGGCCGAGACCTCGCGCGCCAGCGCCTTGGTCAATCCGATGATACCTGCTTTGGCGGCGCTGTAGTGGGTAAGTTCGACGCCGCCGATCTGCCCGAGCTGGGAGGCGACGTTGACGATGATCCCGGCCCGGGCCTCGACCATCGCCGGCAGCGCGCGCCGGATGCACAGGAAGGTGCCGCGCAGATGGACCGCGATCATCCGGTCGAAATCCTCGACCGTCAGGTCGACCAGGCGGGCCTGGTGGACGTGGCCGGCATTGTTGACCAGCAGTGTGCACGGACCGAAAGCCTGTTCGCAGGCGTCGAACAGCTGCGCCACATCGGCCTCGGCGGAGACGTCCCCGCCCACCGGCAACGCCCGGCCGCCGGCCGCCTCGATCGCCACGGCGGTCTCCGCTGCCTTGTCGCGGTGCAGGTCGAACAAGGCGACCGCGGCCCCGTCGGTTGCGAGCCGCATCGCCACCGCGCGCCCGATACCGGAGCCGGCACCGGTGACGACGGCGGTGATTGCAGGTGCGCTCACTGGATCTCCTCCTGGATCGCCATGCGCATACGCCCGCGGCGAACGCTCAAGGTCATCAGGATCGCATAGACCGCGACCAGGGCGAACGAGCACAGGGTGGTCAGGACGCCGAAGGCAAACAGGTTCGGGTGGATCTCCACCGAGAAGGTGCCGTAGATCGTCAGCGGCAAGGTCAGCGCGCCACCGGACGCGAGCAGAGTCCGCGGGAACTCGTCGTAGCTCAGCGTGAAGGCGAACAGCAGCGAGCTCAGCACGCCGGGGAAGATCAGCGGGAAGGTCACCTTGCGGAAGGTCCGCACCGGACTCACGCCCAGGCTCATCGAGGCCTCCTCGACCGAGCGGTCGAACCGGTTGAAGAAGGCAAGCATCACCAGGAACGAGAACGGATAGGTGTAGACGACGTGGACCACAAAGGTGGTCGTGTACCAGGCCCGGTCGATGCCGATGTTCGTCGACAGCAGGGCCGTGCCCAGGCCGACCAGGATGCCCGGGACCATCATGCCGAGCACCACCAGGTAGAACACGACGCCGGAGCCCTTGAACCGGGCGCGGAACGCCTGGGCGGTCAGCACGCCGAGCACGGTCGAGGTCACCATGGTCATGAAGGCGAGCAGCAGGCTGCGCAGCAGCGCCTCGCCGATCGGTAGCGGCGCCACCCGCGACGCCGGGGCCAGACCGAACAGGTGCCGGTACCAGTAGGTCGAGAACTCGACGATCGGGAACTGCGGCCCGCCCTCGGGCCCGGTCTGGAAGCTGAGGATTCCCAGCACCGCGAACGGCCCGTAGAGGAAGGCGATGAACAGCGCGGTATAGAGCGCGAGCGCTCCCTTGATAAAGGGCTGCCGGCCCACCGCCTACAACTCCTTGCGCAGGTTGACGATGCGCAGCAGCACCGTGACGATGATGCCCATCACCGCGGTCAGCACCACGCCGACCACCGAGGCGAACGCCCATTTCAGCGAGCCGGTCTGGGTGACGATGATATTGCCGAGCAGGTTGACCTTCTTGCCCGACAGCGCCGACGAGGTGGCGAACTCGCCGAGCACCATCACCGAGACGAAGATCGCGCCGACCACCACCCCGGGCATGCTCAGCGGCAGCACCACGGTGCGGAAGATGTGCCACCAGCCGGCGCCCAGGTCGCGCGCCGCCTCGATGACGCTCTCGTCGATCCGCGACAGCATGAAGGCGATCGGGCCGACCATGAACACCACGTAGATCTGGGTCATGCCGATCAGCACGCTGAGTTCGGTGAACAGCAGTTCCTGCAACGGCTGATCCACGATTCCGAGTCCGCGCAGGATGATGTTGATCGCCCCTTCCTGGCCCAGCATCGGCCGCCACGCGAGCACGCGGATCAGAAACGAGGTCCAGAACGGGATCACGCAGATCACCAGCAGGACTGTCTGCACGGTCTTGTTGCGGACGAACAGCCCGATGTAGAGCCCGGCCGGGTAGCCGACCAACAGGGTCGCCGCCAGCACGATGATCCAGATCCTGAGCGTCGTGCCCAGCGCGGCGACATAGGTGTCGCTGGCGAAGAAGGCCTCCCAGCTGCTGGTGGTCAGCGTCGGTTCGATGGTGAAGGTAGTCTGGGTCCAGAAGCTGACATAGACGATCATCGCCAGGGGCACGACCAGGAACAGCAGCATCCACAGCACGCCCGGCGCGAGCAGCCAGCCGGTGGATCGCCGGATGCGGCGGCCGGCCGGCGCCTGCGACGCCGACGGCCGGCCGGGCACGGCCTCGCTGGCCGTGCTCATGGCCTTTGGGGCCGGCGTTGCATGACGGCCGCCGCTTGTATCGGCCACGTTGCTCGCATGGATCGATGAACTCCCTGTCTGCCGCCCCTGAGTCCGGCCGGTCGACTCAACCGGCCGGCAGCACCTGCCCTGCGTCGGCCGGCCAGGCCAGCCTGTAGGGCGCGCCGGGTTCGTACGTCTCCGGCTGGCGGTGGCTCAGATGGTGCTCGACTTCGATCACCTTGCCGCCGCCGTGTAGGAAAAAATGCATCAGCGTGGACCCGGTATACTCGCTGGTGACGTAGGTTACGTCGATGCCCGCCTCGGCCTCGTCGAGCGGGCTCTCGGGCGGACGCACCGCCATCCGGTCGATCCGGATCGCATAGGCGCCGGGACCGAGCGGCCCGCCCGCGGCCGGCGCGCGCAACTGTCCCTCGGCCGCAATGAACGCGCCTGGCCGGTCGAGCCGCCCCTCGAAGATGTTGAAGCCGTTCAGGAAGCGCGCGACCCGGGCGTTGGCCGGGCCAGCATAGACCTCGGCAGGGCTGCCGGCCTGCAGTATCCGGCCGCGGTCCATGACCGCGATGCGGTCCCCCATGGCCAGCGCCTCGCTCTCGTTTCCGGTGACGTGGACGAAGGTGATCCCGAGCTGGCCGCGGATTCGGCGCAGCTCTCGCTGCATCCGCTGGCGCAGATTGGCGTCCAGCGCGCCGAGCGGCTCGTCGAGCAGGATGATCGCGGGCTCGGTGACCAGTGTGCGGGCCAGCGCCACCCGCTGTCGCTGGCCGCCGGAGATCTGGCTGGTGCGCCGGCTGCCCAGCCCGGCGAGACCGACCAGGTCGAGCATCGCGCCTACCCGGCGCGTGACCTCGGCTGGATCGGTCACCGGGTTCACCGCCCGGTTGGTCAGGCCGAAGGCGACGTTGTCGAACACGCTCATGTGCGGGAACAACGCGAAGCTCTGGAAGACGAAGCCGATGTTGCGCAAGTGCGCCGGCCGTCCGAGCACCGACTCCCCGTGCAGCAGGATCTCGCCCGCTTCCGGCTGCTCGAAGCCGGCGATCGCGCGCAGCAGCACCGACTTGCCCGATCCCGACGGGCCGAGCAGGGTCAAGTATTCATTGTCGCCGACCGTGAGCCACAGATCTTCAAGGGCCGGCACGCCAGCATAGCTCTTCGCGATTCCGCGAATATCCAGGATTGACCCCGTCTGGATGCGGCTCATCGTTCCCCCGAATCGACACGGATGCAGTCGGCAGCATGCGGCCGGCGGCATCGTCCGCTGACAGTAGATGAACGCGGGACGCTGTCCAGAGTCCAGCCGGTTTCGGCTGCTGCGGCAATGCAGCATCCGTACCAGGACAGCGGGCGGGCCTGCCTGCGGTCCGCCAGCTGCGCAATTTGCCCATGGCGCAATTTGCCCATGGCTGCGCAATTTGATAGATCGTTCCAATCCGCGGCGCGCACTCGGGGCGGCAATCGGGGGAGAATCGGAATGGCGAAGGAAATACTCTGTGCATTCGGCATCGACGTCGATGCGGTCGGCGGCTGGCTCGGTTCTTATGGCGGCGAGGATTCCCCTTGCGACATCTCCCGCGGGATGTTCTCCGGCGAGGTCGGGTCGCCGCGGCTGCTGAAGCTGTTCGAGCGCTGGGGCATCAAGACCACCTGGTTCATTCCCGGCCACTCCATCGAGACCTTCCCGGAGCAGATGAAGGCGGTGGCCGAGGCCGGCCACGAGGTCGGCATGCACGGCTACAGCCACGAGAACCCGATCGCGATGACGCCGGAGCAGGAGGAGGCGGTGATGGACAAGTCCATCGCGCTGATCACCGAGCTCACCGGCAAGAAGCCGCGCGGGTTCGTCGCGCCATGGTGGGAATTCAGCCCGGTGTCGAACGAACTGCTGCTGAAGAAGGGCATCAAGTACGACCACAGCCTGATGCACAACGACTTCACGCCCTACTACGTGCGGGTCGGCGACAGCTGGACCAAGATCGACTACTCGAAAAAGGCCGAGGAGTGGATGAAGCCGCTGGTCCGCGGCGAGGAGACGGACCTGATCGAGATCCCGGCCAGCTGGTACCTGGACGACCTGCCGCCGATGATGTTCATGAAGGCGGCGCCCAACAGCCACGGCTTCGTCAACCCGCGCCACCTGGAAGAGATCTGGCGCGACCAGTTCGACTGGGTCTACCGCGAGATGGACTATGCGGTGGTCACCTTCACCATTCACCCCGACGTCTCGGGCAAGCCGCAGGTTCTGCTGATGCTGGAGCGGCTGTACGAACACGTCATCGGCCACGCCGGGGTCAAGTTCATGACCTTCGAGGAGATCGCCGACGACTTCGCCCGGCGGTCCCCGCGGCGCTGAGGCGCGTCCGATGTGCGGGCTGTGCGGCATCGTCGGTGGCGAGGCGCACTGGACCGACCGCGCCGGCGGGCACGGCGCGCTCGGCGACAGCGCGTTGACCAGGCGGCGGGAACGCCAGCAGCGGGTGGCCGTGGTCAACCGCGTGCTGGCGCCCTTCCGGCTGAAGGTCGGCGACTGGAACAACGCCCTGGTGCTGAGCAGCCCGACCGGCCGCCGGGAGATGGTGGACGCGCTCGCCCATGTCTGGGCACCGGCAGAGCGGCTGGCCGGCCGGCCGCTCGATCCGCTGGACGCGGCCCTGCTCGACGCGCTCGAGGCCGATGGGAGACCCTGACGCCCGCACGCCGGTCCATGTGCTGACCGGCTTCCTCGGCAGCGGCAAGACCACCCTGCTCAAGCGCTGGCTCGCCGACCCGGCGCATGCCGACAGCGCCGTCATCATCAATGAGCTCGGCGAGATCGCGCTGGATCACCTGCTGGTCACCGAGGTCGGCGAGGGCGCGGTGGTGCTGCGCAACGGCTGCATCTGCTGCTCGATCCGGAGCGACCTGCAGCAGACCCTGCGCGACCTGCAGGCGCGACGCGCCGCCGGCTCGATCCCGGCCTTCGCCAGGGTCGTGCTGGAGACCACCGGCCTTGCCGACCCGATGCCGGTGGTGGCGACGCTCGCTGCCGAGCCGGTGCTGCGCCACCATTTCCGCCTCGGCCGGGTGGCTGCGACGGTCGACGGCGTGAACGGCCTCTCCCAGCTTGCAGACCAGCCGGAAGCGGTGAAGCAGGCGGCGATCGCCGATCTGCTGGTGATGACCAAGGGCGACCTGGTCGGCGACGCGGGTCTGGCAGCGCTGCGCTCGGGCCTGCAGCGCATCAACCCGACCGCAGGCATTCTCGACGTCAGGTCCGGCGACCTGTTGGCGCTCCTGTTCGACGACGGCGCCGCCGGCCGCGCACGCGACGTCGCCAGATGGCTGGCGACGGAAGACATGGCCCAGGTCGCTCCCGGACATGAGGCCCACGACCACGCGATACGCACGCTCTGCCTGCGCATCCAGGGGCCGCTGGACTGGACTGCATTCGGCGTCTGGCTGACCATGCTGCTGCACCGCCACGGCGAAAGAGTGCTGCGGGTCAAGGCGCTGCTCAACGTGGCCGGCAGCCCGGCACCCGTGGTCATCCATGGCGTGCAGCAGATCGTGCATGCACCCGAGCATCTGGCGGCCTGGCCCGACGACGACCGGGATTCCCGCCTGGTCTTCATCCTCCGCGGCTTGGAGCCAGCCCTGATCGAGCGCTCCCTGAAGGCCTTCCTCGGGCTTGGCGGCCAGGAAGACCGAACCGCCGCCTGAGATGCGGGACCGGGTGCTTGTACGCAAATTCACTTTCTGCGGTCTATTCAGGCGGAGCGCCACCCGATAATTCTTTGTCAAGGTTAACGGGCTAGGGTCACCTGACACGACGAAGGTCTGATCGCGATGCCGCAGCCGCCGTCTCCCACCATTGCGTCCGCTCCACCGCCCCGTATCCTCGTCGTCGAGGACGACGAGGTCGATTTCCGCGCGACCCGGCGGATGCTGGCCAAGATCTTCGGCAACGACCTGCAGCTGGACTGGGCGAGCACCTGGGATGACGCGGTTGCGAAGATCACCGCCGGCGTCCACGACGTCTACCTGATCGACTACCACCTCGGCGGCCACAATGGCCTGGACCTCGTCGCGGCGACCGGCGCCGGCGAGGACGCGCGCGCCTTCATCTTCCTGACTGGACAGGAAGACCATGCGCTGGATCTGGCCGCGACCAGGGCCGGCGCCGCGGACTTCCTGGTCAAGTCCGACGTCACGCCGCCGCGGCTCGAGCGCTCGATCCGCTATGCGATGTCGATGACGCAGACCCAGAACGCCTTGCACCGCCAGGCGGACGCACTGCGCCGGGCCCATCGGCTGGTTCAGGAGCAGGCGGAGCGCTATCTGAAGAACGCGCAGGAGCTGGCGGCGGCGCAGCGCGCCACCCGGGCGGCGCTGGTGCGGGCAGAAGCCAGCGAAGGACGCTACCGCGCCCTGGCCGAGCGCGACGTGTTGACCGGCTTGGCCAATCGCGCGGTCCTGACCTCCGAGCTCGACGCCGCCATCGCGCGCGCCCGCCGAAGCGGCCAGGTGCTGGCCGTACTCTACCTGGACCTGGACCGCTTCAAGCGGATCAACGACACGCTCGGCCATGCGGCAGGCGACGCGCTCATCGTTGCAGTGGGCCAGCGGCTTGTCGAGGCGGTGCGGGAAACCGACCTGGTCGCGCGCCTCGGCGGCGACGAGTTCGCCATTGTGCTGACCGAGATGCGCCATGCCGAGCACGCCGCAGTGGTCGCCGCCAAGATCCTGGCTGCGATCGCGCGGCCGTTCGAGATCGCCGGCAACGAGGTCCAAGCCGACACCAGCATCGGTATAGCGCTGCTGGACGAGGGCGGCGACGACGCCGCCAGCCTGCTCAACAAGGCTGATGTGGCGCTCTACAAGGCCAAGGAGGAGGGCCGCGGCGCCTACCGCTTCTTCGACGAGGAACTCGACCAGCAGGCCAGGCGGCGGCAGCGTTTGGAAAGCGACATGCCCGGCGCCTTGGCGGCCGGTCAGTTCGTGCTCGAGTACCAGCCGCAGGTTTCGCTGGATACCGGGCGGGCGACGGCGGTCGAGGCGCTGATCCGCTGGCAGCACCCGACATTCGGCCGCCTGCCCCCGGCCGCGTTCATGCCGATCGCGGAGGCGTGCCGGTTCACCAGCCAACTCACGCCGTGGGTGGTGCGCGAGGCCTGCCGCCAGGCGAAGGCCTGGCAGCTGGCGCTCACCGTGCCGGTGCCGGTGGCCGTCAACCTCGCGGCGGCCGACGTCGCCCGCCCCGACCTCGCGGGCATGATCGCGGCCATCCTGGCGGAGACCGCACTGGCGCCCTCCCTGCTGCAGCTCGAGATCGCGGAGGCTGCCGTCCTCGGAACGGGCGAGCAGGCGATGGACCAGCTCTGGCAGCTCAGCAGCCTGGGGGTGAAGATCGTCCTCGACGACTTCGGCACCGGCTACTCCGTCCTGAAGCACGCCCGGCACGTGCCGATCGACCGGATCAAGATCGGCCGCAGCTTCGTTGCCGACATGGCGGCGGACAGGCGGGGCGCAGCCGTGGTGCACGCGGCGATCACGCTCGCCCGGCACCTGAAGGTCAGCGCGGTCGTCCACGGGATCGAGAGCGTGGACGTCTTCGAGAGCCTGGTCGACACCCAGGGCGTCGACCTGCAGGGCTTCCTGATCAGCCTGCCGTTGGCCGACGGCGCCATCCTGGACTGGCTTCGCGCGGCGGCCGCCAGGCCGGCACAGAAGATGCGCCGCAAGGGTGCCCGGTTCGCGCTCGCCGACATGGCCCGCTGACCAGCCAGCCCGTCACGCGCCAGGAAGCTCCACCACCCGCCAGTAGTGGTCGATCAGGGAAAGCGCCTCGCGAAACGAGTTTCGGGCGTCGGACTTGATGATGTAGCCGGCGACGTTGCGCTGGTGCGCCGCCAGCCGGTCCTTCTCGTCCATCGATGTCGTCAGCACGAAGACCACCGCTGTCTGCAGCGCCGGGTCCGCCCGGATCTCGTCCAGGAACTCGATGCCGTTCATGCGCGGCATGTTCAGGTCCAGCAGGATGATGAACGGCGGCTGCAACGGCCCCCGTCCGTCCCCGCCCCGCAGCAGCGCCAGCGCCTCCAGGCCGTCATGGGCCTCGGCGATCGGGTTGGCGAGCCGCATCTGCTTCAGGGCGCGCCGCAGTCCCTTTCGGTCGACATCGTCGTCGTCGACGATCAGGATCGTGACTTCCCGATGCCTTGCAGCCGTCGAGGCTTGCGCGTCGGCCATGGCTAGGCCGCGGCCGCCGTGGCGCCGCCAAAGGGCCAGCGTTTCGGCCAGGAGAAGCGGAACGTGGTGCCGCGCCCGCGCGCCGGGTCGGACTCGACGCGGATCCCGCAGCCCAGGGTGCGCAACTGCTTCTCGATGATCGCCAAGCCCAACCCGCTGCCCTCGACCTGGTCGCGCGGCCGCAGCACCTGGAACATCCCGAAGATCCGGGCATGGAAGGCGGGGTCGATGCCCGGACCGTCGTCGGCCACCGTGATCTCGTATTGCTCCCCCAGATCCCGCGCGCTCACCGTGATCGTCCCCTCGGTCCGGTCGTGGTGCTTGATCGCGTTCGAGATCAGGTTACGCAGCACCAGCTGCAGCGGCACCAGCCCGGTGGCCAGGGTCGGCAGCGGCTCGCAGCGCAGCGCGAAGCGACGCTCGCCGCGAACCAGGTCGAACACCTCCGCCGCGGTCTCCGCGAGGTCGACGGTGTCGACATCGGACTTGCTGCGCCCGATCCGCGAATATTGCAGCAGCCCGTTCAGCAGCTCTTCCAGCCGGGCCACCCGGCCGCGCAGCAGGGCCATGTTCGCTCGGCTCTCCGCGTCCATCCTGTCGGCCATGTCCTCTTCGATCCAGGACGCCAGGTTGTCGATACCGCGCAGCGGCGCCTTCAGGTCGTGGGAGGCGACATAGGCGAACTGCTCCAGCTCCTCGTTCGAGCGCTGCAGCGCCTCCGCCTGCTCCGACATGATCAGCTGGGCATTCTTCAGCGCGGTGATGTCGGTGGCGGTCACCAGGATGTTGCGTTCGCCTGTGTCCGGGTCGGTATACGGCACCTTGTCGGTGCTGACCCAGCCGCGGCCATGGGCCGTGACATACTCCTCGATGATGCCGAGCTTGGCCTGCCCGGACGCGATCACCTCCAGGTCTTCGACGTAGTACTTCCCGGCCTCGCCGGGGAACAGGTCGTAGGCGCTCGCCCCTTCGATCTGCTCGGCCGTCAGCCCCAGGGACTCGGCCGCTCGCCGATTGACCCGGAGGATCCGGTTGGAATCGTCCTTGTAGAAGATCTTGACCGGCACGTTGTCGAAGATCAGCTGGAGCTCCCGCTGCTGCCGCGCGAGCTCGAGCTCGGCGATCTTCTGCTCGGTGATGTCGGTGGCGGTGGCCAGCATCTGGGTCCGGCCGGTTTCCGGATCCAGATAGGGCACTCTGTCGGTCCGCGTCCACTCGATGCGGCCCTCTGCGGTCGTGACCTGCTCGACGACGCCGAGCATCGGCTTGCCGGAGCGGATCACTTCCATGTCCTGAGTAAAATGGCGGTGCGCCGCCTGCGGGTCGTGGTCGGCCAGGCCGCTGCCTTCGGAGGACGCGATCATCATGCCGATCGCCTGCGCCGCCCGCTTGTTCAGGCGCAGCACCCGATTCTGGTCGTCCTTGTACCAGATCCGCACCGGGGCATGATCGAAAATCAGCTGCAGCTCGCGCTGCTGCCGGGCCAGCGCCTCCTCGATCTGCCGCTTCTCGGTCACGTCTATCGCGACGGCCAGCGTCTGTTCGATCTCGCCCGCCTCGTTGCGGGTGCGGACCGCCGACAGCAGGCAGTCCATCAGCGAGCCGTCCTTGCGCTCCAGCTGGTGCGGGAAGTCGCGAATCTGGCCAGTGGCGTCGAGCTGGGGCGCGCCGGACCGAAGGAATTCCGCCCGCGACGCCGCTGTCATGAACGACAGCACCGGGCGGCCGATCACCTCGTCGCGCACATAACCCATCTGCTCCAGCCAGTAGTCGCTGACCGCCACCAGCCGCCGCTGGGAGTCGACCGAGTGCAGCATCATCGGGGTGTCGTTATAGAGGCTCCTGAACCGCTCCTCGCTCCGCTTCAGGTTCGCCTCCGCGACCTTGCGGTCGTGGATGTCGATCATCGTGCCGACCATCCGCGTCGGTTTGCCCGCTGCGTCCCGCGAGACCTCGCCGGTGTCGAGGAACCATCGATACGCCCCGGACTTGTGGCGCATGCGGAACTCGCATTCGTACTTGTCTCCGGTCTCCAGATGGTGGTGGAGATGGGCCAGTGTCGCGTCGCGATCGTCCGGGTGGACCAGCGCCGCGAAGGCGTCCAGCGTATGCTCGATCTCTCCCGGCTCGAGCCCGAGCATCTCGAGCAACTTGTCGGACCACAATTGGGCGCCGTCCTCGCCGATCCGCCAGTCCCAGATGCCGACGCTCCCGCCCTGCACCGCAAGCTGGAACCGCTCCTCGCTCGTTCGCAGCGCCTCGTTGGACAGTTCCAGTTCGCGCGATTGCGCTTCGATCGTCCGGCGGGCGACATCCTGGGCGGTGATGTCCCGGCCGACGCAGATCAACTCCACCGGTTCTCCGTCCTCGTAGATCATCAGGTTGGTCCACAGCAGGCACTGCTCCGACCCGTCGGCCAGCAGCCTCCGTTCCTCGTTGGTCTCCATCGGCGACCCGGGCGTCAGCCGCGTCAGTCGCTTGCGAAGCTCCTCGCGATGCGGTTCCTCGACCAGGTCGAGGAACTTCCGGCCGATCAAATCCGCTGGCACTGCCCGCTGAAAGCGGGCGTAGGCGTCGTTGACGAAGGTCAGCGTGGTGTCCGGGCGGGCGCGGGAGACGAAGTCCGGGATGTCACGGAACAGGTTCTGCAGGTCGCGTTCGCTCTTCTCCTGCGCCTGGGCCGCCAGCGTCGCCTCGGTAACGTCGCATTG
>JBHJOG010000076.1:0-2253 GCA_050329975.1 Alphaproteobacteria bacterium | reverse complement strand
GCCTGCGATTTCGCCAAGCGCGAACTGGCCAACGATTCGGCCGGTGTCTGCCAGACCACCTTCGGCAGCCGCACCGACATCCGCAACCTGACGGCGCGCACCCAGTTTCGCGGCGGCAGCTACATCTGCAACTGCCAGGAATTCGGGCGGCTGTTCATGTGGTGCGACGTCGAAGGGGATGCGATCTGCAACTTCGAAGCGGCCGATGCGGGCGACCTGCCCCGATAGGGTCGCCTCTCGGGCGGGCCGCCGACACGACCCTCATTGACAGTGCGTGCCGCGGTTGTTCTGGACGCAGACCGTGCCCTGCCCGTCGGTCTTCATGCCGGCGGAGACGGCGATGGTGCCGTTGGTGCCGGCGATGGTGATCTTGCCTCCGGAGCTGTCGACATTGGGCTCGAGCAACGCAACTTCGGAGCCGTTGATGCCGATGCCGACGATCCCGCTGCTGGTCGCGGCGGAGTGCATGAACGCGTTGATCACCCCGGAGGGATCGGAGACCAAGACCGAGCCGGCGCCGCCGTTGCGCGGGTTGGACCCGACCTGCGCCACCACGGTGCCGACCGGATCTGCGACGCGCAGCGCGGCGTTCCTGCCGGTTTTCACCCCCAGATCGACCACGGTGGCGCCGTTCTGCTCGATGACCAGGCTCTGCTGCTCCGCATCCGTCATCAGCGCCGTGGTATTCGAGCCGGAAATCAGGTTCACGATCAGCGCATCCCCGAACGCATCGAGGCTGATGTATTGCTGGCTGCTGTAGTAGACGGCCATTGCCATGCCCTGGCCGGTCGCGCCCATGACGATCTTCTGGCCGCCCTGCCCGACGAGGGTCAGCAGCGGGCCGTCGCCTGTCTCGTCCACCGTCAGCAACGGCTGGCCGGATGAGCTCAGCACCTGGAAGGGTGCGCTGAACACCGGCGGGCCGCCGCCGCTGTCATCCTGCGCCACGGCGATCAACGATCCCGCGGCGATCGTCGCCCCCACCACCCCGACCGCGCATCCTGCAAGAAATCTCATCGTCAGCTCCATTGCTCCAAGGTTCCAAGGCAGTGTCTCCAGCCCTACCCGCACTTGAGCGAGAGCGCTGAGATCGCATTATCCATGCCGAACCGGGAAAGCTCGATCAGGTCGCCGGCATCGACGCCGAACGAGGTCGGAGCGAACAGCGGCTGATTCTCGACAGCGTCGCGATAGACAACCGGGTAGCAGCCGATCGATCCCGCCCGGCCACAACGGATCGAGGAGATCCTGTCGTTCCAGGCGTGCCCGACCCACGGCACCGTCGCGCCGTAGTAGCTGCGGCCGTTCCTGGTCTCAATAAAGGAGTCCACCTCCACCCGCCAGCTCTCACCGCCCCCGTTGGCGTCCGCATAGAAGGTGCAGCCGAGGCCGCGGAATGCGGGCGGCAGGACCAGCTGCAGCATATCGGGGCTCTGCTCGAACGACGGGTCGAACGGGCGAACCAACCGGTTGTTCTCCTGGCCGAGGGCGGGTGCCGCCAGGCCGATAGCCACGGCAGCAGCGCAGAGAGTCTGAACAAGCATCGGCGTCCCTTTCTGTCTCGGCGCCTCGCCCGGCGCGACCCGGCGACGTTTGCCCAGTCCGGGACGTGCCGCATCCGTCATTTGCATGAGACCAAGCCACGGTCGCCGATGTCGGCGAGACCTGAATGCAGCCCGGTTCGGCGATCAGCAGCTGCCGTTCAGATGGCGTGGGCGCCCCCAGGCGGAATGCGGGCCGCGCGGTTGAGCAGGGCCACCAACTGACCCTGGCGCACGGTGGCGGTCTTGCTGAACAGCTTGGCGAGATGGGTGCGGGCGGTGACGAGCGACACGCCCTGCTCCTGCGCATAGTCCTTGACCGACAGGCCGGAGGCCAGGGCGACGGCGAGCTGGGCTTCCTTCGGCGTCAGGCCGAACAGGTATCGCAGCCGCTGCTCCAGGGCCGGATCCAAGACAGCTGCAAGGTTCTGGATGAGGATGACGGCAGCGCGATGGACCGAGACAATCGGATTGCCGCCGATCGGGATCACTGTCAGGGACAACTGGGGAGCGCCGGAGGCTTCGGAGCGGACCAGCAGCTCGCCTCCCCCCGCGAGTCGACCGCCGTCCTCCCGGCACGCCGCCGCGATCAATGCGCGAAGAGTGTGCCCGAGCGTACTTTCCCGAGCCGCGACCCTGCCACCGATGACGCCGAGGCCGCTGTCGCCGGACGCCAGAATCCTCTCGGCCACCGCGTTCATCGTCAAGGGCC
>JBHJOG010000075.1:0-9196 GCA_050329975.1 Alphaproteobacteria bacterium | reverse complement strand
TCGCGCGGGCTCGGGTTCGCCATGGCCGAGGCCCTGGCCGGGGCCGGGGCGCATGTGGTGCTGAATGGTCGCGACCCGCAGACGCTCGATGCGGCGGCTGGCAAGCTGACGGCGGCTGGGCTTGCCGCCTCGGCGCTGGCCTTCGACGTCGGCGACCCCGGCGCGATCAAGGCGGCGGTCACCGGGCTCGCGGAAAGCCAAGGCCGGCTCGACATCCTGGTCAACAACGCCGGCATCCAGCACCGCCGACCGCTGACCGAGTGGGAGGACGACGACTTCGACCGGGTGGTCCAGGTCAACCTGACAGGCTGCTTCCGGCTGGCCCGCGAGGCGGCGCGGGTGATGCTGCCGCAGAAATTTGGCCGGATCATCAACACCGGCTCCGTCGCCGCCATCCTTGGCCGGCCGACGATCCACGGCTATGTGGCGGCCAAGGCCGGGCTGCACGGGCTGACCCGCTCGCTCGCCGCCGAACTCGGCCGCACCGGAATCACGGTCAACGCCATTGCTCCGGGCTACTTCGCCACCGAGCTCAACACGGCCCTGCTCGACGACAAGGTGTTCACGGCCTGGGTCGAGGGCCGCACGCCGCTCGGCCGCTGGGCGCAGCCCCGGGAGCTGGGCGGCGCGGTGGTGTTCCTGGCCTCGGACGCCGCCTCCTACGTCACCGGGCATGTGCTGGCGGTCGACGGCGGGCTCTCGGTCAGCCTGTAGCCCTTCCGGGAAGAGCGTGCGGGCTATCAGGCCGCTCCAGTGCACAGCAACAACGGTCCGTTGGTGCAAGGAACTCGCCTTCAACCGCCACCAGGCCCTGTTCCGGCAGATCACCGAACAGGGCCAGACTCGGCCCTCCAATAGGGTGGGTATCGGCCGGGGTGTTGTCTGGACCGCAGCACCACTAACGGTCTACTCCGGAAGTCGTATCGTTGGCTCCCTGTCCCGCGTGTTAGCTTCGCCGATTATTGAAGGCCGGCCTGAGGGTCGACGCAGCGAGTGGTGGAGCATGGCATGCAACGGACGATCGGATCGGCGGGGGTGCTGCTGGCGGCGTGGATGGGATCGGCCGCGGCCGAGATGACCGAGGCGTGTTTCAACACCCAGGATCCGCAGGGCCAGATCGACGCTTGCACGGCGATTATTGAAGCGGGAAGCGCGACTGGCGATGAATTGGCCGGGGTCTACATCCATCGCTGCATGAGCTACAGCGTCAGCGGTCAGGGCGAGCTGGCGCTCGCCGACTGCGATCGCGCTGTCAGCCTGGCCCCGAATGCGCCCCAGACCCATGCCGGTCGCGGCAATGTCCATGCCGGGCTGGGTCGGCTCGAGGAGGCGGTCGACGACTACGACGAGGCAATCCGGCTCGATGCTGACTATGCCTTTGCCTATCTCAGCCGCGCTATCGCCCTCTCTGCCCTTGGCCGCAACGAGTTGGCGGTCGCTGACTTCGACCGGCTGCTGGAGTTCGGCATCCCGGACGAGGCGTTATCGGCCGAGGTTAACAACCGCCGCGCCGTCGCCCTTCACCTGCTGGCGCTGGAGCACCTTGCTGCCGGGCGGCCCGAAGACGGCCTGCCGCTGGTCGACGAAGCGCTCAGCGTGCGCCCGGACGACCCGAGCTTCATCAGCGCGCGGGCCGTCATTCTCTGCGCGCTGGAGAGACCAACCGGTGCCCTGGACGGTTTTGCGCAGGCTATCGAGATCGGCGGCACGAACTTCGCCCGAATGTACCAGCAGTCGCTCACCAACCTGGGACATCGTCCCGGGCCGATCGACGGGCTGTGGGGGACCAACAGCCAGAACGCGCTGGTCGCGTGGGTGGAAAGCGGCTGCCCGCCGCCGGCCGAGTAGCGACGGCCTATCGCCCCGGGCCCTGTCAGACCCCGCGGATCAGGCCCCGCCGATCAGGATGGCGGGGCTGGCGGCGGGGGGCCGACCGCCTGCAGGCGATTGCCGTCGGGATCGTGGAACGTGCAGTAGGTTAGCAAGCCGGGCACCCCGACCGGAGGATCGCAGCGTACGCCGCGCCGGACAAGCTCTGTGTGGAGGGCGTGAGCGTCGGGGGTCTGCAGAACCGGCGTGGTGCCGCCTCCCGGCCCGGTAGAGCCGTCGCGCGGCAGGGTCACCGCGATATTCCCGTTGCGGCCGTCCGCACCCCATTCGATCCAGCCCATGTCTTCGCTATCGAACCAAGGTTCGCCCAACCCGAGGGTGACGGCATAGAAGGCGCGAGCCCGGGCGAGGTCGGTGACGGTCAGGGAGACGACGTTGACGGGGCCAAGGAGCTTCATCGGCAGTCCGGCGTAAGGGGCGGGCCGACCGAGGCTAGGCGGGCCGGCGACGCCAGGCAAGGCCGTCCGCCACCCCGTCGGGCGGCCACAAATGACGCGGCATTGCCCGAATGTCGCTGCGGCGATGAACCGGCTCTGCCGCAATCGCGACCCAACTCATGACAGCACGGGATGCCCGCAGTTTGAGGAGGAGCGAACATGGCCACCGGCGCATCAACGCCTCATCCTCGCCGTGCGCATGCCCGGCTTGCCTTGCTGGCGGTCGCTCTGTTTCCCCTCCTGCTCGCCGGCTGCGGCTACGCCGAGGTGTTTTGCGGCAGCAGCGCGACAGTATGCGAGGCGCGGGTTCTGGTCGAGACGGCAGCCTCGGTCCGGTCGACAAAGGCAACGACCGCCGCGGAGCTGATCGCCGCCGGCTGATCCGGAGCCGGCCTCAGCCGTCCAGCTTCTCGACCAGCCGGCGTACCGTGTTCCAGTTGCGGGCCGTGCCGATCCCGACGCGCCTCGGCGTAATCGCGGCGGCGAGCTTCGACCTGGCGATCCCATGCGGGAAGTAGAGCCAGAGGGTTCCAGCGGCGACGACGACCTGCTCGCCCTCCACCGCATAGGGACAAAGTGCCTCGACCTGGGCCTCGGTGGCCGGTGCGCGCGATACCTGCGCGATCACGTGCGACGGATCGGTTTCGGATTCCCTGGGGAACGGGTTGCTGGCAACGAGCCGGCGCCAGTCGGCGGCGCTGCGGACGACAAAGTCGACATGGCGTCCGAAAGTGCCGGCGAAGGCGGCCTCAAGTCTGGCCTCCAGCTTGGCCGGAGGCGTCCGCCTGGCCGAGAACACAAGATTGCCGGTGGCCGCCACGGTGCGCGGCTCCCGCAGATCGAGTGCGGTCGCCATCGCCTTGAGGTCGGCCATGACCACCCGACGGCCCGGGCCGAGCACGATGCTGTAGAGCAGGGCGACATAGATGGTCATCGGTGGTCCTGATCCGCATATCGCCGCCGGCAGCGATTGAACCGGCGACGGGGCTGCAGCGACATCCTAGGCAGAAGCGGCGCTGGACCGCGTTCGCAATGGGGAGACCGCCAAATGTCCCGGATCACGATGACCCATCATATGCGTCCTGCCGGTGGTCTGCCACTGATCGGGATGATGCTGGCGGTGGCGGTAGTCTGCCTGGGAACGGCGTCGCAACTGATCGACGCCGGTGACGCCGTGCGCTCTGTGCCGGTGCCGCAGCAGGCGGCTCTGCCGACCGCCATCGACGGCCTTGGCGAGTTGCCGCTGCCACCCGGGTGATCCCACCGCCTCGCCGTTTGGCCGTTCGCCGTTGCCGGCACACCTCGGCTGGACCGATCAGTGTGCGGGAAACATGGCCTCGTAGCCCAACTGGTCGTGCCGGCCGCCCCTCGGGGCGCGCAGGCAGGTCAGGCGCGGATAGTTGTCGAGGTCGGAGGCCCACAGGCAGCTGGCGACAATCACGCCGCCGTCGTCGTGGACGTTGAGCACCGAGGCATCCGCCAGCGGCTGCAGGCTGGACACACGCAGGGTCTCGCGGATGGTCTCGCCGTCGATCCGGCGCTCGAGGATCATTACCTCCCCGACCCCGGCCTCAATTGAAGCCGAGCCGCCATAGACCGAGCCGCCATCGGGATGCTGACCGACTACCACGTAGCTGCCGAGAAAGAAACCGGCCGGCGGGGCGGAGTCTTGGGAGGACGCCTGGCCGACGAAGGACAGGCCGATGACGGCCGCGAGGCCGGCGGAGGCGGCAGACACGGCGCCACAGCGCAGAAAAAGCTCCATTCTTCACCTGCTTGAACGGGGGCGAAGCACGGTTTCGGTCGCGCCGGGACCTGGATCGGTTCACCCGACAAGGGCAGCAAGTGCCGGCTGTCTACTTGTAGCGGAAGGTGATCCGGCCCTTGGTCAGGTCGTAGGGCGTCATCTCGACGTCGACAACATCGCCCGGCATTACCCGGATGCGGAACTTCCGCATCTTGCCGGCGGTGTGGGCGATGATCTCATGGTCGTTTTCCAAGCGCACCCGGAACATTGCGTTGGGTAGCTTTTCGACAACCGTACCCTTGAATTCGATCAGTTCTTCTTTCGCCATTCCACTCTCAGCTGCAGGTCGTGAGGCGCGTAGCACAAAAACCGCGCCCTGCTCTTTGGCGGGGACCGGCCGAGGCCGGCGCGCCAAGCAGGGCGGGTCTGTCACGTTCACGCGTCGACGGAATATGGTGTGTATCGGTCGTTTTGTCACGGGGCAATTCGAGCCGGCCCGTCCCGCCGGTTACCCGACTTGTAGCGGGCGGGGCCCGCCGGTCACTCCGGCGCCGAGGGTGGCTCGGTCACCGCACCCGGCCCGACCCATTCCCGGATCGAGGCTGCGAAGGCCTCGGAGGGGATGGCGACCCCGTATTCTATGCCTTCGGAAACGACGCGCGCGGTGTGCAGCCCGATCACGCCATAGCGGCCGTCATGGTGCAGCAGCAGGGGAGAGCCGGAGTCTCCCTCGACCGCGTCGCACTGGTGCAGCAGCAGCGGAACGCCGCCGGTGACTCCTACCAGGTCGCAATCCTCATGGACCGAAAGAATGTGCGGCCGGTCGCTGCTGTAGCCCGCCTGCAGCATGCTGCCGGCCTCGAGCGCCAGCACGGCGCCGCCGAACTCCATCGGCCAGATCGGGGTCGGCGGCACGGCGAGAGGCGCCTCCAGCGTGATCACCGCCCAGTCCAGGCGCATGAATGCCATCTCCTGGCCGCGCGCTCGCTCGTATCCCTCGGCGACCGCGTAGCTGGCAGCGGCGGCCTGCTCGGCATAGTGGCCGTCCGTATAGCCCGACAGGAACCGGACGGCGCTGGCAGCCGCCCATTGGCCCTGGGCAACGTCGTAGAGGCAGTGGGCCGCGGTCAGCACCTTGTCGGGGGCGATGAGAACGCCGGTGCAAAAGGCCTGGTCGCCGCGGTTGATCCGGCCGATCGAAACCCACGGCACCTCGTTCGCCTCGATCGACCGGCGGTCGTCGTCGCCGATGACCCGGACTTCGGCGCTGGCCGGCGGCGCCAGGGTCATCGCCAGGCACATGGTCAGGAGCGATACGGCGTAGGTCGGGTTGGACATGGCGGCGCGGGGCTCTGAGCGGGACACGGGCGTCGGTTCAGTCTGCAGGCAGCCCATTGCCTATAGCGCGAACCGGAGCCTTGCGCGATAGGCCACCTGAGACTGGAGCCGGATAGCCCGACATGATTTACACAGAGGTGGCTGCAATTTTGCGCGGGTTCCGTCTAGATTGACGGCACGTACAACGAAAAGATGGTGCATCGGTCAACGGAAGGATGATGCATCGGCGGGAATCTCCCGCCGCACGGGACAGACCAGGGGTATGACCGCCGCCACGTCCTACCGTATCCTGAACGAGACCCTGTTGCCGTCCCTTCTGGGGGAGGTGCCGTCGGTGGCGCGCGTACTGGGCGGGCTTCCCGAGGACTGGCGAATCCGCGAGGTCGGCGACGGCAACCTGAATCTGGTGTTCCTGGTCGAGGGCCCGAAGGGCGGCGTTTGCGCCAAGCAGGCGTTGCCGTACGTGCGCGCCGCAGGAGCAGGATGGCCGATGAAGCCGGTTCGTGCCTGGTTCGAGCAGCGTTGCATGCGGATACAAGCCCCGTTCGCCGCGGGCCGCACGCCGGACCTCTATCATTATGACCCCGACCTGTTCCTGACCGTCATGGAGATGCTGCAGCCGCATACGATCATGCGCTGGGGGATGATCAACGCGGTCTGCTATCCGCGCTTCGTCGAGCACATCACCGACTACATGGCGCGCACCCTTTTCCTCACCTCCGATCTGGCGCTGGCGGCGGCGGAGAAGAAGGCGGTGGTCGCCGATTTCTGCGGCAACTCCGAGATGTGCAAGATCACGGAGGACCTGATCTTCACCGATCCCTACATGCTCTGCGACCGCAACCGCTGGACGACGCCGCAGCTGGACGGGATCGCGGCCGAATTCCGCACCGACGGCGCGCTCAAGCGTGCGATCAGTGACCTGAAGCTCAAGTTCCTGTCGGACGCCCAGGCGCTGCTGCACGGCGACCTTCACACCGGCTCGGTCATGGTGACCGAGGACGACAGCCGGGTGATCGACACGGAATTCGCCTTCTGCGGTCCGATGGGCTTCGATGTCGGTACGGTGGTCGGCAACCTGCTGATCAACTACCACGCCCAGGACGGGCATGCGCGTCCCAATGACCCACGTGCCGACTACCAGCGCTGGGTTCTGGACACGGTGGCGGGCGTGTGGAGCGGCTTTGCCGAGAAATTCGCTGCCTTGTGGGAGACGGATCGCACCGGGGACGCCTATCCGCGGTCGCTGTTCGAGGACGCGGGCGATGTCGACGCGCTGAGATCCGCGCGCGACGCTTACGTTTCGGCGCTCTACCGGGATTCGCTGGGCTTCGCGGGCGCGGAAATGATCCGGCGAATCCTCGGCTTCGCGCACAATATCGACTTGGACTGGATCGAGGATCCGGACCTGCGCGCGCTGTGCGAAACCCGCTGCCTGCGTCTGGCCCGGGCGATGCTGGTCGAGCCCGAGCGCTTCGAAACGATCGGTGTCCTGACTGCCGAGGCCGAGCGGCTGCGCGCGACCGTCGGCTGATACGCTTCCATACTGCCTGCCCGACGAAAGAAAGCGCCGGTTGCCCCGGCGGTGTCGGCCGAGAGGTCTCTTGCCTTGGGATCGCTGCGCGTGCTGTCTTCGACAGCGAAGCCCCTTCGCAGCCCGCCTCGGTTTCGGGGGAGGGCAAAGGCGCGGGTGACTTTGCCCTCAACACAGGAACCCCAGAATGACCGCAAAGACCTTCCCGTTCCGGGACAAGACGATCGTGGGCATGGCCCATTTGCCGCCGCTGCCGGGCGCCCCGTTCTACGACCGCGACGGCGGAATGGCGAAGATCCTCGACGTCGTCGCCGCCGACATCGAGGCGCTGCAGGGCGGCGGGATCGACGCGATCATGTTCGGCAACGAGGGCGACCGGCCGTACACCACCGGCGCGCCGATCGAATCGGTCACGGCGATGGCGGCGGTCATCGGCGAGGTGAAGGCGCTGCTGAAGGTGCCGTTCGGCACCAACTACCTGTGGAACCCCAAGGCCACGGTAGCGCTGGGCATTGCTACCGGCGCTTCGTTCGGTCGCGAGATCATGACCGGTGCCTATGCCTCGGACATGGGCTTCTGGGTGCCTGACGCGATGGCGGCGATGCGTCTCAGGGCCGAGATGGGGCGCAACGACTTCGCCATTATCTTCAACATCAATGCCGAATTCGCCTCGCCGCTCGATACCCGGCCGATCGCGATCCGCGCGAAGAGCGCCGTGTTCTCCGCAGCAGCCGACATCATCGCCGTCTCCGGGCCGATGACGGGGCAGGGTGTGGACTCGTCCGAGCTCGCGGCGGTCAAGGAAGCGCTCCCCGACACGCCGGTGTTCGCGAACACCGGCGTCAGGGCGGAAACGGTGGGCGATATCCTGAAGGTCGCCGACGGCTGTGTCGTCGGCACCGCGCTGAAGGTCGGTGGCGACACCTGGAACCCGGTCGATCGCGAGCGGGTGGCCCGGTTCATGGATGTCGTGGGCAAGGCGCGGTGAGCGCGCTGCTGATCGGGCTCGACATCGGCACCACCTCGACGATCGGCACCCTGATCGACGGGGCCGGCGCCACGCTCGCCACCGTGTCCCGGGAAACCGAGCTGCATTCCGAGCACCCGAACTGGGCGGAGGAGGATCCGGCGCAGTGGTGGGCGAATGCCTGCGCCGTGATCCGCGAACTGTTGGAGGTCGCCCAGGTGGACGCCGAGGGGGGTCCGATCGCCGCGGTCGGTGTCACCGGCATGGTGCCGGCCCTGGTTCTGCTGGATGCCGACGGCCGGCCGCTGCGGCGCTCGATCCAGCAGAACGACGCGCGCGCCATCGCCGAGATCGCGGCGATGGCCGAGCAGGCCGACGCCGACCAGTTCTTCGCCATGACCGGTGGCGGTATCAACCAGCAGCTGATCGGTCCGAAGCTGCGCTGGCTGGAGCGGCACGAGCCGGAGGTCTGGCGGCGGATCGCCACCATCTTCGGCTCCTACGACTACATCGCGTACCGGCTCTCCGGCGCGCTCGGCGTGGAGCGCAACTGGGCACTGGAATCGGGGCTGTACGACGTGGGCGAGCGCGGCTTCACCGCCCACCTGCTCGAGCTGGGGCAAGCCAGGGCGGGCTGGCTGCCGCCGATCCGCGATGCCCATGAGGTGGTTGGTGCTGTGACGGCCGCCGCGGCGGCCGAGACAGGGCTCGCCGAGGGCACACCGGTGGTAGCCGGCTGCGCCGACCATGTCGCCTCGGCTTTTGTCGCCGGCGTGGTGGGCGAGGGCGACCTGCTGGTCAAGTTCGGCGGGGCAGGGGATATCCTGCTGGCGACAGCGGACCTTGTGCCGGACCGGCGGCTGTTCGTCGACTACCACATTGTTCCCGGGCTGCACCTGACCAATGGTTGCATGGCGGCGAGCGGCAGCGTGCTGAAGTGGATCGCGCGCGAGTTCGGCCGCGGCACGCTGAGCTTCCCGCAGCTGGACGCGCTGGCGGCGACGACGCCGCCGGGCGCCGAGGGTCTGCTGCTGCTGCCCTATTTCCTCGGCGAGAAGACGCCGCTGCACGACCCGCACGCGCGCGGAACGCTGGTGGGGCTGGGACTGCACCACGGGCTCGGCCACGTCTGGCGGGCAGCGCTGGAGGGAGTGGTCTACGGCTTCCGCCACCACCTCGCGGTGTTCGACGAGATGGGCCTGGAAGTGAAGCGCGTGGTCAGTTCCAACGGCGGTTCGCAGAGCGCCACCTGGCTGCAGATCGCTGCCGACTGCCTGGGGCAC
>JBHJOG010000074.1:0-12234 GCA_050329975.1 Alphaproteobacteria bacterium | reverse complement strand
TCCCGGCTGATGCCGGCGCCGGTCAGGACCACGATGGGCGCCGCGCGGCCGTGGAGAGTGGCGATTTCCTGAGCATCGAGCGGCATGATCGGGCAAGATGGCACCGCACTGTGCGTCGTCAAGGCCTTGCTCGACCGGGGCCGAAAATCAAGTCAGGGCCATGCGTATCCTGTTCGTGTGCACCGGGAACATCTGCCGGTCGCCCAGCGCCGAAGGCGTGCTCCGGGCGAAGCTGCAGGCGCATGGACTCGCGGAGACGGTGACGGTCGCCTCCTGCGGCACCCACGGCTATCACCGGGGAGACCCGCCGGACGTGCGGGCAATCCGGGTCGGGCGCGCCCGCGGCTACGACCTCGACCGCCAGCGGGCGCGCGCCTGGTGCGCCGCCGATGCCGACGGCTTCGACCTGATCGTGACGGCAGAGGAGCACCATGCGCGCTGGGTACGGGACCGGCTGGGCGCTGGTGCGACGGCGCGGGTCGTGCGCCTGCTCGACTACGCGCCGCAGCAGACGCTGCGCGACCTGCCCGACCCCTATTATGGTGGCCTGGCCGATTTCGAGCGGATGTACGACCTGATCGAGTCGGCGGTCGAGGGGATCGTCGAAGAGTGCCGGGCCAAGCTGGCGGCGCAGCGATGAGGCCCGACGCGACGGTCGCCGCCGCCGTCCGGGCGCTCACCGGGCGGACGGCGATCGAGACGCACCCGCTGCCCGGCGGCTGCATCGGCACGGTGACCTTGTGCCGGCTCGCCGACGGCGGGAGCTGCGTGGTCAAGCAGGCGGGGATGGGCGAGAGCCTGGAGGTCGAGGCGCGGATGCTGGCCTATCTCGAAGCGCACAGCGCGCTGCCGCTACCGCAGGTGCTCGCGGCCGATGCGACCGCGATCGTGATGTCCCACGTGGCGCACGACGGCGACTACGACGCGCGCGCCCAGGCGCATGCCGGGGCGCTGATCGGGGAGCTGCACCGGGTGGCCGCGCCGCGGTTCGGGCTGGACTTCGACACCCAGATCGGGCCGCTGGCGCAGCCGAACCCGTGGTCGGCGCGCTGGCTGCCGTTCCTGCGCCAGCACCGGCTGGTCCACATGGCGGACCTGGCCCGCAAGTCCGGACGGCTGCCGGCGGACTTGCACCTGCGGATGCTGCGGCTGGCCGACCGGCTGGAGCGCTGGGTCGAGGAGCCGGCGGGCGCGAGCCTGCTGCACGGCGACCTATGGGTCGGCAACGTGCTGGCGCAGCGGGGGCGGATCACCGCCTTCATCGACCCGGCGATCTACTACGGCGACGCGGAGATGGACCTGGCGCTGGCGACCCTGTTCGGCCCGTTCGGCGCGCCGTTCTTCGACGCCTATCGGGCGGTGCGGCCACTGGACGACGGCTTCTTCGCTGTGCGCCGCGACGTCTATGCGCTCTACCCGCTGCTGATGCACGTGGCGCTGGTCGGCCCGCCCTATGTCGCCCAGCTCGACGGGGTGATGCGGAAGCTCGGCCAATGAGCGCGCCGGCGGAGCGGCTGGGCGCGCGCGACAACATCGCCGCCGGCATCGTGCTGATCCTGGCCTCGGTGATGATGCTGACGACGCTGGACGCGGCCGCCAAATACGTCGCCGAGCGCTATCCGCTGCTGCAGGTGGTGTTCCTGCGCAGCCTGTTCGGGGTGATCCCGGTGCTGGCGGTGGTGGCGGTGCAGCGGCAATGGGCGCAGCTGCGGCCGCGCGCCTTCGCCGGCCACGCGGTGCGCGGGACCTTGTCGCTGGTCGCGATGGGGCTGTTCTTCGCCAGCCTGCAGGTGATGTCGCTGCCGGACGCCACCGCGCTGTTCTTCGTCGCGCCGCTGCTGATGACGGCGCTGTCGGTGCCGCTACTGAAGGAGAAGGTCGGCGCGCGTCGCTGGGGCGCGATCGTGGTCGGGCTCGCCGGGGTGCTGGTGATCGTGCGGCCGGGCAGCGGCGTGTTCGGCTGGCCGGCGCTGCTGCCGATGGGCGCGGCGCTGGCCTATTCGCTGATCGTGATCTGCACCCGATTCGTCGGCCGCACCGAGACCGCGCCGGCGATGGCGCTGTGGTACACGGTGGTCCCGATCGCGGTGAGCGGGGCGGCCATGCCCTGGCTGTGGGTCCCGCCGGCGGCCGAGCACTGGCCGGTGTTCCTGGCCACCGGGCTGCTCGGCGGCAGCGGGATCCTGCTGATGTCGTTCGCCTACCGGGTGGCGCCGGTCGGCGCGATGGCGCCGTTCGACTACACCGCGCTGCTCTGGGCGGCACTTTGGGGCTGGCTGATCTGGGAAGACCTGCCCGATGCCTGGACCATCGCCGGCGCCTGCGTGATCGCCGGCAGCGGGCTCTACATCATCCACCGCGAGACGCGGCTGGGGCCATCGCGTGCATGAGGTCAGGCCATGGCGTCGGTGAACCAGCGCGTCCAGTCGCCGACCACCTTGAGCAGGCGTTCGCGTTCCAGGACATAGACGCGCTCGCGGCCACGGCGGACGACCGAGACCAGGCCCGCGTCGCGGAGCACGGCGAGATGGCGGCTAGTGGTCGGCCAGCTGCAGCCGAACCGCTCCGCGATGGTGCCTGCGCTCATCTCGCCACCGCGAAACTGCAGCGTCAGCAGGATCTGTCGCCGCGACTCGTGCGCGAGGGCGGCGAACACCTGCTCCGCGGCCGCCAGCTCGGCGGCGGGGTCGCGTTCAGTCGAGTCGGAGGGGCTTGAAATTTGGGAACTCCATCGCCGGCCGGCCGTCGCGTGCCTCGACCAGCCCGCCCATCGGCTCCCACACCGCCATGATCTCCGGCGTCCTGTGGGCGACGTCGGCGGCCTCGGCGCTTGACCAGCAGAAGATCTCGACGAAGGTGGTGCCGCTCTCGTCGTGGCGGCTGCCGCTGGGCGCCGCTTCGAAATGCAGCGCCGGTGTGTCGGTAGCGAGCCCGGCCTTGCGCAGGGTCGGCCAGTGCTTACGCAGCAGTTCGAGGAACGCGTCGCGCGCCCCGGGCTTCACGCGGTAGGTGCAGATGTTGGTGTGCTCGTTCCACATGGCGAACCTCCCTGTCCGTCGATATTTAGCACATCCGCTAAATATGGCAATGCTCATTTAGCGAAAGCGCTAAACGTCGCGGGACGGGATCGCCGGTGACCCCAGGACGGGAAGAGCCCCCGCCGTTGCGGGCGGGGGCTCCGATCCGCTACTCCTGGATGTCGACGCCGTAGAAGATGTGGCCGCCGAACGGATCGATGCGATAGTCGATCACCTCCGAGCGGACCGGCATGAACACCACCGAGTGGGCGATGGTGACCCAGGGCGCCTGCTCCTTGAAGATCACTTGCGCCTGCTCGTAAAGCGCGGTGCGCTCCGCCACGTCGGCGGTCAGCTTGGCCTGCAGCAGCAGGTCGTTGAACGGCTCGTAGCACCAGCGGGCGCGGTTCGATCCGCCGCTGACGGCGTCGCAGCCGAGCAGGACATAGAGGAAGTTGTCCGGATCGCCGTTGTCGCCGGTCCAGCCCAGCAGCACCGTCTGGTGCTCGCCATTGGCCGAGCGCTCGAGATATTCCGCCCACTCGTAGGTGACGATCTCGGCCTGGACGCCGATCTCGGCCAGGTCGGCCTGGATCATCTCGGCCATGCGGCCGGCATTCGGATTGTAGGGCCGCTGCACCGGCATCGCCCAGACATCGGTGGTGAAGCCGTCGGGGAAGCCGGCCTCGGCGAGCAGGGCCCGGGCCGCCTCGGGATCGTACGGATAGTCCTCGACGGCATCGTTGTAGGACCAGATCGTCGGCGGAATCGGGTTCTTGGCCGCCGTACCCGCGCCCTGGTAGATCAGGTCGATGATCGCCTCCTTGTCGATCGCCATGGTCAGCGCCTGGCGCACCTGCACGTTGTCGAACGGCGCCTTCTCGGTGTTGAACGCCAGGTAGCCGACGTTGAGCCCCTCCTGCTCCAGCAGGGTGATGTTCGCCTCGCCGCGCATGGCCTCGATGTCCGAGGGGTTCGGATAGGGCATGACGTGGCACTCGCCGGCCTGCAGCTTCGCGTAGCGCACGCTCGCGTCCGGGGTGATCGAGAAGATCAGCGTGTCGATCGGCGCCACGCCGGCCCAGTAGTCCGGGTTCGCGATGTAGCGGATCACTGTGTCCTGCTGGTAGGCCTGCAACTGGAACGGGCCGGTGCCCACCGGCTCCAGGTCGATCTTCTCGGGCGTGCCGGCCTCGGTCATCGCCTCCGCATGCTCCAGTGACATGATCGACGCGAAGTCCATCGCCAGGTTGGCCAGGAACGGCGCCTCGGGCTGGTTGAGCACGAACTTGACGGTGTAGTCGTCGATCCGCTCGATGTCCTTGAGCAGCGACGGCATGCTCATGCCTTCGTAGTACTCGTAGGAGCCGCCCGACAGCGCGTTGTACGGGTTCTCAGGGTCGCCCTGGCGCATGAAGCTGTGGATCACGTCATCGGCGTTGAACTCGCGCGATGGCGTGAAGTCGCCATTGCTGTGGAAGCTGACGCCCTGGCGCAGGTGGAAGGTATATTCCAGCCCGTCCTCGGAGACTTCCCAGGACTCGGCGAGGCCGGGAATGATGTTGGTGGTGCCGCGATCGAACTCGACCAGCTTGTTGAAGATCGTCTTCGACGATGCGTCGAAGGTGGTGCCGGCGGTGTAGAGCGACGGATTGAAGCCTTCCGGGCTGCCTTCCGAGCAGTAGACCAGGGTCTTGGCCTGTGCCGCAGCACCGAGGCATAGGCTCAGCGCCGCGCCGGCCAGCAGCCTCTTGGTGAGGGTATTCATGGTGTCTCCCGAGCCTCCAGTGGTTTCGTGCTTTGAGTCAGCCGGACGGGCCTGCACCCGCCGCGCCTTGCAACGACTGTAGCCATGGGATCGGTCCGCGCCAAGCGACCTGGAGACCCGAGGCGCGGCGTCCCGCCGGATCCCCGCGCCGCGCGCCGGGATTGGGCAAGAAGTTCCCGAGGCGGGGGTAAAGTTACAAAAATAATCGGATTGTTTTCGCGTCGGCGGTATCCAGTTCCCATGCAGTATTTATTGACGACAGGACCCCAGATGAGAAAGCCACTGCGTGCCGTCAGGACCATGACGACGGCGCTCACGGTCGCCGGCAGGAGCGCCGTCGCCGCCGGAGCCCTGGCGACTGCATCCTCACAGGTGGTCGCTGCGCGGGTCGCGCTGGGCATGACCGGGGCTGCCGACCCGATGAAGGCCGACTACGCGGAACTGGCCCGGATCCTTCCGGAAAAGGCCCAGGCGGCTTCGGCGGCCGGCATGATCCTGATGATGCGGTCGGGACGGGTCGCGCAACAGGTCGCAGCCTTCGCGACCGCCGAGATGACGGCCGCCGCCAGCGCCGCGGTCACCATGGCCGCTTGCCGCAGCCCGGCGGCGCTCGCCGCGGCACAGGCCAGCTACGTCCAGGGCTGGATGGGGCGCCTGATGAAGCACTCGTTCGCGCTCGGCATGATCGGGATGCGCGGTCAGCACGCGACGATGGCCCCGTACCGCCAGGCCGCGGCCGCCAACGCCGGCGG
Organism: Alphaproteobacteria bacterium; assembly: GCA_050329975.1. Taxonomy (GTDB): domain Bacteria; phylum Pseudomonadota; class Alphaproteobacteria; order CALKHQ01; family CALKHQ01; genus CALKHQ01. Next base: position 6,697 of record JBHJOG010000074.1, on the reverse strand, counting down.
CTCGGCAAGTAGCGGCGTCAGGCCTTTCCAACTGCCCTGAGCGCGAAGGCGTAGTTGAGGGCGACCTCCTTCAGCCGGTCGAAGCGGCCGGACGCACCGGCATGGCCCTTGCTCATGTGGGTGCGCAGCAGCAGCGGGTTGGTGTCGGTCTTGGTGGCGCGCAGCTTGGCTACCCATTTCGCCGGCTCCCAATAGGTCACCCGCGGATCGGTGAGGCCGGCGATGACCAGCATCGGCGGATAATCCTTGGCAGCAACGTTGTCGTAGGGCGAATAGGCGGCCATGGTGCGGAAGGCGGCCTCGTCCTCGATCGGGTTGCCCCATTCCGGCCATTCCGGCGGGGTGAGCGGCAAGCTGGCGTCGAGCATGGTGTTGAGCACGTCGACGAAGGGCACCTCGGCGATGATGCCGGCGAACAGGTCCGGCGCCATGTTGGCGACCGCGCCCATCAGCAAGCCGCCGGCCGAGCCGCCATGGGCGACGATCCGCCCGCGGTCGGTGAAGTCCTGTGCCGCCAGGTGCTCGCCTGCCGCAATGAAGTCGCTGAAGCTGTTCGGCTTCTTCTCGCGCCGGCCTTCGGTATACCAGCGATAGCCCTTGTCCATGCCGCCGCGGATATGGGCGATGGCGTAGACGAAGCCGCGGTCCACCAGGCTCAGCGCGTTGGTCGAGAAGGCGGCCGGAATGGCGTGGCCATAGGCGCCGTAGCCGTAGAGCAGGCAGGGCGCGCTGCCGTCGAGCTGCGTCGTCCTGGCGTAGAGCAGCGACACCGGGACCGTCTCGCCGTCCGGTGCCGGTGCCATCACACGCCGGGTGATGTAGCGCGCCGGGTCGTGGCCGGACGGGACCTGCTGCTCCTTGCGCAGCACCCGCTCGCGGGTTTCCATGTCGTAGTCGTAGACCCGCGCCGGCGTGGTCATCGACGAATAGGTGAAGCGCAGCACGTCGGTGTCGAACTCGTAGACCAGCCCGAGCCCGAGCGCATAGGCCTCCTCGTCGAAGCCGATCGCGTGCTCCTCTCCGTCGGCGAGCCGGCGGACAACGATCCGCGGCAGCCCCTCGACCCGCTCCAGCCGGACCAGGTGCCGCTTGAAGACGGCATGGCCGAGGATCAGGCGCCCCGGCTGGTGCGGGATCAGGTCCTGCCAGGCCTCGCGTCCGGGCGCGGAGACCGGCGCGGTGACGATCTTGAAATCCTCGGCGTCGTCGGCGTTGGTCAGGATGAACAGGGTGTCGCCGTTGTGGTCGAGGGAATATTCCTGCGCGGTGAGCCGCGGCGCGACCAGCTGCGGCGGCGCATCCGGCCGGCCGGCCGGGATCAGCCGCAGCTCCGACGTCTCGTGGTCATGGGCGTCGATGACGATGAAGTCCCGCGACTGGGTTGCGCCGACGCCGACGAAGAAGCCGGGGTTCTGCTCCTCGTAGACCAGCACGTCGTCGGCCTGCGCGGTGCCGAGCCGGTGGCGGAACACCTTGCACGGCCGGTGGTTGTCGTCGACCCAGACGTAGAAGAACTGCCCGCCGTCGGCGGACCACACCCCGCCGCCGGTGGTCTCGAGGATCCGGTCGTCGAGGTCGGCGGCGCGGACGGTATCGCGGACCCGCACGGAATAGAACTCCGAGCCCTTGTCGTCGGCGGCCCACAGCAGATGGCTATGGTCCGGCGAATGGACGCTGCCGCCGAGCCGGAAGTACTCTTTGCCCTCGGCCTCGATATTGGCGTCGAGCAGTACCGTCTCGGCGCCGCCGTCGCGCGGCTGGCGGACCAGCATCGGGTATTGGGCGCCCTCGACGAACCGCGTGCCGTAGGCGAACGGGCCGTCGGGCGCGGGCACGCTGGAATCGTCCTCCTTGATCCGGCCCCGCATCTCGGCGAACAGCGCCTCCTGCAGCGCGGCCGTGTCGGCCATCGCGGCGTCGAGCCAGGCGTTCTCCGCCTCGAGATAGGCGCGGATCTCCGCCGGCAGCTGCGACGGCTCACGCATCACCTCCTGCCAGTTCTCCGCCCGCAGCCAAGCGTAGTCGTCGGTGAGGGCAATGCCATGATGGCTGGTGATGACGGGCCGCTTCGGCGCCGTCGGCGGGGTGCTGGTGTTCATGGCGCTGGGTTAGGGGATTGCGCCGGCGGGTGCAAGTCCGCGACGCGGCATCGCTGCGGCCACGCCCCCGGGACCCAAATCGCCTGTCGCGTGTTTATCTGCCATGCGCGCGCTCCTGTTTCACAATCCATCGGCTGGCAAGGAGTCCCATTCGCAGCGGGAGCTGGTCGCGTTGCTGGGCGAGGGCGGCTACGACGTCGGCTATAGCTCGACCAAGTCGGAGGATTTCGTCGAGAGGCTCGACGAGCCGGCCGATCTGGTGGTGATCGCCGGCGGTGACGGCACCATCCGCAAGGTGGCGACGCTGCTGCCGGACCGGAGCATCCCGGTCGGCATCCTGCCGCTGGGGACCGCAAACAACATCGCGCGGTCGCTGGGCATCGGCGGCAGCCCGAAGGCGATTGTCGATGGCTGGCGGTCCGGCCGGACCCGCCGGCTCGACGTCGGCACGGCGGAGGGGCCATGGGGTACCCGCGGGTTCCTCGAGGCAGTCGGCTGGGGCGCGCTCGCCGCCTCGAACTGCAAGGCGAGCGGCAAGGCGCAGGGCAAGGACAAGCTGCGCCACGGCCGCGAGGTCTTCATCCGTACCATCAGGGAGTCGAAGCCGCACGAGCAGGAGATCGAGATCGACGGGCGCCCGATCCACGGCCGGTGGATCTTGATCGAGGCGCTCAACATCCGTTCGACCGGGCCACGCCTGGTGCTTGGCGCCCGCGCCGAACCGGCCGACGGCATGCTGGACGTGGTCTGCGTCGGCGAGGAGCAGCGCTCGGACCTGCTGGAATGGCTGGCGGGGCCGGAGGACGCGCCCTCGCCGGTGGAAGCTCTGCGCGGCCGGCACGTCCGCCTGGACTGGGACGGCATGCAGGCGCTCCGCATCGACGACAAGGCGGTCGATCCTCTCGATGACGGAAAGGCCGCCGCGGTGACCATCGCGCTGCAGGAGGTGCCGCTGAGCATCCTGCTGGGGCCGGACCAGGAGGGCAAGAAGCCGAAAGCACGGACCAAGGGACAGGGCAAGCCCATGAAAGCGAAAGCGAAAACGAAACCCATGGATGCCGCCGACGTGGCGGAGATTCCCGAGAAACTGCTTCATGAGATCGAGCGGGTCGCGGTCGAGTTCGCCAACCTGGCCGGCGCCGAGATCGCGTCCGCCCTGGGTGGCATGCTGGCGGTGCGCTACAAGGGCGAGTCCGAGGCAGAGCAGGTCTGGCGGGATCCGGTGTCCGAGATCGACCATCGGGTCGAGCAGCTGATCCGCACCCGCCTTGCCGACCGCTTCCCCGACCACGGGGTGATCGGCGAGGAGATCGACGAGCCAGATCTGCGCGATTTCGACGTCCTGTGGGTGATCGACCCCATCGACGGCACGGCCAACTTCGTCAACGGATTTCCGCTGTTCGCTGCGTCGATCGGCGTGCTGCTCCGGGGCCGTCCTGTGGCAGGGGCGCTCTGGTGCGCGACCGGGCATGCCCTGCGGGCCGGTGTCTACCACGCCTGCGCGGGCGGGGTGCTCCGGTTCGACGGCGACACGGTGGTGCCGAGGAGCAATCCCGCCGTGCGCCGGCGCCTGGCCGGCGTGCCGCACTCGGCTCCCGAACGTGGCGCCTGGGATACGCGCAAGACCGGATCGGCTTCCATCGAATGCGCGTTCGTCGCCGCAGGCCTGCTGGAAGCCGCCCGGTTCGATACACCCAATCTGTGGGACGTCGCCGGCGGGGCGGCACTGGTGCAGGCCTCGGGCGGGGACGTGCTGACCAGGAGCGGCGAGGACTGGACTGTCCTCGATCGCTTCGAGGCGCCGCAAGGGACCGGCGGGAAGCCCGATCTGAGGCGCTGGAAGCAGCCGCTGATGATCGGCCGGGTCGGGGCGAAGGCGCTGATCTCGGGTCTCGGTGCCTGAACAGTTCGCAGCGTCCGGCGCGGTGCCGGCTTCAAGGGCGCCCGATTCGGGTCGGGCGGGGCGCGTCTATGCCCGCGTGCAGCTGTCGAACGGCTGCCCTCCGTTGGCGTGGGACAGCTGCGCCTGGTTGCCCTGCAGCAGCAGCTGGTAGGTACCATTGGAGAAGGTTGTGCCGCCTGCACCGATCTGAGTCATCTGCTGCGCCGGATAGCCGGCATAGGCGTAGCTGAGGCTGCCGCCGCCGGGCGCGACTGTCACCGAAAGCGGCGCACCTGTGGTGCAGAGATAGGTGGCCGAGGCCGTCCCTGCGATCCCTCCGGAGAGGGTGGGTGTCGTCGCCGACGGCGTGGTGCCGGCGGTGGGAAACGGCACCCTGGGCGGGTCGCCGCCGCAGCCCGACAACGCGAGCATCGCAGCGACGCCGACCGACCCGACGGTGACGTGGACCAGCCTCTGCATCATGAGTTCCTCCTTCTGGCGGCGCGCCTGCTCGGCATCCGGCCAGCGACTCTGCGCCCGGCACGCTGGCGCGGCAAGCAGTCGACGACATTGCTGCGACATTGCCGCGCCACTTTGTCCCAAAGGCGACAATGTCGGGGCAGATGACGGCACCGCTCGCGAGCGCCGGCAAACGCAAGAGCGGCGGCCCGGAAGGGCCGCCGCTGGTGGGGCACCCGAGACCGAGGCTCAGTAGCCGATCACCATCCCCAGCATCTGCGGCACCTGGCTGGGATCGGCCACGGAGTCGATCTCCGCCATCGAGACCGGGGTCGGCGGGTTGAACGCGATGGTGATCGGGCCGTGCGGCGCCTGGTAGTCGGCGAGGAAGGATCGCACCGCATCGAGCGCCGCCGAGGCGATCGGATCGGCGGCGAACATCGGCCGCGCCTGGTCGAGCCCGGCCAGCGCCTCCGCGATCATCGCCTCCTCGGTCATGCCCTCCTCGGCGGCGCCGAAGGCCACCATCTGCTGCAGGAACCCGTGGTCGGTATAGCTCAGGGCGGCCCGTTCCAGCAGGGCATCGCCAAAGGCCTCCGGGTCGTCCCCCGCGAGGCCCATCAGGCCGGCCACGGTAACCTCTTCCATGGCGAGGGTGAAGGTCAGCGACCCGAGGTCGACCATTTCCAGCGTGAGCGCGTTGACGTCGAAGCTGCCGGTAGCCGGGTCGAAAGCGTAGTCGAGGGTGAAGTTGGCCTCGACCGGTTCGTCGCCGAGCATCTCCTGCAGGTCGGAGTCCATCTCCGACAGCGGGAGAACCAGGCCCTGGGCCGACAGCTGCAGGCTGAGCGGCGGTCCGCCGGCGGCGATCGAGTCCATGTCGATGCTGCCGACCGACAGCATCCCGATCTCGATGACGTCGCCGGGCTCGGGTTCGAAGCGTACGTTCGAGAGCACGAAGCCGTCGGGCGTGTCGCTGAGCACGGCGTCGTAGGTCAGCGCATTGTCCGGCATGCCGGCCGCGGAGGCCATCGCCATCAGGGTGGCGAAGGCGCCGTCGCCACCGGTCGGGGCGGGCGCGGCCTCGTCCACCGCCGCCTCGGTCTGCGAGTCCTGGCCGAACAGCGATCCCTGCTGGTCGTCGGCCGGCTCGTCGGTGCCGCGCTCGCGGCTGCCGCCCTCGTAGCTGGAGCCGAGGCCCAGCATCGAGGGCAGCGACGTCGGGTCGGTGAGCTGCAGCAGACTCATCAGGCTGACCGGCGTGCTCGGCGCCGCCGTGATCGTCAGCGGACCCTGCGGATCGCCGTAGTCGCTGATCCAGTTGACGAGGGAGTCGACCACGCCCGCGCCCATCGGGTCGGCGGCGAACATGGCGCCCATCATCTGCATCTGCGGCAGCATCGCCTGCTCGACGAAGGAGTCGAGGTCCATGCCTTCCTCGGCCGCCGCCAGCGAGAGCAGCTCGGCCAGCCCGCCGTCGTCGTCGAGCGTAATCGAGGCGTTGTTGAGAGTGACGGCCGACAGCGCCTCCGGCCCGGCGAACATCGCCCCGGCGATCGCTTCCATCGACAGCCCGGTGAGGTCGGCGCTGATCACGATGTCGCCATAGTCCGGCACCGAGAAGGCGATCTCGTTCAGCTTCAGCGCCTGCGCCGCCATGTCGAGCTCATAGTCGACACCGATGTCGAAGCGCATGCCGTTCGGGAAGACGGCCTGGCTGTCGGCGTCCAGCATGTCGTAAGGCACCGTCACGCCCTCGGCGGTCAGGTCCATGAAGGCCGGCGGGCTGCCGGCCTGCGTGGCTGCCATGTCGATGGCATCGATCCGCAACCGGTCGATGGTGACGATTCCCTGGCCGGGCTCAGGCTCCATCTTGACGCCGGTGATCTCGAAGCCGGTATCGGTGTCGGAGACCACGGACTCGTAAGTGAAAGCACCGTCCGGCGTGCCCGAGGCAGCCATCATGGCTTCCATGGTGGCGAGCACGGTGTCCGCATGCGCCATCGACGAGAACCCGGCGACTGCGGCAGCTGCAATCGCTGTTGAACGGAGTAAGCCCTTCTTCATGCCATCCTCTTCGTGCAATACCCTGGAGTGGAGCAACATGGCCGTTGTGCGGGGTGCGGATTGATTGTTCGGCTGCGCGACCGGAGGCGATTCCGGCCGGCCAGCCGTCGTCATGTCGCAGTGAGAGGACCCTAACTGCAAATTAAGGCAGCCGCTAGACGGATGTGCGGCGGCGTCTGTTCGAAAGGTG
>JBHJOG010000073.1:0-6961 GCA_050329975.1 Alphaproteobacteria bacterium | reverse complement strand
GTCATGCTCGCCGCCTCGGCGTTGAAGCCGAACGGCTCGATGATCGCGGCGAACTCGCCGCTTTCCTTGAGCGCGGCCAACTCCGCGTCATAGGCGTCGCGGAAGGCGGTGTCGTCCGGGTGGAATGCGGCACCGGCGCAGTAGATCGGCGTATCGGCCAGCGGCCCGACCAGCTCCAGGTTGGCGTCGTCGGCGGTTTCCAGCAGCGAGATCAAGGACAGGAGCGGCAGGGCGTAGACGTCGATCCGGCCGTCCTGCAGCATCACGACGCCGCTCTGCGCGTCCGGCACCACGATCACCCGGTCGCGCGGGACGCCTGCCTCCAATGCCAGGCGCTCTTCGGTACCGCCGCCGGGGGCGCCGACGATGACCGACTCATGGGCGCCGAGATCGACGTAACTGGCAATCCCGAGCGGGTTGCCGACGGCTACCGCGAAGGCCTCCGCATCGCAGAGGTCCGGCTCGGAGAAGATCACCGCCTCGCAGCGTTCCGGCTTGATGAACAGGCCGGCGGTGACCAGGTCGAACCGCCGGGCCTGCAGGCCCGGGATCATTGCGCCATATTCCGAGATCGAGGCAATGACCTCATCGACCCCGAGTCGGGCCAGCACCGCGGCAGCGACTTCCGGAGCCGCGCCGGTCACGGTGCCGTCGGCGTTGACCTGCGTCCAGGGCGGCTCGTTGGCAATGGCGATGCGGGCATAGCCCTGCTCGCGGAGCCGCTCCAGGGTGTCCTGGGCCTGGGCCGGCGCGGCAAGGCCGATCCCGACCGCGGCGGCGGCCGCCCCGGCGAGGGCCGCGCCCAGGATCGATCGGCGGGTTTTGGCTGTGGTCATCGGTGGTGCCTCCTTCTGACTTGGCTGGCGTTTCGCTTCTTGGTGGTTGGTCTTGGTGGTTGGGGTCGACTAGATCCGCTGGCCCGCGGCGATCACCTTCTTCAGGAAGGTGCGGGTCCTCTCCTCCTGCGGATCGGTGAAGATCTGGTCGGGCGGCCCGTGCTCGACGATCCGGCCCTGATCGAAGAACAGGACCCGGTCGGCGAAGTCGTGGGCGAAGCTCATCTCATGAGTAACCAGCAGCATGGTCATGTCGGTCTCCTCGCCCAGCCGCCGCATCACGTTCAGCACCTCCTCGACCAACTCGGGGTCGAGCGCGGAGGTCACCTCGTCGAACAGCATCACCTTCGGCTGCAAGGCGAGCGCGCGGGCGATCGCCACCCGCTGCTTCTGGCCGCCGGACAGCTGGGCCGGCATCGCGTCGGCCTTCTCCTCCATGCCGACCATCTTCAGCAGGTCGATCGCCCGGGCCTCGGCGTCGCGCTTCGACAGCCCGCCGGTCAGCGTCGGCGCCAGCGTGACGTTGCGCAGCACGGACATGTGCGGGAACAGGTTGAACAGCTGGAAGACCATTCCGATCTTCTTGCGCATCTCGAACAGGTGCTTCTCGCTGGCCGGAACCGTGCGGTCGCCGCGCTGCATGTGCCACAGCAGGTCGCCGTCGACCCGGATCTCGCCCTCGTTCAGCGTCTCCAGGGTCATCAGGATGCGCAGGATGGTGGTCTTGCCCGATCCGCTGGGCCCGATCAGCGCCAGCTTCTCGCCCGCCGCCGCCGTGAACGACAGGTCGTTCAGCACCGTGAACTGGCCGAACCGCTTGGTGACGTGATCGAACGCGATCATTGGCCGCTGCGGCTGCGGCACCTGGTCGGGCGCCAACGGATCCGGCGTTGCCTCGACCATCAATCGCCCTTCCCTGTCGCGCGACCCCCACACTGGCGATCCCCATCGCGCCTCGATGGGGTCAAGCCTGAAAGCCGGATTGAATCATGTCAATCGGATTATTGGATCAGTACACTTAACTGCATGCGGCGGGCCGCTACAGCCCGAACATCGCCGGCGACGGTTCCTCGTCGCAGAGCCGGCGCAGCACGGCGAGGCCGCGTTGCAGGTCGTCCTCCGTGACCGGGCCGAGGCTGACGCGAACGCTGTCGGTGGTCCGCCCCGGCTCGGTGGCGAAGGCCGACGCGGGCGCCACTGCCACGCCCATCTGGCGCAGCTGCAGGATGAACGGCTCGCTGCCCCATGGCGGCGGCAGGTTGAGCCACACGTGCAAGCCATGGGGATGGGCCCGATAGTCCAGGCCGGCCAGTTCAGCGGCCGCGATCCGGTTGCGGATCTCAAGCGCCTTGCGCTGGCGGACCACCATCTCCTCTGCCGTGCCGTCGTCGATCCAGCGCGAGATGATCTCGAACACCAGCGGGATCGCCGACCAGTTGCCGGCGAGATTGCGTTTTGCCGCATCGTTGTGCAGCCCGATCGGGGCCACCAGCATGCCGGCGCGCAAGCCCGGCAGCGTGATCTTGGTGAAGCTGGTGATGTAGAAGACGAGGTCCGGCGCCAGCGCGGCATAGGGCGGCGGCCGGTCGGCGATCAGCGGCCCCCAGGCATCGTTCTCGATCACCCGGATACCGTGCCGCCGGGCAATCGCCAGCAGGGCCCGGCGACGGTCGATCCCCGTCATGATCGCCGTCGGGTTGGCGCAGGACGGCGTTACGAACAAGGCCGCCAGATTCTCGATCCGGCAGGCCGCGTCGAGCGCGTCCGGCAGGATTCCCTCCGCATCGAAGTCGAGTCCGACCAGACGCCGGCCGAGATATTTGGTCAGGTGGATCAGCTGATGGTGACCGGTGGATTCGGTCGCCATCGCGGCTCCCGGTGGGACCGCTGTCTGGATCGCGACACTCATCGCCGGCGTCGCGCCGGAGGTGAGCTGGACCTGGTCGCTGTGCACGCTCAGCCCGCAGACACCGAGCCAGCGCTGCGCGGCCGCGCGATAGGGGCCGAGCGCGGTCTTCGGCCGGAAGGAGAAGATCGCGGTGTCGGGCGTCGATTCGGCCAGCGCGGACAGCGCCAGGCTCATCTTCTCGGCATGCCACGGCGACAGCACCTGCTTCAGGATCGACAGGTCGATCAGCCCGGACCCGAAGCTGCTCTCGATGAACGGATAGGCCGGGTCCTGCCGCGCCGTGCTGACAAACGTCCCGCTGCCGACCCGGCCGGCCAGAATTCCCTCGCGCACCAGCGCGTCATAGGCCCGGCTCACCGTCTGGACGCTGAGCCCCAGCATATGGGCCAGGTCGCGGTGCGGCGGCAGGCGCTCGTTGGCCGCGATCGTCCCCTCCGCCACCGCCCGCCGGATCTCCCCGGCCAGCGACAGGTAATAGGGCCGGACCAGACTGCTCCGGGTCGGACGCCACTTTGTCATGATCATACCCTGCTGGTTTTCATGACAATTGACAATCGTCATGAACCTGATCACCGTCGCCCATATGCGCAACGGCCGCCTCGATCCGATCGATCTGAAGATCCTCGCCGCTGTCCAGCGGGAAGGCCGGCTCGCCAAGGCAGCGCTGTCGGAGCGGGTGAACCTGTCGCCGACCCCCTGCTGGACCCGGCTCCGCCGCCTGGAGGCAATGGGCCTGATCCGCGGCTACCACGCCGAGATCGCGCTCGACCGGGTCGGCGCCTTCGCCACCTTCTTTGTCGAGGTGACGCTGAAGCAGCATCGCTACGAGGATTTCCAGCGCTTCGAAGCCGCGATCGGCAAGGTCGATGCGGTGATCGAATGCGTCGCGATCGGTGGCGGCATCGACTACGTGCTGAAAATCGTCGCCGCCGACATCGAGGCCTATCAGCGGCTGATCGACGATCTGCTGGTCCGCGAGATCGGCATCGAGCGCTATTTCACCTACGTGGTGACCCGGACCGTGAAGACGCGCGCCCAGGCGCCGGTGTCCCTGGTCGCCGCCGGCTGAGCGTTTCGGCCGGCTGCGCGTTTGGACTGCCGTGCGGCCATCAACGGTCCGATCGGACTGTCCGTTGCCGCGCGATCGGACCGAATGCACCGCCCGCAACCGGCACAATGGCGGCTGCTTCTCCCCTGCATGGGACCGCATGATGCCGCAATTCCTGGCCAGCTCCACGTCCTGCTCGAAGCGGGCGATCCTCGACGACACCACGCTGATCCGCCATCAGGCCTATGTCGACGGCCGGTGGACCGACGGCAGCGGCCCCGACCTGATCACGGTCACCGATCCCGCCGACGGCGAGGTGGTCGGCATGGTTCATGCGTTGACCGCAGCCGACGCCGGGGACGCCGTCGCCGCCGCCGAACGCGCGTTCGCGCGCTACCGACGCAGCATGCCAGCGCAGCGGTCGGCCTTTCTCGCGGCCTGGCATCGCCACATCGTGCAGGCGCGTGACGACCTGGCGCGCCTGATAGTGCTGGAGCAGGGCAAGCCGCTGGCCGAGGCCTTGGGCGAGGTCGACTATGCCGCCGGCTTCGTCGCCTGGTACGCGGACGCGGCCGAGCGCGTCACCGTGGAGGCGCTCGCCAGCCCGTTCGCCGACGCCGAGACCACGCTCAGCCGGCAGCCGATCGGCGTCGCAGCGCTGCTCACGCCCTGGAACTTTCCTCTGGCGATGATCACGCGCAAGGCGGCGGCCGCGATCGCAGCCGGGTGCCCGGTGGTCGTCCTTCCCTCGCCGGAGACGCCGTTCGCCGCGCTCGCGCTCGCCGAGCTGGCCGATCGCGCCGGCCTTCCCGCCGGGCTGTTCAACGTCGTGTCCGGCGCGCCGGCGGTGGTCGGGCCGGCGTTATGTACCCATCCGGCGGTGCGGATCGTCAGCTTCACCGGCTCGACCGAGATCGGCCGGCTGGTCGGCGCGCAATGCGCGGCGACAGTGAAGAAGACGGTGCTCGAGCTGGGCGGACACGCGCCGTTCATCGTCTGCGCCGACGCAGACTTGTCCGCCGCGGTCGACGCGGCGATCCCGGCGAAGTTCGCCACCTCGGGCCAGGACTGCCTGGCGGCCAACCGCTTCCTGGTCCACCGCTCGCTCTACGGCCCGTTCGTCGCCCGGCTGGCCGAACGCATCCGCGCGCTGAGGGTCGGCGGCGGCTTCGAGCCCGGCGTCGACATCGGCCCGCTGATCAACGCGCGCGCCGTCGAGAAGGTGGAGCGGCACGTGGCCGACGCGCTGGCGCGCGGTGCCCGGCTCGTCCTGGGCGGCACGCGCCACGGCGCCGGCCCGCTGTTCTTCACGCCGACCCTGCTCTGCGACGTGCCGTCCGAGGCGCTGATCTTCCAGGAGGAGACTTTCGGCCCGGTCGCCGCCGTCACCGCCTTCGACGAAGACGACACCGCGATCACCACCGCCAACGATACGATCTACGGCCTGGCGGCCTATCTACACGCCCGGTCGCCGGAGCGGATCGAGCGCTACCTCGCCGCCCTCGACTTCGGCATGATCGCCGTCAACCGGACGAAGATCACCGGCGCGCCGATCCCGTTCGGGGGAGTGAAGCAGTCGGGCCTCGGCCGCGAGGGCGCGCGTCAGGGCCTGGAAGAATTCACCACGCTGAAATATGTCTGCCGCCAGTCCGCCTGAAGCCGGCACAACCGAAAGAGACTGCAGCCATGCTGACCAACCGCGACGAACTCGAAGCCTGGGACCGGGAGCACTTCTTCCATCCGTCGACCCACATGGCGGCCCATGGGCGCGGGGAGACGCCGGTGCGGGTCGTCACCGGCGGCGAAGGCGTCTACATCACCGATCGTGACGGCAAGCGCAGCCTGGACGCCTTCGCCGGCCTCTACTGCGTCAACGTCGGCTACGGCCGCAGCGAGATCGCCGACGCGATCGCCGAGCAGGCGCACAAGCTCGCCTACTACCATGCCTATGTCGGCCACGGCAGCGAGCCGGCGATCAAGCTCGCCCGGATGATCTGCGAGCGCGCGCCCGACGGCTTCAACCATGTCTATTTCGGGCTCTCCGGTTCCGACGCCAACGAGACCAACATCAAGCTGGTCTGGTACGCCAACAACGTGCTCGGCCGGCCGGAGAAGAAGAAGATCATCTCGCGGCAGCGCGGCTATCACGGATCGGGGATCATGACCGGCAGCATGACCGGGCTGCCACTGTTCCACGCCATGTTCGACCTGCCGCGGGCGCCGATCCTGCACACTGACGCGCCCTTCTATTTCCGCCGCCCGGACCGCGACCAGTCCGAGGAGGACTTCAGCCAGGCCTGCGCCGACAGCCTGCAGGCGCTGATCGACCGCGAGGGCGCCGACACCATCGCCGCCTTCGTCGCCGAGCCGATGCTGGGCACCGGCGGCATCGTCCCGCCGCCCGCCGGTTACTGGCAGAAGATCCAGCCGATCCTGAAGGCGAACGACATCCTGCTGATCGCCGACGAGGTGGTCACCGCCTTCGGCCGGCTCGGCGCCATGTTCGGCTCGGCGCACTACGGCCTCGACCCCGACCTGATCACCATCGCCAAGGGCCTGACCAGCGCCTACCTGCCGCTGTCGGGCGTCATTGTCCACGACCGGCTGTGGTCGGTGCTGGAGCAGGGATCGGACCAGCTCGGCGCGATCGGCCATGGCTGGACATATTCGGCACACCCGCTCTGCGCCGCCGCCGGGGTCGCCAACCTGGAGCTGGTCGACAGCCTCGGCCTGATCCCGAACGTCCGCGACGTCGGGCCCTATCTGAGGGCGGGACTGGCCGACGCATTGGCGGAACACCCGATGGTCGGCGAGGTGCGCGGCGACGGCATGCTTGCCGCGGTCGAGTTCTGCGCCGACAAGGCGACCGGCGCGCTGTTCGACCCGTCGCGCAAGATCGGCCCGAAGGTCGCCGCCGCGCTAGCCGCACGCGGCGTGATCGGGCGGGCGATGCCGCACGGCGACATCCTCGGCTTCGCCCCGCCGCTCTGCCTTACCCGCGCGGAGGCGGACATCGTCGTCGACGCAGCCGCCGACGCGGTGCGCGAGGTCGCCGCCACCGAACTGTAAGACGGAGCCTGCCTGCGGTGGCACATTCGCGCTATACCACTCGTCCATGGGCACCCCGTTCACCACCACCATCACCGCCACGCCGGACGACATCGACGA
>JBHJOG010000072.1:0-41701 GCA_050329975.1 Alphaproteobacteria bacterium | reverse complement strand
GGCGACCAGGGCCTCGGCGGCCCCCGCCTGGGCCGGCGACAGCGCCGGCCCCTGGCGCGCCCGGTCCGGCCGGTCGAAGGCCGGCGCCGCCGGCACCGTCCTCAACGCAAGGACGCCGGCGTCGACGAGGCCCTTGATCACGCCGGTGCCGACGCCGGCCGCCATGGCGAGTTCGCCCGGCGGCAGGGCGGGCATGTCGGCGACCGCGGCCAGCACGCGGGCACGCGCGCCGGTGGAACGGATGCCGGCCTCGCCGAGCACTGCTGCACCCGGGACCACGACCTGCCGCGGCCGCGGCGGCGTCCAGGCGTCCGCCGGCCCCAGCATCATCCGCAGCACCGCCCCCGGCGGCTGGCAATAGTAGTCGGCGATCCAGTCGACCATGCGCATCGCGATCGCGCTCATCGGCGGCACAGCCAGGCGTTCGGCGACCGGCTTCAGCTTCGCCTCAGGGACGTCGCCCAGCGCCGGTCCCCAGACCACGCCGGTGACCTGCCGCCCACCGAGCGGCACCGCGACCATGTCGCCCGGCGCGAGGTCGAGCGCCGTCGGCACCCGATAGTCGTAGGCCCCGGCGAGGGGCAGCGGCAGCAGCACGGCACAGCGCGCCACGGGTGCCGGGTCGTTTTCCGCGGCGGGGCCGATTGCGGCGTGCGGCGGGGAGTCGTTTACGCTAGACATGGCGCGAGAGGTGAGCAATTCAGGCACAGCAGCGCAAGGATCCTCGCCATGAAGTTCTTCCTCGATACCGCCGAGCTCTCGGAAATTCGCGAACTCGCCGATTCCGGGCTGGTCGACGGCGTCACCACCAACCCGTCGCTGATCGCCAAGTCCGGCCGCAGCTTCATCCCCACCATCGCCGAGATCTGCGCGATGATCGAGGGCCCGGTGAGCGCCGAGGTCGCCGCCACCGATTTCGAAACCATGCTGGCCGAGGGCCGCAAGCTGGCCAGGATCGCGGCCAACGTGGCGGTCAAGGTGCCGTTGACCCCGGCCGGGCTGAAGACGTGCAAGGCGCTGCGGGCAGAAGGCACGATGGTCAACGTGACCCTGTGCTTCACCGCCGGGCAGGCCCTGCTCGCCGCCAAGGCGGGAGCGACTTTCATCTCTCCCTTCGTCGGGCGGCTGGACGACATCGGCGTCGACGGCATGGGCCTGATCGCCGAGATCGTCGACATGTACCGGGCCTTTCCCGGGATCGAGACCCAGGTGCTGGTCGCCTCGGTCCGCAACACCTATCACCTGACCGAGGCGGCGCGGCTGGGCGCGGACGTGGCCACCATGCCCCCGGCGGTGCTGATGAAGATGTTCGAGCATCCGCTGACCGACAAGGGCCTGGCCGCCTTCGTCGCCGACTGGGCGAAGACCGGCCAATCGATCCTTGACGATCCTGTGCACAAGGCCGCCGAATAGCCCGAGGCGAATCAGCCGCGAGCGATGGCGACGGCGATGACGAAAGGATGAGGGATGGCAGCCAAGGCCGACGAGTCGGTTGAGCGCGGCGCCGCGGCGCCCACCGCCGAGCAGGTCGCCGGCTATCTGCGGCGCAATCCCGGGTTCCTGCTGCAATATCCCGACCTGGCGACCGTGTTGCAGGCGCCGGACC
Source organism: Alphaproteobacteria bacterium (assembly GCA_050329975.1). GTDB lineage: Bacteria > Pseudomonadota > Alphaproteobacteria > CALKHQ01 > CALKHQ01 > CALKHQ01. Next base: position 40,095 of record JBHJOG010000072.1, on the reverse strand, counting down.
GTTTCGCCGGCACCGAGCAGCCGGGCGGGAGCGTGATCGACCTGCAACGCTACATGGTCGAGCGGCTGCGCAGCGACATCGACCAGGTCGAGGTGCGCAACGCCCATCTGGTCGACACCAGCCGCGAGAACCTGGTCGGCCAGCGGCGCATCCACGAGGGCGTGCTGGCCATGCTCGGCGCGGGCAGCTTCGAACAGCTGATCGAGGTGGTGACGACCGACCTGGCGATCCACCTCGACATCGACGTGGTCTCGATCTGCATCGAATCGGCGAAGAAGCTGCCCGAGGCGCCGCTGCGCCACAGCCTGATCATCATGGACGAAGGCCTGGTCGACGAGGTGATGGGGATCGGCGTCGACTGCATCCTGCGCGACGCAGGCGTGCCCGCACCCGACCGCGAACTCGTGTTCGGCGGCGGCGCAGGCCTGATAGACTCCGACGCGCTGCTGCGGATCCAGCCGCATCCGTCGACCCCGCAGGGCATCCTCGCGCTCGGCTCGCGCGAGCCCGACAAGTTCAGCCCCGATCAGGGTACCGAGCTATTGCTGTTCCTCGCCCGCTGCTTCGAACTGAGCCTGCGGACGTGGGTGTTCGGGCGCGGCGTCGAAGCCTAGCTGCGCTCCAGCCCTGGCCTCAAAGTCCGGGCGGCGCGGTCACGCCCAGCGCACCGGCCTTCGCCTTCAGTCCATCGAGGATTCCCGGATACAACGCCACCCCCTGGTCCTGCGCCTCCCGGCGCCGGACCATCGCGCTCTCGCCGGGCAACCGCACGCGCTCGACGCCGGGACGCGGCGGGTTGCTGCGGCAGGCATCCGCAAGCCAGCCGGTCTGGCGCAGATAGGCGTCGGTGCCGCCGAAGGCAGCCGGGTCCATCACCTGGACGAACACCGAAGCGCCCCAGCCGGTCGGCGCGTCGGCCCGCCCGTAGCCGGCCAGGCCCTGGGTCAGCGCCTCGATCATCAGCGCCAGCCCATAGCCCTTGTGGCCGTGGTCGAGGCCGCCGATCGGCAGGATCGAACCTTTCGGCTCGTCGAACACGACGCGCGGGTCGTCGGTCGGCAGGCCCTCCGCATCGAGCAGCCAAGGATGCGGCATCGGCCGCCCCTCGGCTTTCAGCCGCGCGCTGAGGCTGTTGGTGGTGATCGAGGCGCTGATGTCGACCAGGATCGGGTCGCCCGGCGTCGGAATGCCGATGGCGATCGGGTCCGGGGTGTAGACCGCCTTGCGGCCGCCATAGGGTGCGACCGAGGCGCCGGCAGGATCCGAGGTGGCGAGGATGATCATCCTGCCCTGGTCGGTCGCCAACGGCAGGAAGGCGGCGAGGCAGGCGATGTGGTGGCTGCGCCGGATCGAGACGATCCCGACCCCATGATGGGTGGCGCGAAGGCTCGCCAGCTCGATGGCCTTGGCGGTGAGCCATACGCCCGGCAGCTCGCGCCCGTCCCAGGTCACCACCGCGCCGCCGTCGGCGACGACGTGGGGTTGGCCGGTCGTACCCATCTTCCCGGCGGCGATCTGGTCGAGATAGCCGGGGGCGAGCGCCAGGCCATGGGTGGTGTGGCCCATCATGTCGGCTTCGAGCAGCAGGCGCGCCACCGTGGCGGCCTTGTCGTCGTCGAGGCCGGCAGCCGCGAACAAGGCTGTGGCGAAACCGGCCAGGGACTCGGCCGGGTAGCGGATTTCAGAAGTCATGTCCTCGCCTGTGCAAAAGTTCCGATCGCGTCGGCCACCGCCGGCCGGTCACTCCGGCGCGGGCAGGACGCGCGTCGGGTCGGTGGGGCAGATCGCCGGGTTGAACGGATCGATCATGAACGGATAGGCCTGCATCGCGCTCCAGACGTAGCCGGTGCGGATCTGGCTGGCGCCGGCGTCCTTGGCCAGCTGCTGGGCGGTCCCGAGCACCAGGAAGGCACCACGCTGAAGCTGGTTGGCGAACTGATTCGAGTCGAGCGGGCCGAGCGTTGGCAGGTTGCCTTCGACCAGCCCGAGCAGGAACAGCTGTGCGCCGGTGTCCAGCGGCAGTTCCGGGGTCAGCGTCTCCGGCAGCCGGCCCCAGGAGTCGAGCGAGACGTTGCGCATCTCGTAGCGCGGCTGCTGGCCGGGACAGTTCAGCGGTTCACGGAAAGCCAGCACGAATGGCTCCAGCGTCGCCTTGTCGGGGAAACGGACGGTGCCGGCGTTCCAGCTGTCGAACAACGCGCGGACCTGGACCAGCCTGGGACCCTCCAGCGCGTCCTCGACGGTCCGGTAGCTGCCGTCTTCCTTTACGAACTGCTCGGCAGCAGCGAAGGCCGGCACCAGCGACCCAGCGAGAGCCAGGTACAGCATCGCCAGCATCGGCACGTTGCGCATGGCCGCTTTCCATTGCGAGTCACTCATCTGCGCCTTCATACACGCCGCGCCCGCGTTCCGGCCAGAGGCGAATTGGGGGGACCGCCTCGCAGGCCTTCAGCCCGGCTCGCGTTCGGCCCAGTCCATGAGCCGCCGCATGAACGCCATGCAGGCCTTGACCTGGTCAATGGCGATGAACTCGTTCGGCTGGTGGGCCTGGGCGATGTCACCCGGGCCGCAGAGGACGGTTGGCGTCCCGTTCTGCTGGAACAGGCCGGCTTCCGCGCCGTAGGCGACGACATGGGTCGCGTTAGTCCCGGCCAGGTGCATCGCCAGCGTCTCGGCTGCATTGCCCGGCTCCTTGCGCAGCGCCGGGATCCAGACCAGCGCCTCGGTCACGATGCCGGTCTTCGGGCTCACCGCCCGCATCGCCGGTAGCAGAGAGTCGGTCGCGAAGGCCTCCACCCGCGCGACGATCGCCTGCGGGTCGTCGTCGGGCAGCGGCCGGATCTCCCAGTCCAAGGTGCAGCTGCGCGGGATGATGTTCAGGGCAGTGCCCCCGCGGATGGTCCCGACATGGATCGTGGTGTAGGGCGGGCTGAAGCCGTTGGAAGAATCGCCGGCTGCCGCCGCCTCGGCGGCGAGGCGTTCCAGAAGCCCGACGATCCGAGCCGCCACCACGATCGCGTTGACGCCGCGGTCGGTCTGGCTGGAGTGGGCTTCCAGCCCGGTGACGGTGGTCCGGAAGGCGTGGATGCCCTTGTGGGCGCTGCACACCTGCATGCTGGTCGGCTCGCCGACGATGATCGCCAGCGGGTCGAGGTCTGGCGCACGCAGCGCCGGCAAGGCGCTGCGGACGCCGGTGCAGCCGACCTCCTCGTCATAGGAGGCGAGCAGGTGGATCGGTCGCTTCAGCGCCCGGCCGCGAAATTCGTCGGCGAGCGCAAGCGCTACCGCCAGGAAGCTCTTCATGTCGGCCGTTCCGCGGCCGTAGAGGCGGCCGTCGCGGACGGCGAGGGTGAACGGGTCGCTGTCCCAGTCCTGGCCTTCGACCGGAACCACGTCGCTGTGGCCGGACAGCACCACCCCGCCCGGTCCCGGCGGTCCGAAGCTGGCAAGCAGGTTCGCCTTCTCTCCCTGGGCATCGGGAAACAGCCGGGTCGGCACGCCGCGAGCCTGCAGGTGGCCCTGCATCCAGTCGATCAGGGCCCGGTTCGGCTTGTGCGAGACGGTGTCGAACGACACCAGCGTCGCGATCATGTCCTGCACGGCGGCGAAGTCGACCGGTGGAACCTGGGGCATGCCCTCTCCTCAATCTGTCCAGAACGACGGGATCAGCAGGACCAGCACCGTGAACAGCTCGAGCCGCCCGATCAGCATCCCGACCGAAAGCAGCCATTTTGCCGCGTCCGGCAGCTGGGAAAAATTGCCGGCCGGACCGATCTGCTCGCCCAGTCCGGGTCCGACATTGGCGATCGCCGTCGCCGCGCCCGAGACGCAGGTCAGGAAATCGAGCCCGGTCAGGCCCAGTCCCATCGCCAGCAGGGCGAAGCACAGCACGTAGACGAAGAAGAACGACATCACCGAGACCTGCACCTGCTCGGAGATCGGACGGCCGTTGTAGTAAGGGATGAACACGCCGTGCGGCTGCAGCAGGCGGCCCATCTGGGCGCGCGCGGTCTGGTACAGCACCTGGTACCGGAAGATCTTGATCCCGCACGTCGTCGAGCCGGCGCAGCCGCCGGTGAACATCAGCAGGAAGAACATGGTCACCGCGAAGGTGCCCCACAGCCAGTAGTCGGCGGTCGCATAGCCGGTGCCGGTGATCACCGAGACAACGTTGAAACTGGCGTAGCGGAGCGAGATGCCGGGCGGCAGGCCGTTGCGCAGCCACAGCCACAGGAACATGGCCAGGATCGCCAGCAGCACGACGGTGAGGAACCACTGCACCTGCGAGTTGCGGAGCAGCGCCAGCAGATCGCCCCTGACGAACTGGAGGTAGAGCACGAAGGGCAGGCTGCCGAGCAGCATGAAAACGGTGGCGGTGGCGTCGATCGGGCCGCTGTTGAAATGGCCGATCGACGCGTCCGCGGTGGAATAGCCGCCAGTGGCGATGGTTGTCATCGCATGGGCGATCGCCTCGAAGCCGGTCATCCCGAATGCCCAGTAAAGCCAGGTGCAGGCGAGGGTCATCACCAGGTAGACGACGCCGATGGCAGCGGCGAGCTGGGTCGCGCGCGGCAGGGCCTTGTCCGACTTGTCGGAGGATTCGAGGCGGAACAGCTGCATGCCGCCGACCTGCAGCACCGGCAGGATCGCCATCGCCATGACGATGATGCCGATGCCGCCCATCCACTGCAGCAGCGCCCGCCACAGCAGGATTCCGGGCGGCGCCGCGGCGAGATTGGTGATGACGGTCGAGCCGGTGGTGGTGACCCCGGACATCGCCTCGAAAAAGGCGTCGGTATAGGACAGGTCGAGCTCGGCGAAGGCGAATGGCAGGGCGGCGAACACCGTCAGCATCAGCCAGCTGAGGCTGGTGACGACGAAGGCCTGGCGCAGGTTCAGGCGGAACTGCGCGACCCGGTTGGTCAGCATCAGCGACACGCCGACGAACAGGGTCACCAGCGCCGAAATGGCGAAGGTGCGCCAGTCCTTGTGGCCGACCACCAGGTCGGTCGCCGCCGGCAGGCACATCGCCATCGCCAGCGTGGTCAGCAGCGTTCCGACGATGAACAGGATGGGGCGAAAATCCAGCACCGGCGGATGCTAGAGAGTTTTCCAGGGCCGCGGAAGCCGCCGCCGCGGACCCCATGCCGGCACGGTCAATGGAGGCGGCTGCGCGCCTCGGGCAGGTCCAGCGAGAAGGCGGGGATGGCCACGTCGAACACCTCGCCGGCGGTGCTGTGCATCTCGTAGGTGCCGACCATGAAGCCCGAGGGCGTGTCGAGCGGCGTGCCGCTGGAATATTCGTAGGCCTGGCCCGGCTTCAGCACCGGCTGCTCGCCGACCACGCCGGCCCCGCGCACCTCGTGCACCCGGCCCATGGAGTCGGTGATCCGCCAGTAGCGGTTGCGCAGCTGGACGGTGTCGTTGCCCTGGTTCTCGATCCGGACGTGGTAGGCCCAGACGAAGTGATGTTCGTCGGGCGACGACTCGTGCTCGAGATAGACGGGCTCGACCGTCACAGTGATCGCACGCGTGCTAGCTCGATACATTGCCGCACCGTCCACTATGCCCCCGAAGCCACTCTTCTTCGCCGTTGTGATCGTATCCATGGCGCCAACTATCGCCCAGCGCAACGCGCGCCGCAATATACGATTTGTAACGAATCCGGGGGAATTCGGGGCACCGTCGGCACGCCGGGGGCTGCTTCGAACGGGTAGAGGCAAACTACGTGCCCCTTCCACGCGCGCGCCCGCGCACCGCCCTGCAAGCAGAACGGCGCTGCCGAGGCAGCGCCGTTCGCGGACGGATCGGGCGCCCGGAGCCTACATCAGGGTGATGACCACCCGCCGGTTGGCCTGGTTGCGGACGCCGTCGCCGGTGGGCACGGCAAGATCGCTCTCGCCACGGCCCTCGGTCCGGATCCGCTCAGCCGGCACGCCGCCGGAGATCAGCGCGTTCCGCACCGTGTCGGCGCGGTTCTGCGACAGGCGCAGGTTGTAGGACGGCGAGCCGACGGTGTCGGTGTGGCCGACCAGGTCGACCGATGCGCTCGGATCGGCCATCGCGGCCGAGATCACCTCGCCTACCACGACCTGTCCGGCCGCGGTCAGGTCGGACCGGGCGAAATCGAATAGGATAACGTAGTTCGACGCGACTACCGGAGCCGGCTCGGGTGGCGGCGCGGCCACGACCGGCGTCACCACCGCCTCTTCCTCCGACGCACAGGCCGCCAGCCCGAGCAGCGGCGCAGCCAGCACCATCCAGATGGCTGCCCTGACAGCCGGACCCCGGCGCTTCTGGTTCGATTGCATCTGTCGTCCCCTTTTTTTTGCCTATGGATTGGCCAGGCAACGCTACGCAAGTTGCGGCGGGATTGTCCATCCAAAGGGTGATCCGAGGACCGATGCCTCCGGTCAAGGGAAGGAGGCAGCGCCTCGGCCAAAAGAGAAACGGCGCTGCCGAGGCAGCGCCGTTTCGAAGCAGAGCCGGTCAGGAGGCTTAGAGCAGGGTCACGACAACGCGGCGGTTGGCCTGGTTGCGGACGCCGTCGCCGGTGGGCACGGCCAGGTCGCTCTCACCGCGGGACTCGGTGCGGATCCGCTCGGGCTGCACGCCGCCGGAGATGAGGGCGTTGCGCACCGTCTCGGCCCGGTTCTGACCGAGGCGCAGGTTGTAGGCCGGCGAGCCGACGGTGTCGGTGTGACCGACCAGGTCGACCGTGAGCGCCGGATCGGAGAGCGCGACCGACAGCACCTCGTTGACGACCACCTGGCCGGCTGCCGTCAGGTCGGAACGGTCGAAGTCGAACAGGATGACGTAGTTGAACGCCGGCTGCTGCACCTGGCCCAGGGAAGCGAGGCAGGTATAGAAGTTGTCACGGCAGGCCGCGATGTGCGTCGGCTGGTGGTTCTCTTCCTGCTGCTCGATCCAGCAGTCATAGAGCACCTGGCAGCGGGCGGCCGTTTCCGGCTGGCTTTCGCGGGCGCCGCTGTCCAGCGCCGCAATCAGCGAGGCGCGCGCGTCGCTGAGATCGGCGACCGCGCTTTCCGGCACCCACCAGTTGCTGAGATCCTCGGGCAGGACGACCTCGCCACCGGCCGCGGCCAGCCCCTTGACTGCGAAGTAGTCGGCGTCGACCCAGTCCACCATCTTCAGCGCTTCGTACTCGGCCAGTGCCTGGTATTCATTCGCCAGGGCGACCGTGAACGGCGAGCCGACACGTTCTGCGGACTGCAGGGCATCGAGATTCCATCCGGTGGCACAACCCGAGACGAGCGCCAGGGCACCAACGGCGACGCAGGCCTTAAAGCCACGTGTCATTTCCGTTACACTCCTCATGAAACAAACGCCTCCTTCATCGTGAGGATCTTACCCTCGTTCATTAAAAAGCTCTCACACGCCGACGATTAGCCCGTCCGGGTGATCGCATCGTTAAACTCCGCGTCTCCAACGAGGCTGTCGCAAGCCGGAACACTACAGACCGCCAAAACCCGAGACGATCACCCGGCCATGTTTAGCCAAATCGGACAAGGTTGCAAGCAACCCACGGGCAAGCCTCACGCTTGATCGTGTGGAATATACCCCACAAGGGCCCCCAACGCCAACGCCACGAGGCCCCGCCGAGCCCAAAAACCTATTTGTTCTGAGTTGTTTATTGCGATTTCCCGACTACTGCGATGAAATTGCAACACCGTGCGGCAAATTCATCACAACGGCTCCGGCGCTGCCTCCCGGCGCCCGTCCCGGACCGTCGGGATGCCCATCGCGGGGCTGTTGCGCCGGTTGCACCCGCGCCTTATGATCCGCGGGTCGCGGGTGTAGTTCAGTGGTAGAACGACAGCTTCCCAAGCTGTATGTCGTGGGTTCGATCCCCATCACCCGCTCCAGCTCTTCGTACCGCCTCCCGCTTCCCGGCCCACTGCGGGCAGCGGACGCGAGATTTCCGGCGAGGTTAACGGCCCGCAAACCTCTTGGGCCGTACACTCGCGCAGGCACAAACCGCCTGTACCGCAGACGAAGGGCCCCTGCGCTTCCATGCTGATCGAAGCCGCCGACCCGAAGCTCCAGCGCGCGCCCGGCGATCCCGCCGGCGTGCGGCCGATGACGATCGTGATCGTCGACGACATCCTGGCCAACGCCATGCTGTTGGAAAAGCTCGTGCAATCGGTCGGCCCGGTGACCACCCGGACCTTCATCGATCCGGTCGAGGCGCTGGACTGGTGCGAGGGCAACCCGTTCGACGTGCTGCTGCTCGACTACCTGATGCCGACGCTCGACGGCATCAGCTTCCTGCAGCGGATGCGCCGCAACGCCCAGCTGATCGACATCCCGGTGGTGATGATCACCGCCGAGGAGAAGCCCGAGACGCTGTACAAGGCGCTGGACGTCGGCGCCAACGACTTCCTGAAGAAGCCGGTCGATCCGATCGAGCTCGCGGCGCGCACCCGCAACATGCTGCGCCTGCGCACCCGCCAGCTGGAGCTGGAGCGCGCCAACCAGCAGCTGGCCCTGCTCGCCAACACCGACGGGCTCACCGGGGTCGCCAACCGACGCTACTTCCTGCAGCGCCTGGAGCAGGAACTGGAGCGCGGCAAGCGCTATCACAGCCCCGTCGTGCTCGCGCTGCTCGACGTCGATCACTTCAAGCAGATCAACGACCGGCATGGTCACCAGGCCGGTGACGAGGTGTTGAAGGCCCTGTCGGAGCACACGATCGGTCTGCTGCGCACCAACGACCTGGTCGGCCGGCTCGGCGGCGAGGAGTTCGCCATCCTGATGCCGGAGTCCGACCAGGAGGTCGGCACCATCGTCTCTGAGCGCATCCGCGCCGAGCTGGCGGCGACGCCGATACCGACCGTCGTCGGGCCGCTGTCGATCACGGTCAGCATCGGCGTCACCCAAGCCCATCCCGAGCTCGACACCGCCGAATCGATGCTGCGCCGCGCCGACGCCGCCATGTACCGGGCCAAGAGCGGCGGCCGGAACCGGGTGGTGCAGGCGACCTCCGACGACGCGGACGAGACCGATCTGGCACCGGTGGTCGTCGCGCGCTGACGTCGGGCGTCAGCCGCCCAGCCGCAGGGCGGCGTACGCCCGCAGCGCCCGCGCGCGCGCCTGGGCGTGGTCGACAATCGGCAGCGGATAGGTCTCGCCCAGCCGCACGCCGGCCTCGCCGAGCAGCTCCGGATCCGCTGTCCAGGGCCGGTGGACCAGGCCGGCCGGCAGCCGGGCGAGTTCCGGGACCCAGCGGCCGACATAGGCGCCGTCCGGATCGAACCGCTCCCCCTGGGCCACCGGGTTGAAGATACGGAAATAGGGGGCCGCATCCGTGCCGCAGCCGGCGACCCACTGCCAGCTGGCGGCATTGTTGGCGAGATCTGCATCGACCAGCGTATCCCAGAACCAGGCCGCGCCATCCTGCCAGGGCTGCAGCAGGTGTTTCACCAGGAACGAGGCCGCCACCATCCGCACCCGGTTGTGCATCCAGCCGGTCGCCCATAGCTGGCGCATGCCGGCGTCGACCAGCGGATAGCCGGTCCGTCCGCGCTGCCAGGCCTGCAGGACCGCCGTGTCGGGCCGCCAGGGAAAGCGGGCGAATTCCGGCCGCAGCGGCTGCTCGGGCAGGTCCGGCGCGTGGAACAGCAGGCCGGCGCTGAACTCCCGCCAGCCCAGCTGGCGCAGGAACGGCTCGGCGAGCGCCAGGCCGTCGCCGGGCAGCCGGCTGCAGGCTCGGTGCCAGACCTGCCGCGGGCTGAGCTCTCCCCAGTGCAGGTGCGGCGAGATCCGGCCGGTGCGGTCGTGGTCCGGCCGGTCGCGATCCTGGCCATAGCCGGCCAGCGGACCGTCGAGGAATGCCTCCAGGCGCGCCCAGGCGCCACGCTCGCCCGGCTGCCAGGCGTCGCGCAGGCCGGCCGCCCAGTCGGGCGCGGTCGGCAGCAGGCCCCAGTCGTCGAGGCGGTCGGTCGCCACGGCGGCGCCATACGCGGCCAGCCGCTGCGGCGTCGGCAGCGGCGCAACGGCGCCGACCCGCGCCCGCAGCGCCCGCCAGAATGGCGTGAACATCCGGAACGGTCCGCCGCCGGTCGTGGTCAGCGCCCATGGCTCGGCCAGCAGAGTCCCGTTGAAGCTCTCCACCGCCAGTCCGCCGGCGCGCAGGTCCGCCTTCAGCGTCCGGTCACGCGCGACGGCGGCCGGCTCGTAGCAACGGTTCCAGTAGAGGGCGGCTGCGTCGACCTCCCGCGCAACATGGGCCACGACAATGGCGGGATCGCCGCGTCGCAGCACCAGCCGCACGCCACGCCCGGCCAGGTCGCGGGCAAGCGCATCCAGGCTGTGGTGCAGCCACCAGCGGCTGGCCGCACCCGGCGCCCAGCGGCCGGCGGTAACGCCGTCCAGCGCGTAAAGCGCCACCAGCGGCCGGCCGGTGGCGGCGGCGGCGGTCAGGGCGGGGTTGTCGGCCAGCCGCAGGTCCCGGCGGAACCAGACCAGGGCCGGCCGGCGCGCTTGGCTCATGTTCGACCCCTGCATTGCCCGGGCCTTCGAATTAGCACTGCCTTAGCGGCCAGCATGCGATAACGTCCGCCGTCATGAGCGGAAATCAAGGAACGGAATCAACGCGCTCGCCCTTCGGAGCGGGGACGGTGCCGGTGTCGGTGATCGTGCCGACCCGCAACGAGGAACGCAATCTGGCGGAGTGTCTGGACGGTCTCGCCTTCGCCGCCGAGCGGATCGTGTTCGACTCCTTCAGCGACGACGGTACGCTGGCCATCGCCCGGGACAAGGGGGCCAGGGTCGTGCAGCGGGCCTTCGACGTGTTCTCCGCCCACAAGAACTGGGCGATGGACAATATCGACGTCGCCCATGACTGGATCCTGCTGGTCGACGCCGACGAGCGGGTGACGCCGGCGCTGGCCGCCGAGATCGCCGCGATCGTCGGGCGCAACGACCCCGATGGCCCGGCCGGCTGCTACATCGCGCGCCAGAACTTTTTCGCCGGCAGATGGATCCGCCATTGCGGCATGTATCCCGACTATCAGCTGCGCCTGTTCCGGCGCGGGCGCGCACGCTACGAGGACCGCATCGTCCACGAGCACATGCTGGTCGATGGACCGGTGGCGCGGCTGAGGAACCATTTCGTCCACATGGACGACAAGGGAATCGAGCGCTACATCGACCGCCACAACGTCTATTCGAGCCTGGAGGCGATCGAGGTCCACCGGCTGCTCACCGGCCGGGCCAAGGATACGATCCAGCCCAATATCTGGCGCAAGGGTCCCCCCCGGCGCCGGGCGCTGAAGAACTTCGCCTATCGCCGGCTGCCGATGCGCGCCTTTTTCGTGTTCCTCTACATGTACATCGGCAAGGCCGGTTTCCTCGACGGGCGGATCGGCTGGCGCTACTGCATGCTGCGCGCGATCTACGAGTACCAGATCGGGCTGAAGCTGATCGAGCTGCGGAACCCCGATTCGGCGATGTGGGCGAAATACCGCCACTGGCTCGAGCGGTAGCCGCAACCACCCCCTACACGTCGAGGTTGGCCACCTTCAGCGCGTTGTCGCGGATGAAATCCCGCCGCGGCTCCACCAGGTCGCCCATCAGTGTTGTGAACACCGCATCGGCGTCGTCGGCGTGCTTCACCTCGACCCGCAGCAGGGTGCGGGCGTTCGGATCGAGCGTCGTTTCCCAGAGCTGGTCGGCGTTCATCTCGCCCAGGCCCTTGAATCGATTGATCTTCAGCCCGGCGCGACCAGCCGCCATCGCCGTCTCGAACAGGGCGATCGGCCCGGCGACCCTGGTTTCCTCGTTCTTGACCACCAGCCGCGCCGGACTGGCGGCGAACAGCGCATGCAGTTCGGCCGCGACCTCGTTCAGACGCCGCGCTTCGCCGCTGGCAATCAGCTCGACCGGCAGCACGCAGCGTTGCGATTCGCCCCGGTGTCGGCGGGTGAAGACGAAACCGGTGCGGGCGTCGGCCGCACCCTCCCACAGCCGGTCGTGCGCCTCGGCCTCGTTCCGGTTCAGCAGCTTGGCGACGAACCCGGCGGCAGCCGTGGCCTTCTCGGGGTCGTCGAGCAGGTTGGGCTCGAAGACACCGGCGACCGCCGCCTGCTCCACCACGTTCTGGTAGCCGGTCCGGCTGGCGATGCCGCGAATCCAGCCGCGCGCGCGGCGCGACAGCTCGATCACCGCGCGCAGGTCCTCGCGCGCCCGCTGGGCACCGTCGGCGCCCGCCAAGACGGTGTCGGACAGTACGTTGTCGACCAGGAAGATCTCCAGCTCCCGGTCGTCCTTCAGGTAACGAAGGCTGCCGCGCTCGCCTCGCTTGGCGCCGTAGAGAGGCGGCTGGGCGATGAAGATGTAGCCCTGGCGGATCAGCTCCGGCATCTGCCGGTAGAAGAAGGTGAGCAGCAGCGTTCGGATGTGGCTGCCGTCCACGTCGGCATCGGTCATGATGATGATCTTGTGGTAGCGCAGCTTGCCGATGTCGAAATCGTCGCGGATGCTGGTGCCGAGTGCCGTGATCAGGGTGCCGATCTCCGCCGAGGACAGCATCTTGTCCAGCCGCGCGCGCTCCACGTTCAGGATCTTTCCGCGGAGCGGCAGGATCGCCTGGAAGCCGCGGTCGCGGCCCTGCTTGGCCGAGCCGCCGGCCGAATCGCCCTCGACCAGGAACAGCTCGGACTTGGCCGGGTCGCGCTCCTGGCAGTCGGCGAGCTTGCCGGGCAGGGAGGCGATGTCGAGCGCGGTCTTGCGCCGCGTCAGCTCGCGTGCCTTTCGTGCCGCCTCGCGCGCCGCCGCCGCTTCCGCGACCTTGGCGACGATCTTCCTGGCGTCGGCCGGGTGCTCCTCGAACCACTGATTCAGCTTGTCGTTGACCACCGACTCGACCACCGGCCGCACCTCGGAGGAGACCAGCTTGTCCTTGGTCTGCGACGAGAATTTCGGGTCCGGCACCTTCACCGAGAGCACGCAGGTCAGCCCTTCCCGGGCGTCGTCGCCGGTCAGCGTCACCTTCTCCTTGCGCAGCACGCCGGAGACGGTCGCGTAGGTGTTGACCTGGCGCGTCAGCGCGGCACGGAACCCGGCGAGATGGGTGCCGCCGTCGCGCTGCGGGATGTTGTTGGTGAAGCAGAGCACGGTCTCGTGGTAGCCGTCGTTCCACTCCATCGCCACCTCGACGGTGATCCCGTCGCGTTCGCTGGAAATCAGGATCGGCGTCTCGTGCAGCGCGGCGCGGTTGCGGTCGAGATAGCGGACATAGGCGGCGAGCCCGCCCTCGTAGAGCATCTCGACCGTGCGCAGCTGCGCCTCGCGGGCATCGACCAGCACCAGGCGCACGCCCGAGTTGAGGAAGGCGAGCTCGCGCAGCCGGTGCTCCAGGGTCTCGAAATCGAAGTCGACATTGGTGAAGGTCCGAGTCGAGGGCAGGAACTTGATCTCGGTGCCGGTCCGCCGCCTGCCGCGACGCTCGTCGAGCGGGGCGTCGCCGGTCACCTCCAGCGGGCCTTCCGGCTCGCCGTCGCGAAAGCGCATGAAATGGGTCTTGCCGGCTCGCCAGATCGTCAGCTCCAGCCATTCGGCCAACGCGTTGACCACGGAAATGCCGACCCCGTGCAGGCCGCCCGAGACCTTGTAGGAGTTCTGGTCGAATTTCCCGCCGGCATGGAGCTGGGTCATGATCACCTCGGCCGCCGACACCCCTTCCTCCTTGTGGATTTCGGTGGGGATGCCGCGCCCGTTGTCGCGCACGGTCACCGAGCCGTCGGCGTTCAAGGTCACCTCGGCCCGGTCGCAATGGCCGGCGAGCGATTCGTCGATCGAGTTGTCGACCGCCTCGTAGACCATGTGATGCAGGCCGGAGCCGTCGTCGGTGTCGCCGATGTACATGCCCGGCCGCTTGCGCACCGCATCGAGCCCGCGCAGGACCTTGATCGAGTCCGCGCCGTAGGCGGCGGCGGCCGCATCGTCGTCCAGGGAATTCCGCCTGGATTCCGGCACAGGTTCGTGGGCAGCCCCGGGGGCAGGTTCCGTCATCGTTCTCATCCCGTCTCAGCATCAGGCGCACTGCAGCGTAGAGCAGCGCGCGGGTTCAATCAGGTGTCACATGTCCGTCGCGGACCGAATAGAACTGCGCCCGGTCGCCCAGGCCGGCGAACAGGGCGCGGTCGGCGCCCGTCATCCAGGCCTGCACGTTGAGCGCGAACAGCTCGTCGAACAGCGCGGCGCGGCGATCGTGATCCAGGTGCGCCGCCGCCTCGTCGAGCAGCAACAGCGGGGGCGTCCCGCAATCGGCGGCGATCATCCGGGCATGCGCCAGCACCAGGGCGATCACCATGGCCTTTTGTTCCCCGGTCGAGCACTGTCGCGCTTCCGCCCCTGTCCGCCGGTGGTGGGCGACCAGGTCGCTGCGATGAGGCCCGACTTCGGCCCCGCCATGGGCGGCATCGCGTTGCCGGGCCGCCGCCAGAGCGTCCCGGAACCGATCCTCCACGATCAGCGCCGGCGCCGCCGAGAGCCAGCTTTCGAGCACGCCGGAAACCGCCAGTTGCGGCGCCAGAAAGGGGCCGACACCGTCGTCCAGCGCGCCCGCGAGCCTGGCTATCAAATGGGCGCGCGCATCGACGATGGCAATGCCCTCCGCCGCCAGCCGCTGCTCCAGTGCGTCCAGCCAGCGGTCGTCCCGGCGCTGGCCCTGGAGCAGGCGGCTGCGTTCGCGCAGGCCGTGCTCATAGGCGGCGGCGCGGCCGACATGCTCAGGGTCGTAGCTGGCGACCAGCCGGTCGAGGAAGCGGCGCCGCGCCGAGGCACCGTCGGCAAACAGCCGGTCGTGCTCCGGGGTGAGCCAGACCACCGCCAGTTGCTCGGCCAGCGCCTGCTGGCTGCGGGCCGGCGCACCGTCAATGCGCAGCAGACGACGCTCGCTGCCGGTGTCGGCGCCACCTTCGCCCAGGTCGTCGCGCCCAAGGCCGTCGCGCCCAAGGCCGTCGCGTCCAGGGCCGTCGCGTCCAGGGCCGTCGCGACCCATGCCGTCGCGCCCGGTGCCGATGCGCACGCGCCCGTGGCCGGTGTCGACCTCCGCCGAAACCGCCCACGGGCGTCCACCATCGCGGCAGTCGATCTCGCCCAGCCTGGCCCGCCGCAGGCCGCGCCCCGGGGCGAGAAAGGACAGCGCCTCCAGCACGTTGGTCTTGCCCGCACCGTTGCCGCCGCTCAGCACCACCGGAGCCGGGCCGGCCTCGATCCGGGTCGTGCGGTGATTGCGGAACGCGGTCAGGTCGAGGCGCAGCACCGCCGGGCGGCAGCCGCCTGCCGGCAGGACAACCGGCGCCGAGGGGGCGGCAGCGCCATGGTCTCTGCTGGTGTCGGCCTGGGCCGGATGCGGCATGTCGGTTCTGGTCCGTGTCGTCGGTTTCCGCCCGGCCGCAGCCGGTACGGGCGCGCGGCGGCCGGGTGCGGGCTTATACCCGCATCGGCATCAGGACGTAGAGCGCGCTCGAGTCGGACGAGTCCTGGACGATCGTCGGCGAGGCGGCATCGGCCATGGTGAAGCGCGCGTCGGAGCCTTCGATCTGCTGGGCGATGTCCAGCAGATAGCGCGAGTTGAAGCCGATCTCGAGCACGTCCTTCTGCCCGAACTGCACCTCCAGCTCCTCTACCGCGGTGCCGTTGTCCGGGCTTGTCGCCGAGAGGGTGAGGGTGGAATTCGCCATGCTGAGCTTGACCCCGCGCGACTTCTCCGAGGAGATGGTCGAGACCCGGTCGACCGCCTGGGCGAAGGCGGTGCAGTCGACATCCATGGTCTTGTCGTTGTTGGCCGGGATCACCCGCTGATAGTCCGGGAAGGTGCCGTCGATCAGCTTCGAGGTGACCTCCAGCGCATCGACGGTGAAACGGATCCGGGTTTCCGAAAGGGCCACCCGGACGGTGTCGCCCGCGTCGTCGATCAGCTTGCGCAGCTCGTTGACGGTCTTGCGCGGCACGATCACTCCCGGCATGCCGGCGGCGCCGTCGGGCAGCGGCATCTCGACCCGCGCCAGCCGGTGTCCGTCGGTGGCGACCGCGCGCAGGACGTCGAGGTCGTTGGTCTTGGTCGCGTGCAGGTAGATGCCGTTCAGGTAGTAGCGGGTCTCCTCGGTGGAGATCGCGAACCGGGTCCGGTCGATCAGGCCGCGCAGGTCGCCGGCGCCGATCGAGAAGGCGAACGGCAGGTCGCCGCTCGACAGCATCGGGAAATCCTCGGTCGGCAGGCAGGCCAACGTGAATCGCGACCGGCCCGCCGAGAGCGTGATCCGGTTCGCGTCCCGCGTCTGGTCGAGCTCGATCTGCGCGCCGTCGGGCAGCTTGCGGACGATCTCGTACAGGGTATGGGCCGGCACGGTCGTCGCGCCGGCGCTGCCGATCGCGGCCGAGACCGATTCCACGATCGCGAGGTCCATGTCGGTCGCGGTGAGCTTCAGCGCGTCGTCGCGCGCCTCGACCAGGACGTTGGACAGGATCGGGATCGTGTTGCGGCGCTCGACGACGCTCTGGATGTGTGCCAGCGACTTCAACAGTGCGGCGCGCTCGATAACCAGCTTCATTGTTCGTACGCTCTGCCTTTCCTACATCCCCGCGCCCGGCAAACCACCCCGCCAGGCAACCACCGCGTCCTGCAACCACCGCGTCCGGCCATGTGCTGCCCTGCCGGCACCAGCTGCCGCAACGCCGGCGCCCGCGCCGCGGCCGCCGGATGCGGCCCGGACTCCCCCATTTCGCAGAGGACGCGATTACCGGCGCACGAAGCGCGCCCTGCCGCCGCGCCGTGCACCGCAGTTCAGTCGGACAGGTATAGCATAAGGCGCTGGAATCCCAAACGAAATGCCCTGGATTCCAGGGCGCCGGCCGGATCGGCGGCAACGGACGGCGAATCTGCTCCAAACCGCCGGGCGACCGGGGCCGGCGCCCGCTCAGCCGCCTTCCAGGATCTTGCGCAAATGGTCGACATCGTCGGCGAAGGAGGAATCGACCAGGCACAGATCCTCGACCTTGCGCACGGCATGCATCACCGTCGTGTGGTCTCGGCCGCCGAACTTGCGGCCGATGTCCGGCAGCGAGCGCGAGGTGAGCTGCTTGGCCAGGTACATGGCGATCTGGCGCGGGCGCGCGACTGCCCGGGCGCGCCGGGCGGACAGCATGTCGGCGTATTTGACGTTGAAATGCTCGGCGACCCGGCGCTGGATCTCCTCGATCGAGACCTTGCGGTCGTTGGCGCGCAGCAGGTCGCGCAACAGGTCCGGCACCACGTCGACCGTGATCTCGCGGCCGATCAGGCCGGCATGGGCGTCCAGCCGGTTCAGCGCGCCCTCCAGTTCGCG
Source organism: Alphaproteobacteria bacterium (assembly GCA_050329975.1). Lineage (GTDB taxonomy): Bacteria > Pseudomonadota > Alphaproteobacteria > CALKHQ01 > CALKHQ01 > CALKHQ01. The sequence continues at coordinate 22,741 of JBHJOG010000072.1, read as the reverse complement.
CACATTGCCGGTGATGCGATGGGCGATGAACTCCAGCACCTTCTCCGACACCTTGAAATTGATCTGCTCGGCCCGAGCCTGCAGGATGCCCAGCCGCAGCTCGTAGTCGGTCGGATGGATGTCGGCGACCACGCCCCAGCCGAGCCGCGACCTGAGCCGCATCTCCACCCCGTCGAGGTCGGCCGGCGACTTGTCGGCCGACAGCACGATCTGCCGGTTCTCGTCGGCCAGCGCATTGAACGTGTGGAAGAACTCCTCCTGGGTGGAATCCTTGCCGCTGAAGAACTGGATGTCGTCGACCATCAGCACGTCGGCCGTGCGCAGCTGCTGCTTGAACTCGACAGTGCCCTTGTGCCGCAGCGAGGCGATGAACCGGTACATGAAGTACTCGGCCGACATGTAGAACACGCGCCGCTGCGGGAAGCGTGCCCGCATCTCCCAGGCGATGGCGTTCATTAGGTGGGTCTTGCCCAGCCCGACGCCGCCGTACAGGAACAGCGGGTTGAACGGAACCTTCTCCGCCTCCGCCACCCGGCGCGCCGCCGCATGGGCGAACTCGTTGGGCTTGCCGACGACGAAGGTCTCGAACCTGCAGCTGCCGTCCAGCGATGCGCCCATCTGCCCGCTGTTGGCGGCATCGGCGGCTACGGCTGCCATCGGCCTGTCCACAAGCACATCCTCCGCATCGGGTTCATCGGCGTCCGCAGTGCCGTTCAGGCGCGCACCGGCCGCGCCAGGCTCCTCCCCGGCCGCGTCTCCCCCGGCCGCGTCTCCCCCGGCTGCGTCTTCGGTCTTCTTCGACGGGCGCTGGCCCGGCCGCGCCACCACTTCGACGCTGTACGGCCGTCCCATCTCCTCGCGGCAGATCTGGCCGATCCGGTCGAGATAGTGCGTGGCCACCCAGTCCCGCATGAACCGGGACGGGGTCGCCAGCACCAATCCGCCGGGATGGGCCTCCTCCAGTTCGAGCGGCTTCAGCCAACTGCGGAACTCGCTCTCGCTGCAGTCCTGGCGCATGCGCCCGCGCACACGCATCCAGAGCCCCTCCACCGTCAGGCCACTGGCCTTCGCGCCGTTTGCCTTCGGGTCACCGACCGTCAGCATGTCTTCTGCCATCGCCGCAACCAATCCTTGCTCGGCGGCCCTGCTCCGGGCCCGCCTCGCCTCGCGCCGCCATCCTGCTGCCTGCGCCAGGCGTGAGTTTCACCAATGCCCACCTCGTACGGACAAAGCAAATCAAGAGCAGCCGAGAAATATCCCGGCTGCCGGCCGACAAAGTCTGAAGTTATATGTCGGTTTCGCTCGAAGAAAGGATTGCTGCGTCCGCGGCACTACTTGAGAGCATCGACTGACGAATGATCATCACTCTTATCTCACCCCCTCAAGCAGCTTTATTGTTTTCGCCTTGGACCAGCTTGCTCACGATAGCCCATCACCAGCCGCCATCGCAATAGGTCGCAATGTCGGATTTGAAAAAAATCCGCTTGCATCACAGATTCGATTTGTCTGGAAGGGCTTAGCGAGCGAAGGCCAAAAACAACAACAGCGCCGACTTATAAGTGGCGCTGTTTTATTATCACTCTCGGCCAGAGCACTCTAAAAGAGCCGCTCCGGATCAGCATCGAACGACTTGAATATTATATTTCGGTCGCGTAACAGGACGCGCGTACCAGCGTCAGGCCGCCATCGACTTGATGCGGCGGGCCATTCGCGAAATCCTACGCGCCGCCGTATTGCGGTGCAAGACCCCTTTGGTGACGCCGCGCTGCACTTCCGGCTGGGCGAGAGCAAAGGCAGCCTGGGCGGCGGCACCGTCGCCCGACGCGATGGCGCTCTCGACGCGACGGATGAAGGTACGGATCCGGCTGACCCGGTTCCGGTTGATTCCGGCCCGCCGCTCGTTCCGGCGGATGCGTTTGCGCGCGGACTTATGATGCGCCATGCAGCCCTCTTTGGGATGGTCGATCATCCGGTGATCGAAGAGCGGGGTACCTAGCGCTCATGCCGGCCCGAGTCAAGCGGGCAATCCTACCGGCCCGCCCGAATTCATCATCGGTGCTTGAAATGCGGCTGCCGCTTCTCGACGAAGGCGGCCATGCCTTCCTTCTGGTCCTCGGTGGCGAAGGCGGCGTGGAAAATGCGGCGCTCGAAGCGGACGCCTTCGGCCAGCGTCGTCTCGTAGGCGCGGTTCACCGCTTCCTTGGCCATCATCACGCTGGGCAGCGACATCTCGGCGATCCGTGCCGCTGTCTTCACCGCCTCGTCGACCAGGTCGTCGGCCGGCACGATCCGGCTGACCAGCCCGGCGCGCTCGGCCTCCTCCGCGTCCATCATCCGCCCCGTCAGGATCATCTCCATCGCCTTCGACTTGCCGACGAAGCGGGTCAGACGCTGGGTGCCGCCTGCGCCCGGCAGCACGCCGATCGTGATCTCGGGCTGGCCGAACTTGGCGGTCTCTGCGGCCAGGATGAAGTCGCACATCATCGCCATTTCGCAGCCGCCGCCGAGCGCGTAGCCGCCCACCGCGGCGATCACCGGCTTGCGGCACCGGGCCAGCCGCTCCCAGTCGCCGACAAAGTCCCCGGTATAGGCCTCGACGAAGGTCTTGCTGGCCATCTCCTTGATGTCGGCGCCGGCGCAGAATGCCTTCTCGTTGCCGGTGAGCACGATGGCGCCGATGTCGGCGTTGTCTTCCATGGCATCCAGCGCGCGGCACAGTTCCACCACCAGGCCGGCACACAGCGCGTTCAACGCCTTCGGTCGGTTCAGCCGGATGATGCCGACGCGTTCGCGCATCTCAACTTCGATGAACTCGTAGGCCATGCTGGCTCTCCCGATCATGAGAATGGCGCCGCCAATGCTGTGCCGGTTGCATCACGACTGCGACGCCGGTGCGGCCCGCAGGGACCGTCGACGGCGCGCGTACTACCTCATCTCTGCCGCCTGGAACAATAGAAAGTGGACCGCCCATGCTGCATGATCCGCTGCACTGCACAAGCCCTCTTCGCAATCGCACAATCGGGACAGGCCTGCCCGGCTCGGTCGTAGACCGCGAAGCTGTGCTGGAAATAGCCGAGTTCGCCGCTGGTCTGGACATAGTCGCGCAGGGTCGAGCCGCCGGCCTCGATCGCCTCTTCCAGGACCCCGCGTACCGCGTCCACCAGCCGCTGGACGGCGCGCGGCTCCACCGCGCCGGCGGGGCGCAGCGGCGAGATCCCGGCCCGGTACAGCGCCTCGCAGACGTAGATGTTGCCCAGCCCGGCGACCACCCGCTGGTCGAGCAGCGCCGCCTTGATCGCGCTGCGGCGCCCGGCAAGCCGCTCCGTCAGATGGCCGGCGCTGAACCCGTTGCCGAGCGGCTCCGGCCCCAGGTCGCGCAGGTGCGGGTGCCGGTCCAGGCCGGCCTCGTCGCTCAGCGAGAAATAGCCGAAGCGACGGGCGTCGTTGAACCGCACCTGGACGCCGCCCTCCAGCTCGAACAGCAGGTGGTCGTGCCGCGCGGCCGGGGGATGCGGCGGGTCGCTGATCACCAGCCGCCCGGACATGCCGAGATGACCGAGCGCGACGGTGCCGTCGTCGAGGTGCCACAGCATGTACTTCGCCCGCCTGTCGATCGCGGTGATCCGGCGACCCGTGAGCCGCGCGGCGAAGCCGATCGGCAGCGGGAAGCGCAGGTCCGGCCGGCGCGCCGTCACCCGCTCCAGCCTCAGTCCGTTGATCCGGGCAGCGAGCCCGCGGCAGACGGTTTCGACTTCGGGCAACTCGGGCATGGCCGGGGTTGTAGCAGGCCGCCGGTTGCTGCGCTATGGTCGCCGCGACCCGCATCCGGTCCGCCGCCCGCGGCGGCGCCGGTGCGCCCGGCACGCGTCAGCACGAGGCCTCCATGATGGCACCTGCCCCGGCCAGCCGGCCCGACCGCGACGCCGCCCCGGCAGAGGCGGTGGACGACCGGCGGCCCTTCGGCTACCAGGATCTGCCGGCCGCCGAGAAGACGCAGCGGGTGCGCGACGTCTTCGAGTCGGTGGCGCGCCGCTACGACCTGATGAACGACCTGATGAGCGGCGGCATCCATCGGCTGTGGAAGGACGACCTGGTCGCCGAGGTGGCGCCGCGGGCCGGGCAGCTGTGCCTGGACGTGGCCGGCGGCACCGGCGACATCGCGTTCCGCCTGGCCCGGCGTGGTGCCGACGTCGTCGTCTGCGACATCACCCACGCCATGCTCTCGGTCGGCCGCGACCGGGCCTTCGACCGCGGCCACGTCAATCTGGACGGCCGGCTGAGCTGGGTGTGCGCGGCGGCGGAGGCGATCCCGCTGCCGGATCGCAGCGTGGATGTCTACACAATCGGCTTCGGGCTGCGGAACGTCACCGAGATCGCGCAGGCGCTGTCCGAGGCGCGGCGCGTGTTGCGGCCGGGTGGCCGGTTCTACTGCCTCGAGTTCAGCCAGGTCCGGCTGGCGCCGCTGCGCCGCGCCTACGACGCCTATTCCTTCGCGGTGCTGCCGAGGATCGGCGCGCTGGTCGCCCGCGACGCCGGGTCCTACCGCTATCTCGCCGAGAGCATCCGCCGCTTCCCAGACCAGGAGCACCTGCTCGACCTGATGGCGCAGGCGGGCCTCGGCCGCGGCCGCTTCCGCAACCTGTCGGGCGGCATCGCCGCCATCCACAGCGCATGGCGGCTGTGACCCGGATTCCCCGGGGCCGCACTGCCGGCAGGGCCGCATCCGGCCGCCGCTGATGCTCCGCTCCGCGCGCAACATTCTCCGGCTGCTGCAGATCGCCTGGACGCTGGCGCGCCACGACGCCCTGTTCCCGCTGGAGCAGCTCCGCGTCGCCCCGGGGCTGGTCTGGCTGGCGCGACGCTTCGCCAGCCGGCAGGTGAAGGGCAGGCCGGGCGAGCGGCTGGCGCTGGCCTGCCAGCAGCTCGGCCCGTCCTTCATCAAGCTCGGCCAGGCGCTGTCGGTGCGCTCGGACCTGGTCGGGGAGGAGATCGCGGCGGACCTGGCCCGCCTGCAGGACCGGCTGCCCGCCTTTCCCGGCAGCGTTGCCCGCACCATCATCGAGCGCGAGCTCGAACAGCCGATCGACCGGCTGTTCGCGCGCTTCGACGAGGTGCCGGTCGCCGCCGCCTCGATCGCCCAGGTCCATTTCGCCCTGACCACGACCGGCGAGCCGGTGGCAGTCAAGGTGCTGCGTCCGACCGTCGAGCGGGAGATCGCGCGCGACCTCGACCTGATGTTCTGGCTGGCCGAGCTGGTCGAGCGTACCCAGCCCCGGCTGCGCCGGCTGCGGCCGCTGGAGGTGGCGCGGACCTTCGAGGAGACGGTCCAGATCGAGATGGACTTCCGGATGGAGGCGGCGGCGGCCGACGAGCTCGGCCTCAACTTCGCCGGCGATGCCGGCTACCGCACGCCGCGCATCGACTGGGACCGCACCGCCCGCCGGGTACTGACCCAGGAACGGGTGGCCGGGGTCCGGATCGACGACCGGGAAGCCCTGCTGGCCGCCGGGCACGACCCGAGCCTGGTGCTGCAGAAATGCGCCGAGACCTTCTTCTTCCAGGTGTTCCGCGACGGCTTCTTCCATGCCGACATGCACGGCGGCAACGCCTTCGTCACTCCGGACGGCACCGTGGTGCCGATCGATTTCGGGATCATGGGGCGCCTCGCCCGCAAGGACCGGGTCTACCTGGCCGAGCTGCTGATCGCCTTCCTGCGCGGCGACTACTACAAGGTCGCCGAGGTGCAGTGGCGCGCGGGCTACGTGCCGCCGGACGCCAACGTCGAGGTATTCGCCCAGGCCTGCCGGTCGATCGGCGCGCCGATCTTCGGCAAGCCGACCCACGACATCTCGCTCGCCCGGGTGCTGGGCCAGCTGTTCCAGGTCGCCCGCACCTTCCGCATGGAGGTCCAGCCCCAGCTGCTCCTGCTGCAGAAGACGATGCTGATGGCCGAGGGCATGGGCCTGGCGCTGAACCGCCAGGTCAACATCTGGGAGCTGGCCCGGCCGCTGATCGAGAGCTGGATGCGCGATTCCTTCGGGCCGGAGGCGCACGCGGCCGAGGCGATGCGTGACGCGCTGGAGGCAGCCCGCGCCGCGCCGCGGCTGATCGGCAGCGCGGCGTCCCTGGTCGAGGAGGCCGCCGTCTACGGGCTGCGGTTGCACCCGGAGACGATCCGCACGCTGACGCTCGCGCTGCCGCGACAGCGCAGGCGCTCGATGGCGGCGTTCCTGCTCGGCGCCGCCTCCGCGCTGAGCATCGTCGCCGTCGTCATCGCCCTGCTCGCCTGGACCTGACCGGCGTTCCGGCAACGATTCCCGCAACGATTCCGGCACACGGATGTATTGGCCCGTTTGCCTTGCCCGGCCAACGCGTTTAACATTACCGCCGCGTGGTCCGGGTGCGTCCCCCGGCATCTGAGGAGGTACCATGCAACTGGAGCGCCGGGTCCTGGTGGTCATCGGCGGCGGCATCGCCGCCTACAAGGCGCTGGAGACCATCCGGCTGCTGGGCCGGCTCGGAGTGCGGACGCGCGCGGTGCTGACCCGGGCAGCCACCGAGTTCGTCACCCCGCTGTCGGTCGGCGCGCTCACCGGCGACAAGGTGTTCATGCCCCTGTTCGACCTCACCGACGAGGCGGAAATGGGCCATATCGAGCTGTCGCGCGACGCCGACCTGATCCTGGTGCTGCCCGCGACCGCCGACCTGCTGGCCAAGATGGCGCACGGGCTCGCCGACGACCTCGCCTCGACCGTGCTGCTGGCGACCGATGCGCCGGTGATGGTGGCGCCGGCGATGAACGTGCGGATGTGGGAGCATCCCGCCACCCGCGCCAACCTCGCCCTGCTGCAGCAACGCGGGGTGCGCGTCGCCGGCCCGGTGGAGGGCGAGATGGCCTGCGGCGAATATGGATACGGCCGGCTGGCCGAGCCGGCCGACATCGTCGCCGCCGTCGAGACCTTCCTCCAGCTCTATCCGCGCAAGCCCGAGACGCCGTGGGACGGCGTGCAGCGCCCGCTCGGTGGCCGGCGCGCCCTGGTGACCAGCGGCCCGACCCATGAACCGCTCGACCCGGTCCGCTACCTCGCCAACCGCTCCTCGGGGCGCCAGGGCCACGCCATCGCGGGCGCGCTCGCCGGCTACGGCGCCGACGTCACGCTGGTCAGCGGCCCGACACAGCTGCCGCCGCCGCTCGGGATCGCCACGGTCGCCGTCGAGACCGCCGCCCAGATGCGCGACGCCTGTCTTGCCGCCCTGCCATGCGACGTCGCCGTCTTCGCCGCCGCGGTCGCCGACTGGCGGCCGGACCGGGTGGCGCAGCAGAAGATCAAGAAGACCGGCGGCGCCCCCGATCCGATCGCGGTGGCGCTCAATCCGGACATCCTCGCCGAAATCGCCGAGCGGGTGACTGACAGGCCGCCGCTGGTGATCGGGTTCGCGGCTGAGACCGCCGACCTGACGGCAAATGCCACCGCCAAGCGGAATGCGAAGAAGTGCGACTGGATCGTCGCCAACGACGTCGCCGCCGACAGCGGCACCTTCGGCGGCACCCGCAACACGGTGACGCTGATCACCGACGACGGTGCGGACCACTGGCCGGCGATGGACAAGTCGGGGGTCGCCGCCAGGCTGGTGCACCGGATTGCCGACCACTTCGCCCGGACGCCGCCCGCGTCCGGCCCTGCGTCCGGCCTGGGGGCGGACGCGGCATGAGGCAGGCGGTGCAGGTTGCCATCGTCCGCCTCGACCACGCCCTCGACCTGCCGCTGCCGGACTATGCCACCGGCGGCAGCGCGGGCGTGGATCTGACCGCAGCGGTCGCCGACCCGGTCACCCTCGGGCCCGGCGAGCGGCTGCTGGTGCCGACCGGCATCGCAATCGCGCTGCCGGACGGATTCGAAGCCCAGGTCCGCTCCCGCTCGGGGCTGGCCTGGAAGCACGGGGTCACGGTGCTGAACAGCCCGGGCACCATCGACGCCGATTATCGTGGGGAGGTGAAAGTGATCATGTTCAATGCCAGCTCCGATCCGTTCGTGGTTTCGCGCGGAATGCGGATCGCCCAGATGGTGGTGGCGCCGGTCAGCCGGCTGCAATGGGGGCCCGTCGACCGGCTCCCGGCAAGCGGCCGCGAAGCCGGTGGATTCGGATCGACCGGACTCCGGTAATTTTTTTTCCGCCATTAGTGAACCGGTTCATCACATTATGTTGAAGACACCGCGAAAACTGCTTTGCGCCTATGAAGCCGTCGTCGACATCGCCATGCGGAGCGGCACGTCCCCCGTCCAGAGTTCCGACCTGACCGAGCGCCAGGGAATACCCCGCCGCTATCTGGAGCAGGTGCTTCAGCGCCTGGTCCGCGCCAAGATCCTGGTCGGCGTGCGCGGGCCGCGCGGCGGCTATCGGTTGGCCCGCGAGCAGCGGAGGATCACGCTGGGGGAGATCACCCGCGTGCTCGCCGACATCGAGGAGAATGACGGGGGCGTCGATTTCCCGGTCACCTCCTCCATGGCCCAGCAGGTCATCGTGCCGTTGTGGGAGAGGATGCAGGAGGTGATCCTCAGCGAGCTCGATGAGATCACCATCGCGGATCTGTGCGAGCAGGCCCGCAGCAGCGGCGCCGTTCCGGGCAGCCAGATCGCAGAGCACGCCGTCTGACCGTCCGCCGGCGGTGACGGCCGACCCGGGCGGCGGCCGTCCCGGCCGTTTGCCGATGGGCCGGAACGGCGCCATTTGCTATGGTCCGCGCCGCAACTGCCTGACAGAGGGAACCGATGATGGCCGACGCCGGAGCCGGGGCCGATGCGGACAATCGCTTCGCCGCGCCGCGTGGACGGATCTACGACAGCTTCCTGGCCACGATCGGCGGCACACCGCTGGTGCGCCTGCCGCGCCTCGCCGAGGCGGAGTCGCTCCGCGCCGACCTGATGGCCAAGCTCGAGTTCTTCAATCCGCTCGCTTCGGTGAAGGACCGGATCGGGCTGGCGATGATCGAGGCTATGGAGCGCGACGGGCGCATCGCGCCCGGCCGCAACACCCTCATCGAGCCGACCAGCGGCAATACCGGCATCGCGCTGGCCTTCGTCGCCGCCGCCAAGGGCTACCGGCTGATCCTGGTGATGCCGGAGACGATGTCGATCGAACGGCGCAAGATGCTGGCGCTGCTCGGGGCGGAACTGGTGCTGACCGAGGGCGTCAAGGGCATGCGCGGCGCAATGGAAAAGGCCGACGCGTTGCTGGCCGAGACGCCGGGCGCGGTGATGCCGCAGCAGTTCGAGAACGCGGCCAACCCCGAGGTCCACCGTCTGACCACCGCCGAGGAACTGTGGATCGACACCGCGGGCGGCGTCGACGCGGTGATCTCCGGGATCGGCACCGGCGGCACCATCACCGGTGTCGGCGAGGTTCTGAAGGCGCGCAAGCCAGGCGTCCAGATGATCGCCGTCGAGCCGGAGGACAGCGCAGTGCTCTCCGGCGGCAATCCCGGCCCGCACCGCATCCAGGGCATCGGCGCCGGGTTCGTGCCGCCGATCCTGAACACCGGCATCTACGACGAAGTGATCCGGATCGGCAACGAAGCCGCCTTCGCCATGGCCCGGCGGATCGCACGGCTGGAGGGCCTGCCGGTCGGCATCTCCTCCGGCGCGGCGCTCGCTGCCGGCGTCGAGGTGGCGCGACGTCCCGACATGGCCGGCAAGCAGGTGGTGGTCATCATCCCCTCCTTCGCCGAGCGCTACCTCTCGACCGCCCTGTTCGAGGGACTGGCCGGGTGAGGACTGCCTCCTTACTGTCAATGATGGACCGTCGATGGAGCTGACCGAATCCCAGTTCGAGCGCTACGCCCGGCACCTGATCCTCGACGAGGTCGGCGACGCCGGCCAGGCGCGGCTGCTGGCGGCGCGGGTGGCGCTGATCGGCGCCGGCGGGCTGGGCGCCCCGGCCGCGCTCTACCTCGCCGCTGCCGGCGTCGGCCGGCTGACGGTGATCGACGACGACGTGGTCGAGCTCTCCAACCTGCAGCGCCAGGTGATCCATGCCACCGACCAGGTCGGCCGGGCGAAGACCGAGAGCGCCGGCCGCATGCTCGCCGCCATCAACCCGGACGTGACGGTCGACGCCCGCACCGTCCGGCTGACCGCGGACAATGCCGGCGACCTGCTTGCCGGCCACGACGTCGTGCTCGACGGCAGCGACAATTTCGTCACCCGCTATGCCGCCAACGATGCCTGCTACCGGCTGGGAATCCCGCTGGTCTCGGGCGCGCTGCTGCGGTTCGAGGCACAGATCGGGCTGTTCCAGGCCCATCTCGGCCCCCCGCACCCCTGCTATCGCTGCCTGTTCCCGGCGCCGCCGCCGGCCGACCTGGTGCCGCGCTGCGACCAGGCCGGCATCCTCGGCGCGGTGGCCGGCGTCGCCGGCACCCTGATGGCGACCGAGGCGCTGAAGCAGCTGCTCGGGCTGGGCGAGAACCTGTCTGGCCGGCTGCTGCTCTACGACGCCCTGGCGCCGCGCTTCACCCTGATGCGTGCCGCCCGGGACCCCGACTGCACCCTCTGCGGTGCCGGGTCGATCAGCAGCCCGGCGGCAGCACCGTGATCATGTGGCCGCGCACGATGTCGGGCGCCATGGTGCCGCGGACCACCACCACCTGCCAGCCTTCGGCGATGGGGCAATCGAGTCCCGCCTGAGCGCCAGCCTGGCCCACCGCCTGGTCGCCACCCTCGCCAATAGGCGAGCCGGCGTCCGGCACCGGCTCTGCGAGCGGCACCAGCACGCGGCGCACCGGCGACGGGGCGGAATGATCGGGCTCCGGGTTGAGAATGACCTGTCCCTGCAGAGCAGGCTTGTAGGGCGCGAGTTCCAGGCCCTGCGCCGGCGCCGCCGCGGTCCACAAGGCACCGGCCGCCGCCAGCGTGCCCGGCAGAAGTCCCCGAATCATGCCGTCACCCCCCGGTGTCCGCCATCCCCTCTGACCAGATTAGGCAACGGCGCGCCCACCGACAAGTGCAAGCCTCAAAATTCGGTCGTCAGCACCCGGTCCGGCGGGCTGTGGCCGTCGGCGTGGCTCTGGATGTTGAGCAGCACCCGCTGTCCCATGGCCAGCCGGCCCTCGACAGTCGCCGAGCCCATGTGCGGCAGCAGCACCACGTTCTCCAGCGTGAGCAGGCGGCGATCGATCGCCGGCTCGTGCTCGAACACGTCCAGCCCGGCGCCGGCCAGTTCGCCCGAGGTGAGCCGCTCGACCAGCGCCTCCTCGTCGATGACCTGCCCGCGCGAGGTGTTGACCAGATAGGCGTGCGGCGCCAGCAGCGCCAGCCGGCGGGCGTTGAGCAGGTGGTAGGTCGCCGGCGTGCGCGGGCAGTGCACCGAGACGATGTCGACATGGGCGAGCATCTGGTCGAGGCTCTCCCAGTAGGTGGCATCCAGCGCGGCGGCGATGTCGGCATGGACCCGCCGGCGGTTGTGGTAGTGGATCGAAAGCCCGAAGCCGCGCGCCCGCCGCGCCACCGCCTGGCCGATCCGCCCCATCCCGACGATGCCGAGCCGCTTGCCGGTGATCCGGCTGCCGAGCATGGTGGTCGGACCCCAGCCTGCCCACCGCCCGGAGCGGACCAGGCGCTCGCCCTCGGTCAGCCGGCGCGGCACCGCCAGGATCAGCGCCATCGTCATGTCGGCGGTATCGTCGGTCAGCACGCCCGGGGTGTTGGAGACGGCGATCCGGCGTGCAGTGGCGGCGGCAAGGTCGATATGGTCGACCCCGGTGCCGAACGAGGCGATCAGGCGCAGGCTCGGGCCGGCCGCCGCGATCACCTCGGCGTCGATCCGGTCGGTGACCGTCGGCACCAGCACCGCCGCCTCGGCGGCAGCCGATTTCAGCTCCTCCTGGCTCATCTGGTGGTCGTTGGCGTTGAGCGTCGCGTCGAACAGCTCCATCAGCCGGGTCTCGATCAGCTCCGGCAGCCTGCGCGTGACATGCACTTTCAATGCGCGATGCGCCATCGGTCCACATTCTCCCTGCCCGCGCGCTGCGGTAGCAAGCCGCGAGGCGGTTGTCCAGCCGGCGCCTGCCGAGGCCGGTTGACCAGCAGCGGTCGGGCGATGCACAAGAGGCGACACGCCCTCCGTTGCCGAGTCCATCCCCGAGGACCGTCGCATGAACCCCCTCCCTCCCAGCCTGCAGCCGGCCAGTGAGCGGACGCCGATGCCCTGGCGCTGGCGCCTGGCGCGCGGGGTCGCGCTGATCGCGATCGCCGTCCTGCTCGCCCTTGCCGTGGCCCTGCCGGAACGGGAAGCGCGGGGCGATTCGCCGGTGCAGGTGCCGCGCTTCATGTCGGTGAAGGCGAGCCCGGCCAACGTGCGCCGCGGGCCGGGAAGCGACCACGAGATCCTCTGGGTCTTCCGCCATCCCGGGCTGCCGGTCGAGGTGATCGCGGAGCATCAGGACTGGCGGCGGATTCGTGACTGGGACGGCGACGAGGGCTGGGTCTACCAGGCGTTGCTGACCAGCCGGCGCAGCGTGATCGTCGTCGGTGGCGACGCCACCTTGCACAGCGCGCCCGAGACTGGCGCGCCGGCAATCGCCATCGCCCAGCCCGGCGTCGTAGCCAGCCTGCTGGCCTGTACGGGCGACTGGTGCGAGGTCGACGCCGCCGGGCACGACGGCTGGGTGGTCCGCACCGCGATCTGGGGCGTCTATCCGGAAGAAGTGATCGGCCGGTAGGCGCCGCCGGCGCCTCAGGCTGGCGGGCAGCCGGCTCCCGCATCCACCCACGCGCGCAGCAGCGCCGCGAACTCGGCGTTTGTCCCGGGTGCGGGCGTGCGTCCTGCGCCCGGGTCCCAGCCCCACAGCACGAGGCTGTCGTTCGCGACATGGTCGAGGATCGCGGCGAGGTCGCGGCCGCCGGTCTGTTCGGGATCGCTGAGCTGGCGGCAGATCTCGCCGGCCGACTTGCCGACCCAGGCCATCGACGCCGGCGCCAGCGCCCAGTGCGGGTCGCCCGGCACCCCAGCCGGCTCATAGTTGGCGTCGCCGTGACAGGCGGCGCAGGGCATGCCGGCCGCGCCGTGGCCGTCCTCCCCGCGCACCACGAGCGGCTCGTGCGGGCGCATCGCGTCGTTCTGGAACGGCCGATCGCCGACCGGATGGCAGTTGAGACAGCGCGGATGCATCAGCACCTTCGCGGCCTCGTTGAACAAGGCGGCGGCCCGCTCGCCATCGTCGGCGATACCGGCGAAATCGGAAACCGGCCTGAGGCTGTCGGCGCTCTCGGCGCCGACCCTGAGGCCGGCGCCGGCGAGCACGATCGCGACTGCGGCAGCAGCCAGTGCGAAGCGGCGGCGCATCAGACCATGCCTTCCGTCATCGGCAGGCGCCGCGGCCGCCCAAGCCCCAGGCGGGCCATGGCATTGGCCACCGCCGGCGCGATCGGCGGCACGCCCGGTTCGCCGACCCCGGTGGGCGGTGCCGTCGACGGCACGATCGCCACCTCCACCTCCGGCATCTCGTGAATGCGCAGCGAGCGGTAGCGGTCGAAATTGGTTTCCACCGGCCGACCCTCGTCGAGGGTGATCTGGGAGAACAGGGCATGCCCGAGGCCGAAGCCGATCCCTCCCTCCATCTGGGCGCGGATCATGTCCGGGTTGACCGCGACCCCGCAGTCGATCGCGCACCACACCTTGTGCACCCGGACCCCGTCGCCGTCGGCCGAGACCTCGGCTATCTGGGCGACATAGCTGCCGAAGCTCTCCACCGCCGCCACACCGCGGGCGCGGCCCTCGGTTGGCGGGCCGGCGCGCTCGGCGAGCGCTGCCACCGTTCGCAGCGCTCCGGCGAGCCGCGGCGCATCGTCCATCAGCGCGAGCCGCCCTTCCACCGGGTCCTGTCCGGCCGCTTCCAGCAGCTCGTCGACGAAGCACTCCACGGCATAGCCGGTGTGGGAATGCCCGACCGAACGCCACCACAGCGTGGGCACGCCGACGTCCGCATAGTGCAGGTCGCAGCGGAAGTCGGGCACGGCATAAGGCAGATGGGAGGCTCCCTCGACCATGGTCGCATCGATGCCGTCGCGGACGATGAAGCTCTCGAACGGGGTGCCGATGGCGAATGACTGGCCGACGATCGTGTCGGTCCAGGCGACGAGGCGCCCGTCGCTGACGCCGCCGCGCATCCGGTGCAGCATGGCGGGACGGTAGCTTCCACCGGCGAGGTCGTCCTCGCGGGTCCACATCAGTTTGACCGGTCGGCCGGGGCCGATCGCCTTGGCAACCTCGGCCAGTTCCACGGCGAAGGCGGCAGCGAACTCGCCGCGCCGCCCGAAGCTGCCACCGGCCAGAACGGTCTCGATCGCGACCTTGTCCGGGGTGAGGCCCAGGGCCATGGCGAGCGCGCCGTGGTCGATGGTCTGCAGCTGGCTGCCGAAGGTCGCAACCGCCGAGTCGCCGTCCCAGTGCAGCACGCCGTTCAGCGGCTCCATCGGCGCATGGGCGAGATAGGGGAAGACGTAGTCGGCCTCGATCAGGCGCTCCGCCCCCGCGAGCGCCGCGTCCGGGTCGCCCTGCAGGTTGGCAACCAGGCCGGGTGCCGCGGCGGCCGCGAGATAGCTGTCGATGATCGCAGCCGAGCTGCGCGTCTCCGCGGCGCTGTCGTCCCAGTCGAGGGCAAGCGCCTGCCGGCCCTTGATCGCCGGCCATGTGCCGGTCGCGTAGACGGCGATCCCGGTCGGGATCTCCTCGACCGCGACCACCCCGTCGACCGCCAGCGCGGGTGCCGGATCGAAGCCGCCGACCCTGCTTCCGAAGCGCGGCGGATGGGCGACCACCACCGTCAGCAGCTCGGGCCCGACGATGTCGATGCCGAAGCGGGCGCGACCGGCGGATTTGTCGGCGCTGTCGACCCGCATCCCCGGCCGGTCGCGGCCGATCAGGGTGAAGCGGGACGGGTCCTTCAGCGGCACGCCCTCGGGCGCCGGCAGCCGCGACGCCGCCTCCGCGAGCGGCCCGAAGCCGGACTCCCGCGCCGAAGCGGTGTGGCGGATGACGCCGGATTCGACCGTGATCTCCGCCACCGGCACGTCCCATTCCCGGGCCGCGGCCTCGACCAGCAGCGCGCGGGCGGTGGCGCCGGCGCCGCGCATCTGCTCATAGGCGTTGGCGATGGCGGTCGAGCCGCCGGTACCCTGGATGCCGAACAGGAGGTTGGCGTAGGTGCTGGCGTCGGATGGCGCGTGCTCCACCCGGATCTGCGCCCAGTCGGCGTCCAGCTCCTCGGCGACCAGTGTCGCCATGCCGGTGAACGGGCCCTGGCCCATCTCCAGATGCTTGCAGAGGACGGTCACGATGCCGTCGGCGCCGATGCGCACGAAGGCGTTCGGCGCGAAGGCAGCGGGCGCGCCCCCGGCGGCCTGCGCCAGCCGGCCGGCGCCGGCCGGCAGTGTCATCCCGATGACCAGCCCCGCCGCGCCCTTCAGCGCGCTGCGACGGGAGATGCGCATGTCTTGGATACCCATGGTCTCAGCCCTCCAGCGTCGCGGCGGCGTCGTGGATCGCGGCCCGGATGCGGACGTAGGTGGCGCAGCGGCAGATGTTGCCGTTCATCGCCAGATCGATGTCGCGGTCGGTCGGGCTGGGCACCTGCTGGAGCAGGGCCACGGCGCTCATCACCTGGCCGGACTGGCAGTAGCCGCATTGCGGCACGTCGGCCGCGGCCCAGGCTTGCTGCACCGCCTCCGCCTCGCGTCCGGCGATCCCTTCGATGGTGGTGACCTCGCCGTCCACCGCCGCCATCGGCGTCACGCAGGACCGGCGCGGCGCGCCGTCGACGAACACGGTGCAGGCGCCGCACTGGGCGACTCCGCAGCCGAACTTGGTCCCCGTGAGCCCGAGATCGTCGCGCAGAACCCAGAGCAGCGGCGTGTCGTCATCGACGTCGACCTCATATGAGGTCCCGTTGACGGTGAGTGCGTGGATCATCTGCTGCCTCCCTGCTGGCGGCGTGGAGCCTGATGGATGCTGCGTCGGGGCAGGTATCGGGCGCACCCGGCGCATGGGGTCGATCCGTCTGGATGCCGATCCGGCTTCCGCACCGGGGCCGGCCCGTGCTAGGCCGGTCGATCCGGAGGGACCCGAGTGGGCCCTCTGCACCACCTGTACCGAAACGGTAGTGTCAGTATAGAACGATGGTCAACGCACCGCTGTCAATCGCGAAACAAGCTGCCCAGCTCGACGCAAGATGAATGCCAGGTCGCCCGAAGGCTGCTGCACGACGCGGCCGGAGCAGATCGCGGATGCGGCACGGTCGCTGTTCGCCCGCTTCGGCTACCGGCGCACCTCGATGGACGACATCGCCCGCGAGGCCGGGGTCGCCAAGGCGACGCTCTACCTGCACTTCTCCGGCAAGGAAGACGTGTTCCGCACGATGATGGCCCGCACCCGGCGCATCGTGGAGGCGCGCTTCGCCGAGGCCGAGGCCATGCAAGGGCCGGTCCGCGACCGCCTCGCCGCGCTGTTCGACGCCTATTACGGCACGCTGGGCAGCCTGTTCGGCAACCCCGAGCACTGGGCCGAGCTGCGCGCCACCATGGTCTCGCTCGACGCGGCCGGGGCGGAGGCGTTGGAGGCCGCGCACGAGGAGCGGATCGCCCGCCTGCTGGCCGAGGCGGAGGCGAGCGGGGAGGCCGACCTGGGGCGGTCCGGGCTCGACGTCCGCACCTTCGCGGCCACCCTGGTCAGGGCCGCGCGGGGGGCGAAGACCGGCACGCCGCCGAGCGCGCAGGAATACGGGGAGCGGCTGGCGAACATCGCCGCGATCGCCGCCGCCGCCGTCGCCCCGGACCGGCGCTGAGTCTCAGCCGCCGAGCCGCGCCGGGTCGAGGGGAGGCAGGCGCCCGGGCGCGAACGGCGCGAGGTCGAGCCGGGCCGCCGCACCGTCGAGGATCAGCTCGGCCATCGCCTCGCCGGTGGCGGGCGCATTGAGGATGCCCCAGACGCTGTGACCGGTGGCGACATAGGCGTCGGCGAGGCCGGGGACGGCGCCGATCAGCGGCAGTCCGTCCTGGGTCACGGGCCGGAAGCAGGCTTGGCGGGCGAGGATCGGGGCGTCGGCCAGCACCGGCGACAGCGCGCGGCACATCGCTTCCAGCCGTTCGATCGCCCCCGGGTCCGGAACCACCGCCGCTGGGTCGACCGGCAGCGGCGATTCGCTGGAGATGGCGCAGACATAGGTGGTGCCGTCGGCGCGCGGGAACACCTCCGGCGCATAGGCCGTCCCCGAGGGGTCGCGGTAGTCGAGGAACAGCGAGTCCGCCGGCACCCGGTCGCCGGTGGCGAACACCAGGCTGTGGCCTTTCAGCCCGTAGACGCCGGCCAGCGGCAGCCACCGCGCGGCCAGGATCGACCAGGGGCCCATGGCCACGACCACCGCGTCGGCTTCCACCACCGCGCCGTCGACCAGCACGCCGGCGGCCCGGTCGCCATCGCGGTGCAGGCCGGTCACCTCGCCGATGCGAAGCGTCGCGCCCGGCGCGGCGTCCATCAGCGCGCGGGTGAACAGCGCCGGGTGGACCTGGGCGGTCGTCTCCGGCCCGCCGAGCCGCTGGCTCAGCACCACGTCGTCGGCGACCCAGGGCAGCCGGTGACGCCCCTCGCCGGCGCCGCGGCCACCGTAGCCGCCATAGGTGGTGAGCCGGCGATAGCCCCAGTCGATGCCGAGGGTTTCGGCGAGGTCGGCGTGCAGGGCGAAGCTGCGCCGGGCCAGGGGCGCCAGCGGGCCGCCGTCGCACCAGTCGAGCGCGAGAAATCCACCGGATTTGCCCGACGCGGCGCAGGCGACGCCGCGTCGCTCGATCACCGTCACCGCGACTCCGCGGCGGCCGAGAAAATAGGCGCAGGCCGCCCCGATCACGCCGCCGCCGCAGATCGCGACATGCATATGTGTGCGACGCGGCGTCGCCGTCACGCGCCGGCGTCGGCGTCGGCGGGGGCGAAATCCTCGGCCAGGGTGGCCCGGACCGCCTCCGGCACCAGGGCCATATGGCCGTATTCGGGATGGTCGAAGCCGAGTACGATCTGCGTGCCGGGCCGGCGGAAGGCCGCGATCTGCCTGGGGTTGAGCCGGAAATGGACGAACTGGACCGCGCTCGCCTTGCCCTCGGCGCTGGTGCGGTCGACGTCCTCCTCGGGCCGGGTCTCGACCCGCTCGCCGTCGATTGTCAACAGGATGTGGCGCTCGATGCCGCCGAGACGGCGCAGGATCGCGTCCCGCCGCGGCTTCTCGTCGATCTCGAACATGATGGTGGCAACCAGCTCGTCGCCTTTCGGCACCAGCGGGTTGTAGGCCCGCAGCTCGTCCTCGATCTGCGCCTCGCCGCCCTTCTCGATGAACAGCATCTCGTGGATCTGATGCAGCATCGTGGTGTGGCTCTCGAAATAGAAGGTGGCGAACGGGCCGACCTCCAGACGCCGGGTCCGTTTGGCCGCCGCCACGGCGCGCCGGCGCTCCGCGCGCACGGTCGCGTAGGCGTCCATCGCCATGATGTCGTCGCGGGTGATCTCGGTCTTCATCGCTTCCTCGTCTCGCGTGTCGCGGCCGTCAGGACAACTAGGCCAGACCGTAGGCCTTGGCTAGCAGCTGGATCGGATGGCGCGACTGGTCGACCGGCATCGGGCCGCCCTCGGCAAGGCGCTCGATCCCCTGCACGATATGCTCGCCGGCGAGCGGGCATTCCGAGGCGAGGTAGGTCTTGCCTTCGCGCGCGCCCTCCACCGCCTTGCGGGCCACCGGGCGGCCGACCTTCAGCGCCACCTCGAAGTTCTTCTTCATCACCCCCCAGGAGCCGCCGTGCCCGGAGCAGCGCTCGATCACCTCCAGCTGCGCCTCCGGGATCAGCCGCAGCATCTCGCTGGCCTTGGCGCCGATGTTCTGGGCGCGGGCATGGCAGGCCAGGTGCAGGCTGACGCCGCCGTCGAGCGGCTTCAGCCCGGGGGCCAGCCCCTCGCGCCGGGCGATGTCGACCACATATTCCGAGACGTCGAAGGTCGCCTGCGCCAGCTTCTTCACCCCGGCATCCTCGGGCAGGATCAGCGGCCATTCGAACTTCAGCATCAGGGCGCAGGACGGGATCAGCGCGATCACGTCATAGCCGCGGTCGACCCAGGCATTGAGTTCGGCGGAAACCTTCTGCGCCCGCTCGGCCACCCGCGCGATGTCGCCGTGCTCGAGCTGGGGCATGCCGCAGCAGGCGGGATAGACCACCTCGGTCTCGACCCCGTTGTGGGCCAGCACCGCCCGGGTCGCCGCCCCGATATCCGGATTGTTGTAGTTGACGAAGCAGGTGGCGTAGAGCACCGCCTTGCGGCCATGGGCCGGCGCCTCCGCGTTCACCGCCGGCGCGTCGGCCTTGGCGCGGGCGACGAAGGTCTTGCCGTGGAACTTCGGCAATGCGGCGTCGCGGTGGACGCCGGCCACCGTCTCCATCGCCGGGCGGGTGATGCCGTTGCCGCGCCTGGTCGCCCAGTTGGCCAGCCCGGGGACCATGCTGGCCAGCCGGCCGTTGCGGTCGGTCCGGGTCAGCCGGTCTTCCCACTTGTCGGCGCGGCCTTGCGCCCGATCGGCGACCCGCGCCCGCAGCATCAGGTGCGGAAAGTCGATGGCGAACTCGTGCGGCGGCACATAGGGGCATTTGCTCATGAAGCAGATGTCGCAGAGGGTGCAGGCTTCGACCACCGGGGTGAAGCCGGCGCTGTCGACGCTGTCGAGCTCGCCGGTCGGCGAGTCGTCGATCAGGTCGAACAGGCGCGGAAAACTGTCGCACAGGTTGAAGCACAGCCGGCAGCCGTGGCAGACCTCGAACACACGCCGGAGCTCGGCATCCAGCTTCGCCGGATCGGGGTAGTCGTCGCTCTGCCAGTCGATCGGGTGGCGGACCGGCGCGTCGAGGCTGCCTTCGCGCATCCTGACCTCTTCCTGGAATTCTGGTGTCGCACGCAGGGTGCGGGGCGGGCGGGATGCGGGGTGCCCGCGGGCACCCCGCCGCAGGGCCTCAGCCCAGCTCGTTCAGCGCCCTCTGGAACCGGCCGGCGTGGGACTTCTCCGCCCGCGCCAGGGTCTCGAACCAGTCGGCGATCTCATCGAAGCCTTCTTCGCGGGCCGAGCGTGCCATGCCCGGATACATGTCGGTGTACTCGTGGGTCTCGCCCGCGATCGCCGCCTTCAGGTTGAGCGAGGTGGGGCCGATCGGCTCGCCGGTCGCCGGATCGCCGACCTCGCGCAGGAACTCAAGATGGCCGTGCGCGTGGCCCGTCTCGCCTTCGGCGGTGGACCGGAACACGGAGGCGACGTCGTTGTAGCCTTCGACGTCGGCGCGCTGTGCGAAGTAGAGATAGCGCCGGTTCGCCATCGACTCGCCGGCGAAGGCGTCCCTCAGGTTCTGTTCGGTCTTCGAGCCTTTCAAGGCTGCCATGGCTTCCTCCATTCTGTTGAATTCGGCGCCCGGTCTGGCCGGCACGGGTTCGCGGCGCGGCACCGGGCGACGGCCTCAACGATGCCGCGCCACCCAGCCGAAGTCAATTGTTTAGAATAATTCCAATTCTGAGAATCACTCGCAGCCGCGGACCAGGGATCGGCATCGCACGCGATTGCGCAACGCGCCCGGTGCGAACCGGGTGACTCCTATGTGGGGCGGAAGAGATGCAGCCGGCGGGGTTGCCGGGCGGGAGCTCAGGCGCGCCGACGGGCGCCCTGGCTGGGGCGGACCCGGATCACCACGTCCACCGCGGCGATCTCGTGGCCGTCGGGCGTGCCGGGGAGGCTGGCGAAGGCGATGTTGCCGGCCTCGATATCCACGATGTCGCCACTGTCCTCGTAGTAGAAGTGGTGGTGCGAACCGATATTGGTGTCGAAGTAGCTGCGTCCGGACTCGACCACCACCTGGCGCAGCAGCCCCGCGGCGGTGAACTGATGCAGCGTGTTGTAGACGGTGGCGAGCGAGATCCGCGTTCCCGAGGCACTGGCTTCGCCATGCAACTGCTCGGCCGTGACATGGCGGTCGGTCGCGCCGAACAGCAGGTCGGCAAGCGCAATCCGCTGCCGGGTCGGGCGAAGCCCGGCCAGCTTCAGCCGCTGCACCGCCGGTGATCCTGCGTGCGCTCCTGGCGCATCCTCGGTCGGCTTCACTGTCCTGTCCATGGAATCAGACATAACGCGCGGATCGCCATTGTGCAACGGCCCGGACGATTTCGCAGGCTGGGCAGCCTGCTCAAGCAGCCCATGCCGAGAAGGCGGCGACCGATCCGCCGGGCTCAGTTCCCGGTGGCGATCCGCGCCACCAGTTCCTTGACCGTCGGCACGTAGCCGTTCGAGTAGAACGGGTCGTCGGCGAAGCGGTAGGCGTTGTGGCCGGCGAACATCAGCTGGTCCTCGATGCCGGCGGAATGGCTGATCTCCTGCAGCGTCTTCTGGATGCAGAACGAGCGCGGATCGGCCTTGCGGCCGGTCGAATAGGGCTCGGACTGCGCCCAGTTGGAGAACTGGCACTGGCTGAGGCAGCCCATGCACTCGATCTGGTCGGTGCGGATCTCCTGCGCCTCGTCCGGGGAGACGAAGATCAGGGTCGAATCCGGCGTCCGCATCGCCTCGCTGAACCCCTGCGCCATCCACTGCTCCGCCCGGGTCTTGTCATGGGGCGTGACGAAGACGGTGCGCCCGCGGGCGCCGATCGCAAGCTCGGCATCATGGTCGCCCAGCGCGTCCGTCGTGTAGGCGACCTGACGCTCGCTGCGGTTGCTCAGCTTGTGCAGGAACTGGTTCTTTACCGCCGACGAGTAGAAGCCGGTCGGGCTGAACTTGTGCAGCAAAATGTCGCCTTCCTTCAGGGTCAGCAGCCGCTGCTTCCAGGCGTCCGAGATCGGGCTTTCCATCGTCAGCAGCGGGCGGGTGCCGAACTGGAAGGCGATCGGCGCCACGTCCGGATCGGCGATCAGGTCCTCCCACTCGCGCAGGTACCAGACGCCGCCGGCCATCACGATCGGAGTGTCCTTGAGCCCGAACTCGTTCATCTGGGCGCGGAGCGCGACCAGCCGCCCGTGCGGCGCCTCCGGCTTCAGCGGATCTTCCGCGTTGGAGAGCCCGTTGTGGCCGCCGGCGAGCCAGGGATCCTCGTAGACCACTGCGCCGAGCCATTCCGCATGGTTGTGGTAGGCCCGCTTCCACAGCGCGCGGAAGGCGCGGGCGGAGGAGATGATCGGGTAGTAGTAGATCCGGTGCTCGGCGCAGATCTCGGCCAGCTTGTAGGGCATGCCGGCACCGCAGGTGACGCCGTGGATCAGGTCGCCGACCCGGCCGAGGGCAGCCCGCAGGATGGTCTCGGCGCCGGCCATCTCCCACAGGATGTTCATGTGGATGCGGCCTTCGCCGCCGGCATATTCGTAGGCGATCCGCGCCTGCTCGCAGGCGCCCTCGATGGCGTAGGCGAGCAGTTCCTGGTGCCGCTCGCGCCGGGTGCGGCCGCGATAGACCTGGGGGATCAGGTTGCCGTCGGCGTCGTAGGAATCGGCATTGACGCCGGAAAACGTGCCCACGCCGCCGGCGGCGGCCCAGGCGCCGGACGAGCGGCCGTTGGACACCGAAATGCCCTTGCCGCCTTCGATCAGCGGCAGCACTTCCCTGCCGGACATGCGGATCGGCTGTAACGCGATCATCGACCTTCCTTGATTCCTGCGAGCGCTCTGATTGTTAGGTGTGTCCGGCCGG
>JBHJOG010000071.1:0-31915 GCA_050329975.1 Alphaproteobacteria bacterium | reverse complement strand
CGGGCCGAGGACGAATTCGGGCGCCCGCACTGAGCCAGCGGATCGGCAGACCGCCTATCGGCCGGCCTTCTGGCGCCACGCGGTGAACTCAACCTTCGTCTTCGGATCGGTGGGCGGATAGAGGCCGACGATCGTGCGGCCCTCATGGACCTTCTCCGAGACGAAGTCCTCGAAGACCGTCATCTCATGGGCCTCGGCGGCGATCTCGTCAGCCAGATGTGCGGGGATGACGACCACCCCCTCGTCGTCGCCCACCATCACGTCGCCGGGAAACACCGCCACGTCCCCGCAGCCGATCGGACCGCCGATCTCGATCGCCTGATGATGGATCAGGTTGGTCGGCGCCGACGGCCGCTGGTGATAGGCGCGAATCTCGAGCCTGGCGATCTCGGGACTGTCGCGAAAGCCTCCGTCCGTGACCACGCCGGCGACGCCGCGCTTCATCAGCCGGGTGACCAGGATGTCGCCGGCCGACGCGGCGCGGGCGTCCTTGCGGCTGTCCATCACCAGCACGTGGCCTTCCGGGCATTGCTCGACGGCGGCGCGTTGCGGATGCAGCGGGTTCTCGAAGACCGAGAGCAGGTTGAGATCCTCGCGTGCCGGGATGTAGCGTAGCGTGTAGGCGGGACCGACCATATTCCTGTCCTTGGTCGCCAGCGGATGCACGTCCTGCAGGAACGTGTTGCGCAGGCCGCGCTTGAACAACGCGGTGGTCAGCGTCGCGGTCGAGACGCCCATCAGCCGAGCGCGGGTTTCGGCGGCGAGGCTCATCGGCATGCCCTACAGTTGCTCCTTGGGGAGCACCATGTGGCAGCCCTTCTCGCCGTCCACGGTCTGGGTCACATGCAGGTCGCCGACCAGCGAGCACAGCACGTAAGCCTGGTGCCGGGTGAGCGGCGTCCGCCGGCAAACATGGGCGATCATCTCGCGCACCGCCTGCCGTGCCGCCTCGTCCAGGTCCTCCGCCATGCCCATGCTGATCAGGTGGGTATCGGTCTCGGCGAAGGGGAAGGCGTAGTCGAGGTCCTTGCGCACCGTCAGCCGGAACCGCCCTGAGAGCGAGGTCTCGATCGCGGTGACGCAGACCTCGCCGTGGCCCTGGATGGCGTGTCCGTCCCCGGCGTAGAACAGGGCGCCGTCGTTGAACACCGGCAGATAGAGGGTGGTGCCGGGCTTGAGGTCCTTGTTGTCCATGTTGCCGCCGAATTTTCTGGGCTGCATCGCCGAGCAGCGGCCCCAGTTCGGCGGCGGCGCGACAGCATGGATGCCGAAGAACGGCTCCAGCACCATCTCCTTGCCCCAGGGCAGGGTGCCCGTGCCGCGGTTGCGGTCGATCATGGTGTGGAAGCCCTGGTACTCGTCGAAGTCGTCGGGCAGCGTGCCGACCAGCGGATAGACGGCCGAATAGCCCCAGCCGTCGGCGAGCGTCGCCTCCAGGATGTCGACCTGCAGCACATCGCCCGGTGCGGCGCCCTCGACGTGGATCGGGCCGACGATCATGTGGCTGGTCGCCCCGCGGGTGAGCTTGGCGATCGCCTCCAGATGGCGCGGGTCGACGACCGAACGGTCAGGCGGCAGGTTGTGCTCGTCGCAGGCGGCCCAGGCGGTCAGCCCGACCGTATCGCCCGACTTGACGGCCAATACCGGCTCGCGGAACGGGTCCAGCCAGCCCCAGACGATATTCTCCGCCACCGGCGTGATCTCATGATGCTGCGGCATGCGTCCCTCCCCGGATTCCGCCTCTGTCTCTCCGCATCAGAGCGCATATCGGGGGGTGCGGCAATCGCGGCGGAGGCGCCTACCAGGCCTTGACCGCCAGCACGTCGCACGGCGGGTCGCCGAGCAGGTCCTGAGCCACGCTGCCCAGCAGCGCGCCGGCAACCCCGGTGCGCCCGTGGGTGCCGACCACCAGCAGATCGGGTTTCAGCCGCTCCATCTGCTCCTGCAGCACCTTGCGGACCGGCCCTTCGCGCAGGACCGTCTCGCAGGACGGCGGCGTCGCGACGGACGAGAGCAGTGCGCCGAGTTCCTCCTTGACCAGCAGCTCCATCTCCCCCTCGTGCTTTCGCGCCACCATTCGCTGGGTGTCGGAGCCGGTCAGGAAGCCCTTGAACGGCACCTCATAGGCATGCACAAGCTGGAAACCCGCAAGGGGAAGCAGCTTCAGCGCGAAGCCGAGCGCGCGGCGCGAACAGACGGAGAAATCGATCCCCATCATCACCCGGCGATAGGGTCCCTGCACGCGATCCTTGACCATGAGGACCGGCCGGGTGCCCTTCCTGATCACGCGCTCGGCGGTGGTGCCGGTGAACAGCCGGCGCGACGGCTCGTTACGGTGCACGCCGACAATCACGAGGTCGGCGTCGGTCTCCTCCGCACGGCGGATGATGTCCTCGGCGTCCGTGCCCAGCAGCACCGCGATCTCCGTGGAGACCTTGGCGCTGTCCGGCAGGCTCGCCAGGTGGTCGGAGATCACCGCCTGTGCGTCCTCCAGCTGCCGCTCGACGATGCGGCCGGGAAGCTGGGCGTCAACCACGTGCACGACGGTCAGGGCCGCCTGCGCCTCGGCCGCCAGCGCAACCGCGCGTTCCACCGCCCGGTCCGACCGGGCGGACAGGTCGGTTGCCACGATCAGTCGCTTCACGGCACCCATGGCGGCCCCTCGCTCCCCAGTTTCCTGTCGTCCCGAGGCAAGGTCGCCTGCCCGGACCCTGTTGTTGTAGACGCGGGGTCCCCGATGTCAACGCTGCCGCCCCCCGGTACCGACGGTGCAGCGGTTGGCGACGGGCTCCGGTTCAGCGGGTAGCCGCTGGCGGGCCCGAGCGCCGGCTGGACCAGCATCCGGTCCAGCCTGAGAGCGCGGGGGTCGCGAAACTGCTCGATCCCGATGGTCATCCCGTCGTGCCCGGCCGCCGGCTGGTCCCGATAGGTTCCCAGCAGCCGGTCCCACCACGGCAGGCTGAAGCCGAAGTTGCTGTTGGTCTCGTGCGGCAGGATCGAGTGGTGGACGCGGTGCATGTCGGGCGTGACCACCAGCCAGCGGAGCACCCGGTCCAGGCCGAGGGGCATGCGCACGTTGCCGTGGTTGAACATCGAGGTCGCGTTCAGCAGCACCTCGAACAGCAGGACGGCGACGGCCGGCGGGCCCAGGGCGGCGATCGCGGCGAACTTGATCCCCATCGACAGCAGGATCTCCACCGGGTGGAAGCGCAGCCCGGTGGTGACGTCGAATTCCAGGTCGGCATGGTGCATCCGGTGCAGCCGCCACAGCGTCGGCACCGCGTGGAACAGGACGTGCTGGAAGTAGATCACCAGGTCGAGCAGCACCACGCCCGCCGCCACCGCCGCCCACCACGGCAGCCCCAGCGCGCCGAGCACGCCCCAGCCGCGTTCCTCCCCGATCACCGCCAAGCCGACCGCGGCAGCGGGAAAGAGCAGCCGCAGCAGCACGGTGTTGAGCGCTGCTATGCCGAGGTTGCTCGGCCACCGCGCAAGTCGCGGAACGGTCTGCCGCCGGCGAGGAGCCGCTACCTCCCACGCCGCCACGGCCAGCAGCACGCCGAAAAAGGCGCCAAGCCGGATCCAGGGCTCCTCAGCCAGCAGCTGCTCCATGTGTCATCGGTCCCGAGCCTGCCTTCCATCGCAAGGCGGCCATCATGCACCATCGCCAGGCGGTCCGTGCGGATTCCCTCGACCGCCCATCCGCCGTGGCGCCATAATTTCGCCAATTCCGTGCCTTAACGCTCCGGCAGGCATAGTTGCAGCAACTTTGTCGCGGAACCGGTTGTCGGAACAGGCCTTATTCTTATCGCCGACGCGCTGCAGCTGGCATTGACGGCCGTCGCGGTGATAGGATCGGTCTAGACAGGTTGTGCTGAGTCGAAAGCGACAGGACCAGGACCCGCACGACGGTCAATGGAGAACATGGTGGGCATGCATCCGGCGGCGCCGGCCAGCGAGGTGACGATCGACACCGCTTCCCGCAGACAGCGTAAAGCGAAGGCTGCGTCGGAACCGACACCGCAGTTCGGCGCCCTGCCCTGGCGCACGGTCGAGGGCGGCCGGATCGAGGTGCTGCTGATCTCATCGCGCGACACCGGTCGCTGGATCATTCCCAAAGGATGGCCCATCGCTGGCCGCACCGGCGCCGAGACCGCCGCTATCGAAGCGTTCGAGGAAGCCGGCTTGAAGGGCGAGCCAGGCGCCGCCGCGATCGGCAGCTTTGACTATCGAAAATGCGACAAGCGCCGGCCCGACCGCCTGTGCCGCGTCACGGTATATCCGTTCAGGGTCGAGGAAGAGCTTCCCGACTGGCCGGAAAAGGCCGAGCGGACGCTCTGCTGGCTGGCCCCGCTGCAGGCCGCGGACCGTGTGGACGACGCGGGCCTGGCGACCCTTATCCGGCATTTCGCCGGTGTTGATCCGCTGGCGGGCGCCCGGCCCGATTGACCGGGATCGACCGGCGGCTGCCGCGGGGTTGCGCTGTCCGGCATCCGTCGCCATGTATGGCGCGAGCCAACTTTCACTCGCCAATTCTTCGTCGTGCGCTAGGATATTGGCGGGTGGCTGGACTACTGACCGGGATTGACAGGAGATGGCGACGAAGCGGACCGAAAAGCTCCAGATTCTTCTGGACGATGCGGAACTCGAAGCTATCGACGAATGGCGGTTCGAGCATTACATGCCCAGCCGCTCGGCGGCTGTGCGCGCTTTGCTGCACGTCGCCCTCCAGGCCCGCGGCCCGAAATCCAAGCGACCGGCGACAGTGGCGAACTCGCGCGAGGTCGGCGTGGTCGACAGCTCTCCGGAAATGCGTGCCGCCCTGGGAACCGGGGCGAGGAAGAAAGTGTTGCTGGTCGAAGACGAGTATCTGATCGCGGCCGGGCTTGAGTCGATTGTCGACGGCCTTGGCTACCAGGTCCTCGGGCCGGTGAGCGAAACGGGACAGGCGCTGGACATGCTGGAGCAGGTGACTCCTGACGCCGTGGTGCTCGACATCGACCTCGGCACCGAAACATCCCTCGGGCTTGCCGAAATCATCATGCAGCGCGAAATTCCAATCGTCTTCTGCACCGGCGTGGCGCTTGCCATGCCCGAGGCGCTGAAGTCGGTACCCCTGGTTTCGAAGCCGCATGTCCGGGAAGAGATCGCCAGGGTGCTCGGGATTCTCACTCAGACCGAGCGGGAAGTGGCCTGAATGTGCCGGGCCAGCAGCAGAGGCGAGCGGACTTGACCCCTGAGTTCGCACGCGTGGCCGCCGAGAACAGCGGCGACGGCTTCAAGTCTCGATCGGGGCAGAATCGCCAGGCTCGTGACGGGGAGGCGGGCAACTTCCGCATCCTCATCGTCGAGGACGAGTATCTGACAGCGCTGAGCGTGCGCTATGCGCTGGAACGGGAGCGTTTCGAGATCCTCGGCGTGGTCGCGTCGGCTGCCGAGGCACTGGCTGCGGTCGAGCGAGACCGGCCCGACCTGGTGCTGATGGATGTCCGCCTGTCTGGACAGGTTGACGGCATCGATGCCGCGCTGGAACTCTACCGCAGGTTCGGCGTCCGTTGCGTGTTCGCAACCGCCCATGTCGACCTGTCGACCCGGGCGCGGGCAGCACCCGCCCGTCCCATGGGATGGCTGTCCAAGCCCTACAGCGACAAGCAGCTGCTGCGTACGCTCGAGGAGGCGTGCAGCGAGTTCGAGTGACCGGCCGACGGCCCGACGCACTCCCCGATCCCAGGCAGAACGGTGCTGCCCAGGCCGCACCCAGGCGGCCAATGCCGCCGCAATCATCTCGATCCGCCAAGTCTCCACCCGCGGCCGATGAACAATCGGTAGTGAAATCGAATCATTTGCAGGGAACGACCAGCCTATCGACGTGTTTAGGAGGAGAACGGCAAACTGACCTAGGTTAATCGCCGGACGGGAGGAGCAGAGCGACCTGTGACCTTTCAGGAGGCTATCATGCTGCGTACCGGGATCATCCTCACAGTTCTTGCTTCTCCTCTGGGCGCCCAGGCCCAGGATCTGCAGCAGCGACCGAAATTCGTCGAGGGCGAGGAAACTGTCGTCAACACGATGATGTGCGACACGGTGGAGCAGATCGAAACGATCCTGCGGGCCCAGACCGAGCAGGGAATCCGGGCCGGCCAAGCCGCCTACCTGCGCCTGCGGTCGACGCCCAACGAACTGCGCGAACCGACCTGTCTCGTCGCGCCCTATCGGCTGAAGATGCTCGATGTCGCCACGGTCTGGGAGAACCTGCCGACCACGGACGGCAGCACGACGACCGTCTACATCCTCTATGTGCTCGCCAACGGCCGGCCCTATGCGATCCTGTCCCCGGTCCCGATCGAAGCGCCGGGCTACGACGTCTGACCGGTGGTCAGGACTGATCCCCGGACGCCGCTCCAGGCTGGACCGCCTGCACCTGGTCTTCGGCCAGCGCGAACCCGCCGAAGGTGGAGCGGTTGAGATAGGCTTCGAGCAGCTGGCCCTCGACCAGCGACTCCGTCGGCATGTAGAGCATGCAATCGGGGATCAAGTTCGGATCGGCGTCGGCCCGCACGCATTTCACCTCGAAGCTGACCAGGTCGCCGATGGCAAGGGCAGACCTCTCGTCGCGCAGGATTCCGACCACGAGTCCCTCTACCCGGCAATCGTCGATCGCCTGGCCGGAGCGCGGCTGCATCGCCGAGATCTCGATCCGGAGATGATAGGCAGCGTTGGCGCGCGCGTCCTCGTAGACCTGCGGCGGCTTCATGGCCTGGGCGCCGCCCGCTGCCATCACGATGCCCGTCGCAACGACGGCCAGTATTCCCGCCCGCATTTCAGGACGCGCCCTCGGCGGCCGACGGAGCATTGATGATCCCGACCTGGCCGAGGGGCACGCTATACCCTTCGCCTGCCTTGTTCAGGTAGACGTCCACCAGCGCGCCATCGACCAGCCGCTCCGCCCGCTGCAGCAGCACACAGGACGGGATCTCACTCGGATCGGCCCCGGCGCGCAGGCAGTCCACGTTGAAGGCTACCGGATCGCCGGCCTGCAGGGTCGCGGAACCGTCGCGCAACACGCTGACCACCACCGCTTCGACCCGGCAGGTGCCGATCGCCTCGCCGCTGACCTGCCGCATCGCGGTGATCTCGACTTCGAGGTGGTAGGCCGCGCTGTCTCTCGCCTCCTCGTAATATTGGGGCGCCATCACCGCATGGGCACCGCCCGCCAGCAGCAGGCTGGCCATCGCCACCGCCCCGTAGAGTGCACTTCGCATCGCCACGCCTCTCCAATCACGCCTGACAAGGCACATCAGGGAGAGAGTGTAGGCCCGGATTGTGTCGGCTGTCCGCCGGAATCGCGCCGTTTCGATGGCGGCTGGCGCGCGTTGGCCGTGGTCAGAGCGTGATCGCGATCTGCACCTCGCCCCGCATCGAGCGTCAGCCGCCCCCGGCAGCGGCGACCGCGCTGGACGGCGTCCTGCTGGTGCGCGACCAGTATTCGGTGGACAGGTCGCTTGAGAGCGCGGTTTGCCCGCAACTCGGACATTCCACCGCGATCCGCAACGAACGGACCGCGAATTCCGGTGTCTGCGCGCAGCCGCACCGCACGATCCAGCCGCGCTCAGTCCTCTTCGCAAGGTGCATTCTTGGCTCCTCCTGTTTCGGCTCCGGCCGGCACTCACCCGCTCGCCGTGCCATCGCCGTGCAATGCGCGCGCCAGCGACAATCCGCCCAGCCGCCCATCAACGCCGCATGCCCGCAGCGAGTTCCCTGCGGACATGCGCGAAAACCAAGTCTGATGAAATTCGGGGGCGGAGCCGCACCCGACCGGGGCACGGCCCGGTGGCGTCAGTTGTCGAAGCGGCAGGCCGCGTCGCGCGGGGTGGCAGGAGAGTGCGCCAGCAAATCGCTCACGGCGGCGGGGAAATCGGCGAGAGGAAGGGTGAATCCCTGGGCCTCCCCGGTACCGGGGGTGAAGGTCACCTCGGCGACCCTGCCCTGGGCCATCGCCGTCAGAATGCTGTCGACGTAGGGCTGCTCCAGCAGGAATTCGCCGGTCATCCCCATATAGACCAGGTCAGTTGGCGGGATCGAGGCGACCCCCTGGCCGTCGACTGTGACGGTCAGCATACCGGCAGGCTCGCCCGGCAGGTCCATGCCGACCCGGAGGTCGGCGATTCTGGCGGGGTCCTGGTCGTCGGCGACGATCGTCAGGGAACCGCTCCACGCGCTGCACACCGGGTCTTCGTAGGACGCACAGGGATGGCAGGTCACCTGCCAGTCGCCATGGGCCGCCCGATAGGGCGCCGGCGCGGGCGATCCGTTCGAGGCAGCGGTGGCAGGCAGGATCGGCAGCAGGTAGTCATGCGACGCCCAGCCGGTGGTCGCGCCATAGCGGACCAGCACCCAGCTGCCCTGGCGCTGCCCCTGGTCGAGGATGCCGATGACGTTCGGCGGCACCGAGCCGACCACGGCGGCGTTGCCTGCCGGAGACGCACGCAGCAGCAGGTTCGCCGCCTGGTTCAGGTTGCGATACTCCGCCGCGCCGCCCGATGACGGCGTCAGCTGCGCGCGCTGTACCCAGGCGAAAGACCCGGCGCCCCGCTCCGTCGCGACCTCCATCCACTCGACGCCGTTGCGGCTGGTGCTGAGGCCGCTTGCCATCAGCTCCGTCCCCGGAGCCAACGGGGGCAGTGGCGCGCCCTCCTGGGTGGTCGCCTCGACCGGCTGACCTTCGACCGTGAACAGGGGGCCGGCCAGGGCCTGCGCGCCGCCGGATGGATCGCTTCCCGACCAGATCGCGTCGCAGGTACGCAGGAACTGCGAGATCGCCGCCCGGCTGCCGCGCAGGTGGATTTCCACCGCCGGGCCGGAGCCGGCCCCGATACTGGCGCTGGATTCCGACATCAGGATTTCCCAGAGACCGTCGTTGCGGTCGAGCACCAGGCTGAGTGTCGGTCCCCACTCCTCGGAGGCGCGGCCCTGGACAACCGCCGGACGGCCTTCCCGGTAGCGCGGGGTCGTGAAGCCGACAGAGGCCGAATCGCCCGCCTGCAGAGGCCCGGGGGAGATGAACAGCTCCATCTCCACTGTCCTCGGGGCAGGCCGGCAATAGGCGGCAAGCGCAGCGGAGTCGGTTTCAGGAACCCCAAAAATCAGCAGCGCGATCGGCTGGCCGTCCTCCTCGGTGTAGTCGTAGGCCTGCCACGTCTCCTGGGCGGTCGCCGGGGTCGAGGCGAACGCCAGGGCCGCGGAACACAGCGAAACGCGAAGCATCGAGCGGCTCATGGTGCAATACCTTCCTGCGACGGGGGTGCCTGCGACTGCGGGTGACCGGCGGCGCATCCTGCCAGTCGCCGGACGGGTTGGGAAGGCGCTGCAGCCACCCTCCCGCCACACTGGCTTCAGCCGGCCTGGACCGCGTGCAAGCGTTTCAACCGGGTGCCGAAATCTTGCTCGCGAGCGGGATCCTGATGGTGCAGCGCACGCCGTCGCCTCCCATATCCAGCTCGGACAGCCCGCCGAGCATGTGCGGGATGACTTCGGTCACCAGCTTGGAGCCGAAGCCCTTGTGGACGGTGCCCTCGATCGGCACGCCCCGCTCGATCCAGTGGAAGGTCAGCATCCGGCCTCCGCCCTCCTCGCTGACCGACCATCCCACCCGCAGGCTGGCCCCAGGCGTAGCGAAGGCACCGTACTTGATCGCGTTGGTGGCAAGCTCGTGCAATGTGAGCGCCACCGTCTGCGCCGCGACCGGCGACAGCCGCAGCGGGGGGCCCTCGATCTCCAGCGCCGTCCCGGCGTTGACGCTGGCCGTCTCGGCCTCGACCAGCGCGCGCAGCTCGATGTCGTCGGTCTCCGCGCCGATCAACTCCTCGGTGCGCGCAATCGCGGCGATCCGCCGCTGCAGCCGATCGGCATATTCCGGCACCGAATTGTGGCCGATCTGCGAGAGCGAGACCACGGCCGAAACCTTGGTCAGCAGGTTCCTGACCCGGTGCCTCAGCTCCGACAGCAGGATCTCCTTCAGGTCTTCGGCGCGCTTGCGCTCGGTCACGTCCTCGATCGCAACCAGCATCAGGCCGTCGTTGAGTTCGCGCACGTTCACCTCGAGATGACGCAGCCCGAGGATGCGGAAGCTGTGGCTGATCTCCAGGTCGCTGAGGATGCCGTCTTCCGGCACCGGTGATGTCAGCGCCGCGCGAAGCGTCTCGACCTTCCAGTCCCCATCGGCGATCTCGAACAACACCCGGCCGATGACCTGCGCCGCCTCGAGCTTGAAGCAATCGTAAAACGCACGATTGGCCGAGCGCACGACCAGCTGCGGATCGACGACCACCAGGGGCTGGCGGGTGGTGTCGACGATCCGCTCGGCAAAGCTGTTGGAGGCCGCCAGCCTCTCCTCCCAATGCTTGCGTTCGGTGATTTCGGTGAAGGTGACGAGCACCCCGCCGGCATTGCCGGCTTGCACCCGGTAGGGAGTGATGCGGCACCGGTGCCAGCGTTCGCCTGACGTCCGCACTTCCTGCTCGTGCGGTTGCAGGCTCTCCAGAACCTTGGACGCTTCCTGCAGAAGGCCGGAACCGTCGAGGGCGTCTGCACAGTCGGCGGCCGTCCGGCCGATATCGGACGGGCCGAGGCCGAGCATCTCGCCAGCCGGAGGGCTGAACCAACGGACGCGAAGCTGGGCGTCGAGAAGCAAGGCGACGATGCCGGTGCTGTCGAGCAGACTGTGCAGCACGCCGGCCTGCTCTTCCCGCGCCCGCATCTCATCGCGCAATCGCAACTGCGCGCTCGCCGCCGGCAGAGCAGCATTGCGCGGGGGCAGATCCCCGTCCGGCTTTCCCCGGTTCCCGACGGTCAATTGCAGGCTCCTCGTCCACCGAAGCGAAAGGTCGTTCGGGACCCGGGGATCTCCGCATGAACGCTGAAACGAGGCGCTATGGGTTTACGACGTGACGCGCCGGCGCCTGCGACTGCTGCCCGCGACGTAGCCCCGGCGCCCTTGCCTCAGCGGCCCGCGACGACCATGAAAGCTCCGGCCCATCCTAGCGTCGGCCAGCGGGCCTTGTCGACCTGGATGCTGGCCGGCGGCGGAGCGATATTTGCATTTGCAAGGCATGCGCATAGAGTTCTTCGGCCCCCCAATCCCGTGCGCTGCCGACCGGCACGCGCGATCGAGAGCGGAAATCATGCGATTCCATCGGGAATGTCACTGAAGCTGGCGCCATTCGGGCTGCGTGCCCGGCTGGTGGTTCTGGCCCTGGCGGCGGCCCTTCCGGCCCTTGCTGCCGCAGTTTATTTCACCATCCAGGAGTATCGGCACGCGGCCGAGGATGCGGAGGTGCAGCTGCTGCGCCTGGCCGACATCGTGGTGCGCCGGCAGGGCGTGATGGTGGATGACGCCCGCTCCATCCTCAGCCTGCTGTCGCGCAACCCGGAGATCGGCACGGACGACCCGGAGCGGTGCAATGGCTTCCTGGACCAGCTGTACGCCAGCGGGGTGATCAACCCGCAGACTCTGACCGTGGTTTCGGTTGCCGATCTCGATGGAGAGATCGTCTGCAGCACCGGTGTGATGGCCGAGCCGGTCAGCGTTGCCGACCGCGCCTACTTCCAGCGGGCATTGCAGTTGCGCCAGTTCACCTTCGGTGCCGCGTTGAGCGGTCGTGTCAGCGGCCAGCCGACGGTGCCTGTAGCCTATCCGGTCCTCGACCGGCTCGACAACGTCACCGCCGTGCTGGTGGGCGGGCTGAATCTCCCGGAGTTGGCCCGCACCTCGCTGCCCGACCTGCGCGAGGATTCCGTTGTGACGATGTTCACCGGTGGAGGTCTCGTGCTCGGCCGTCACCCGGACCCGGAAGGATGGGTCGGCATTGTGCTGGCCGACGAGCCCCTCCTCGCCGGCCTCGATGCGGGGGAGACGACGATGCGGCAGGTCCCCGGCCTTGACGGGGTCGAGCGCATCTACGCGATTCAGGGTACGGAGATCGGCAACGGCCCTGTCTTCGCGGCGGTGGGATTCGCGATCGACCAGGTGTACGCGGTGCCGCGGGAGACCCTGGTCGCCGGCCTGGTCATCGCGCTCGCCGCAGCCGTGGCGGCCGTCCTGCTCGGCTGGGGGCTGGGCCACGGCCTGGTCTCGCGCTCAGTGGGTGCGCTGGCCAACGCCGCCGAGCGGATCGCGCGGGGAGACCTGGCGGTGCGGGTTCAGGTTGCCCGAGGACGTGACGAGCTGGCCTCGCTGGCGGAGGGTTTCAACGCCATGGCCGCCGTGCTCGCCGAACGGGAGACCGCGCTGCGCGAAAGCGAGCAGCGCTACCGCCAGGTCGTCGACCTGATCCCGGCCGCGATCTGGATCCACACCGACGGGGTGATCGTCTTCGTCAACGACTATGCCGTCAGGATGTTCGGCGCGACGGCTGCGAGCGACCTCGTCGGCCGCGAGATCCTGTCGCTCCTGCACCCCGACGACCGAGCTCGGGCGCAGGAACGAACTCGCAGCGTCGTGCACGAACAGGGGCTGCTGCCCCCCGCCGAGCTGCAGTTCCTGCGGCTGGACGGGCGGACGATCGTCGTCGAGGCCCAGGCGGTGCGGTACCTCAGAGACGGTCGCCCGCATATTCTGTCCGCCGGCCGCGACGTCACGGCCCAGCGCGCGACCGAAGACCAGCTGCGCCAGGCCCAGAAGATGGAGGGCATCGGCCGGCTGACGGGCGGCGTCGCCCACGATTTCAACAACCTGCTGACGGTCATCATCGGCAATCTCGACATCGCCCTGGAATCCGCCCCTGCGGGGGGGTCGGACCGGCCGCTGGAAAGCGCCCTCCAGGCGGCGGAGAAGGCGGCGACACTCACCCAGCGGCTCCTCGCCTTCTCTCGCCAGCAGGCGCTGAGCCCGGAACCCGTCGACCTGAACCTTCTGGTTGCCGGCATGGAGAACATGCTGCGTCGAATCCTCGGCGAGGATGTCGAGATCACGATGCGGCTGCATCGCGACCTGCGGCCGGCGATGGTCGACAAGGGGCAGGTGGAGATTGTGCTGCTCAATCTGGTGGCCAACGCCCGCGATGCCATGCCAACCGGCGGCAAGCTCACGATCGAGACCGGCAACGTGCATCTCGACGAGAATTATGCCGCGATGAACCAGGAGGTTGTGCCGGGAGACTATGCCATGCTCGCGGTCACCGACACCGGCGAGGGCATGCCGCCCGATGTCGTGCAGCAGGCCACCGAGCCGTTCTTTACCACCAAGGAGGTCGGCAAGGGCACCGGGCTCGGCCGCAGCATGACCTACGGCTTTGTCAAGCAGTCGCGCGGGCACATCAAGATCTACAGCGAGGTCGGGTTGGGAACCAGCGTGCGGCTGTACCTGCCGCACCTCGGCGCCGGCGATGCCGACACGACCGACCCCGGCGCCCTGGCCGAGGCAACGCGCGGCGACGGCGAAACCGTCCTGGTGGTCGAGGACGAAGCGGACCTGCGCGCGCTGGTCGTGCGGCAGCTTTCCGAGCTGGGCTACTGCGTCCTCGAGGCCGCGGACGGCCCGGCCGCCCTGGAAATCCTGAGCTCCGGGTCTCGGATCGACCTGCTGTTCACCGACGTGGTGATGCCGGGCGGGCTGTCGGGACGCGGGCTGGCCGAGGAAGCCCTGCGGCAACGGCCGAACCTGCCTGTCCTCTATACCTCCGGCTACACCGAGAACGCCATCGTCCACCACGGCCGGCTCGACTCCGGCGTGCACCTGCTGTCGAAGCCGTTCAAGAAGCAGGACCTGGCGCGCAAGATCCGCGAACTGCTGGACGCGCCCGCATAGCCGGCACCGGCTGCTGCTGCGGCGCTCGCACGCGCCGCAGACGGCAAGCCCCGCGACCGGCGCCCCCGACCAGCACAGACGGAGATGCCCGATGGCGAACACCAAGGACGAGGCGAAGCGCAGGGACCCGTAAAGCGGGAGGACGAGCGCTACCCCGGCCCCGCTGGCGGATGGGGCTGGGACCGCCGGGTCGCCGACTATGCCCGGGTCCGGGATGCCATCGAGGCCTCCTGGCAGCTTCGAACTGGTGCAGAAGGCCGCCGCGGTCGGCATCCCCTGCCTCGCCGCCCTGTCGGCGCCGACGGCCCTTGCGCTGTCCCTGGCCGAAACCTGCGGCATCGGCATCGCCACCCTCTCGCCCGAAGCCGTGACGCAGGTGGTCAGCTCGCCGCAGTGTTGATCGACTCGCCACCGTCCAAGGCGACATGGCCGGTCCAGCTCAGCGAGGCTGCCGCCCGGCAATCGACCAGACGCCGCACGAGTTGATCCGCAAGAAGCCGGTCAAGCTGCATTTCCATCGCGACGGATGGTCATCGAAAGGGTGCCTCTCCCACCGGCCGCAGCCTTCGAGAGCGATCCGGATTGGCTGGCCTTCCTGGATACAGTTTGACCTGCTCCCCAGAAACTCCCTCGGTTGATATGAGAGTCCGTCATCAGGAGACGGACGATGAGGAAGAGCAGGTTCAACGAAGAGCAGATCATCGGCGTTCTGCGTGAGCAGGAGGCCTGTACAGAGAGGGTATTCACCTGACAGTGCCGCTCCTGTAGGGGCTCAGGCGGCTTTTGCGGGTTTCTGGGTCGGTGCCTCCTTCTGCGGTTGGTGAGGTTTGGGCAGGCTTTCAAAGAAGGCCTGTGCGGGGGTGCGGCCGTTCATGCCGCCGCGGCCCTGGTGCGGTCGCTGGGTTTGTAGACGACGAGGTAGTCGTCGAGCACGCGCTGCATCTCGGCGATGGTCTCGAACCAGGTGCGGCGGCCCTCGACGCGGAAGTGCTCGTCCAAGAGAGTACGGTGCAGCCGCGCGACCTCGTAATCGCCCTCGCCGACCTGTTCGAACCTGGTCACACCGATGGCGTTGAAGTGCTCCGCGGTCACCAGCTCGCCAAACTGAGCCGGCCTCGATCCTGCCCACGATTGCGCGGAACTCCGCCGACGACGGCCGCTTCGTGCCGATGTATTCGACGATGGCCCGCTCGCCAACAGCGGCTCGCTTGTCGGTCGGGACCGGAACCTGGATGGAGAAACACTGCCGGGGCTGACCGCGGCGGTCCTTCTGCGTCTTGACTTGAAAGAGGATTCTGAGGTTATAAGCTATTGATTTTGATGAATTTTGTGCGATGGCTGGAATTCCTGGATATAGTTCGAACCGAACGCCTCGCGCAGATAATGGAAGTGCGCGGCAAATTGCTGGCTCATCCGGGGGTGCCTGAGCCCGGTGCATACCGCGCCGCGGTTTTCTTTCGGCCGGCCACCAGCGGTCGCCACCAGCGGTCGCCAACAGCGCTCCATCACGGCTTGCGCCGCGGCTCGGCTTTCGCAGCAAACCTTCAGCGGATCCTTGCACAGCCGCCTAGGATCGACGGCTTCATGGATGCCATGCCCGGCCCGGTGCAGTTTACCGTTACGTACTGGCCGGCGTCTCATACCTGTCGACGCTGTTGATGGCAGCAATCGAAGCGACAGCAACCGGCAGCGCCGGAAAGCGGCAGATCACGCACCTGCTTCCTCGTGATGCAGCGCTTCCTCGTGATGCAGCCTGTCGCGCCGGCTACGACCGTCGGGGAACACAAGCAAGGAGACCGCCATGTGGCAGTCAGCAAGCCGTGTGGCCATCCTGTTGATGTCGCTGCTCATCCCGTCGCTTGCCAACGCCCAGTACGGGCGTGACACCTTCGCGGTGGGGCTGACGGCAGAGGATATCGCCTTGGCTCAGGCAACGGCGCGAGAGCGGATGGATG
Organism: Alphaproteobacteria bacterium; assembly: GCA_050329975.1. Taxonomy (GTDB): domain Bacteria; phylum Pseudomonadota; class Alphaproteobacteria; order CALKHQ01; family CALKHQ01; genus CALKHQ01. The sequence continues at coordinate 16,156 of JBHJOG010000071.1, read as the reverse complement.
ACCAGCCGGTGGGTACCGTCCTGGAGTGGGAGAATCCGGCGACCCGCGCAGCTGGCTCGGTCGAACTGATCAGACTCTACGAGCGCGAAGGCATGGCCTGCCGCGAAGTGATGCACATCGTTCATTCGGAGACCGAGGGCCGCAACGAGTTCCTATCCAGGATCTGTCTCGCTCCCGATGGAACGTGGAAGTTCGACGAGTGAGACATGGTGCGTGTCGCGCACCGGCATGCATTGCAGGCCGACCCGACCGGCTGTGACGGAGGATGATCATGTGGGACTGGAGATCGCGCAAGACCGGCGCCGGGCCTGACACCGCCAGCGGCGGTTTGAGCCGTGATCCGCGCGGTGACGGATTCCTCCACCGGGGCGTGGGTGGCAACGAGGACGCTGAGGCGCCGGGTCACGTGTCTCCCCTGGCAAAGCATTCCAGCCTTCGCAGTGCCGGCGTGCGCGTTCTGGGGCTGATCGTGACCGCTGCCGCCATGGCGCTCGTCGCGGCCTGCGCCACACCGGTGCGGCTCGCGCCGCCGGTCCCTTCCGCGGACACAACGAGGGCATTGCCGCTGGGCATCCCGAATGCCCGGTTCTTTCTGGGGAACTCGGAAGCGATGCTCGCCGAGGGCACACAGGCCGCCATCCGCCGGCTGGTGGCGGATGGACTGATGGAGCCGGGCGGCCCGCAGCCTGAAACCCTGCCCCCAGTGCAGTTCCTCGCCGTTTCCGGCGGCGGCGACGACGGCGCCTTCGGCGCTGGGTTGCTGGTCGGCTGGAGCGAGTACGGCAACCGCCCCGAGTTCCAGATCGTCACCGGGGTGAGCACCGGGGCGCTGATCGCGCCCTACGCCTATCTCGGCGCCGAGTACGACGACCTGTTGAGCGAGGTCTATACCACAATCGGGCCCGAAGATATTTTCGAGCAACGCAGCCTGATCGGCGCGATATACGGCGACGCCATGGCGGATACCTCGCCGCTCTTTGCGCTGATCTCGGAACGCGTCGACGAGCAGATGATGGCCGATCTCGCGAGCGCCTATGAAGGCGGGCGGCTGCTCCTGATCGGCACCACCCAGCTCGATGCGCAGGTGCCGGTCATCTGGAACATCGGCGCCATCGCAGCCAGCGGCCATCCGGGGGCGCTGGATCTCATCCACAAGATCCTGCGCGCCTCGTCCGCCGTGCCCGGCATGTTCCAGCCCGTGCTGATCGACGTCGAACTGGACGGGGAGACGTATCAGGAGTTGCACGTCGACGGCGGCGCGATCGCCCAGCTGTTCGTCTATCCGGCCGAGATCGATCTCCGGCAACAGGCCCAACGCGAGCGCAGCGCCTATCTGATCTTCAACGCGAGGCATGACCCGCAGTGGGCGGACGTGGAGCCGAGAACGCTCAGCATTGCCGGTCGCGCGATATCGACCATGATCCACTCGAGCGGCATCAACGATATCGCCCGGATCTACTTCATCTCGCAGCGTGACAACGTCGACTTCAACCTCGCCTTCATCGGCAGCGATTTCGATACCCCGCACGCGGACGACTTCGACCCGATCTACATGAATGCCCTCTATGACTACGGCTACCAGCTTGGCCGCCAGGGCTATGAGTGGAGGAAGGCACCGCCGATCCTCGAGCGGCTGCGGGAGCAGGAATTGCTGCGGCAGCAGCAGGAACAGTAGGCGGCGGGGGATCGGCCGGTCAGCTGACGCAGTCGGGAATCGCCGTCTCGTCTCTCAGCAGGAGCCCACCCTTGGCCAAGCCGACGAGGAGCGCGTCGACCAGCGCCGGTTCCAGGTTACGGCTCTCGAGCAGGGTCTTCGGGCAGTCGATGAAGCGCGGATTGAGCATGCGTATCCGGGCAAGGGCAGCCTGGGCTTCTTCGCCTTGCTCCAGGTGGCCATAGAGCGCACTGACCAGCACAGGCTGCAGGAAGAATTCCGGCATGTCGATTTGCAACGCCTCGTCGAGGGCCTCACGATATTCGCCCGCACTGAGATGCTGCAGGCTGGAGGCGAAGAAGTACCAGCCAGGAGGCGACGGATTCAGCTCGAGAGCCTGATTTACCAGCGCCATACCGCGCTCCTGGCTACCAGTCATGGTCAGGCGCAGGCCGTAGATGGCCATCGCATCGGCATTGTTCGGGTTGAGCTCCAGCGACCGCTCGGACTCGGCGAAGGACGCTTCAATCTCGCCGCGAAAGAACAGCACTTCGGACAGGGCGTGGTGGGCAAGGGCGCTTCCCGGATTCAGCTTGACCGCCTGTAGGGCGGCCGCCAGAGCGTCATCGAGGGGAGCCCCGGCATCCACCGGGCGATTGAAGTCGAACCGCTCCTCGTCGACATGTATCAGGGCGAGCGCGGCCCAGGCGTCGGCATAGGAGGGGTCGATCTCCACCGCCTGCTCGAGGCAGCTTCGGGTTTCGGCGTGGCCTTCCTTCGACAACTGGGCCCGATAGTCATATGTCTGCAGAATACAACGATAGGCGGCGACGGAGTCGGGGCTGGAGCGGACCAGGCGTGCCATCAGGTCCTGGTAGATGACGCCATAGGGCTGGGCAACGGAGGTGGCGACCTGGGCGGCGATCTCGTCCTCGATCGCAAAGAGGCCGTCGATATCGTAACCCATGTCGAAGGTCTTGCCCCAGATGCTGGCGCCCGAGGAGACACTGACCAGGCGCGCGGTGACGCGGATGGCGTTGCCGCTGACGCGCACCGTGCCGTCCACCAGATAGTCCGCGCCGAGCTCGTGGGCGAGCGCGAACGCGTCCGAGGCCGCACCGCCGCCCTGATGATCGAACACCCGCACCTCGCTGAACCGCAGCAGGTTCTGGAGCACGGCCTCCGCGAGACCGCGTTCCAGGAAGTCGTCGTCGGGCTCGATTGCCAGGTTGTCGAACGGCAGCACCAGGATCGATGGCCTGGATGGCACGCTCTCCGGCGTCGCCGGAGCGAACTTGCCACTGTCGCCCGTCGATGGGATCAAATGAACGCTCAGCAGCAGTGCGCCCGCCAGCAGCAAGATCGCCATCCCAAGCGCCGCGGTACCCCCTGCGAGGATCCGCTCCTTCGGCGAGCGGACCGATTGGACCATCGGGTCCGCTGCAACCGACAGCGGCGTCTCTGGAGGCCCCGCTGTCGGTGGAGGCGGGGCCGAGTGGGCGACCTCCTCGGTCCGAACGATCTCACTTCCGCAGTAGGCGAAGGTGGGGATGTAGCCTCCCTTCGGGATGTCGATCCTGACCCGATGGCCCTGCCCCGCCAGCAGGTGGTATCGCTCTAGGCTACGCCGGAGGCGGCTGGCCTCGATCCGCACGATCGGGTCGGCCTGCGGATCGAACCCGTCGTCCCGATTGAACACGGCGACAGCGATGGCATAGGCCTTGATCCTGTCGCCCCGGCCGGCGAGCACCTCGTCGACGACGTAGCGCAGGAACTCGCGATTCCGCTGGGAGGCGTCGAAATCGGGGCTGGCAAGTATCCGATCGACCTCAGCAAGAATTTCAGACGGCGCCGGGGTGACGACCGATTCCTGGAGTCCCCCATCACGCCATTCAGCCCGCGATGGCATCCTCGAGACCGCTCCTGGTAGTTCTACACAGCGCTACGTAAATGCCGCGGACTTCGTAGTTCATGCACTGCAATCTAGCCGACTACAGTATACGCCGACGCCACCGCTCATGCACGCAGTAAAGCTGTACGTAGCCTGCAGGCTGGTAGCCCGACAATGCGGGACCTCCTGACGCCGCCTGCAACTTCAAGCCGTCGGGAACGCTACCGTAACGTTCTCACCCGACCTCCCGCGCCGGGACTAACGTCCCGCGACATGCTGCTGCCGGAGGGGTTGCCCGCTCCGGTTGCAATTGGAGGATGGAGCGAGTGACAGCCGCGGCCGCAACTGTCGTGCTGGAGCGGTTTCCCGAGCATGCTGCGTTGATCCGCAGGCTGATGGTGTCGAATATCGGTTTTCGCGCGATTTGCGATGACTATGCGGTTGCCGCCGCAGCCTTGCGGCACTGGGAGGCCATGAGCGGAGAGCTGTCCGAGGAGAGGCAAGTCGAGTACCGCGCGCTCGTCGATGGCCTCGAGCACGAGATCCTGGATGCACTTGGACGCCATGGCCCCGAGGCCGCGCCCGCCAGCGCGGGTAAACTACAGTAACAGCCTACCGATGGCCTCCCCCGCGCGGTGAACTGGGGCCTGCAGCCGTCGGGCCGAAGCCGAAGTCTCACCCGCGGTACGCGGCGAATGGAGCTGACCATGGCCGAAACTCCCGCGGTCCGGACAGGAGGTTGCGTGACGCTGGCAGCCGGCCTGTTCGCCGTTGTCGCGACAGCTCTTCCGGTCACGGCGCAGACGGCCGGCGAGGGCGACGCGGAGCTGGCGCAAACGCTGTCCAATCCGGTAGCGGCGCTGATCAGCGTGCCGCTGCAACTCAACTACGACCGCGGCTTCGGCGCCGACGCCGGCCACGTCTGGCGCCTGAACGTACAACCGGTGGTCCCGATCCGTTTCAGCGGCGACTGGAACCTGATCTCGCGCACCATCGTGCCGCTCACCTATCAGAACGATATCGCTCCGGGAGCCGGCAGCCAGTACGGCCTCGGTGACACCCTGCAAAGCGCCTTCCTCTCGCCGGTTGAGCCGACGTCCGGCGGCTGGATCTGGGGCGCCGGGCCGGTGGTCCTGCTTCCGACTGCGACGGACGACCTGCTCGGCGGCGAGAAATGGGCGGCGGGACCGACCGCGGTCGTGCTGCGCCAGGACAGCGGCTGGACCTATGGCGCGCTCGCCAACCACCTGTGGTCGTTCGCCGGCGACGGGAACCGCGCCGACATCAACGCCACCTTCGTCCAGCCGTTCCTCTCCTACACCACGCAGGATGCCTGGACCCTCAATCTGAACACCGAGACCACCTACAACTGGGACGAGAGCGAATGGTCGGTCCCGATCAACTTCGCGGTCTCCAAGCTGACCCGGATCGAAGGGCAGGCGGTCAGCATCGGGGCCGGCGCCCGCTACTGGGCGGCCAGTTCGGAGGGGGGGCCCGACGGCGTGGGCTTCCGCCTGACCTTCACGCTGTTGTTTCCGAAATGAGGCACAAGCGCCGATGGGCCCGGTTGGGGAGGGATCGATGCAGCGAAGTTGGTTAGGTCGGATCTGGTCAACCGGCTCTGCCTCGGCCGAGGGACAGCCGGTCGCACTTCGATCGGCCCTCGCCCCGATGGGGCGGGTGACCGCAGTCGTGCTGTCGGTTGCCGCCAGCGCCGGTTCTGCGCGCGCGCAGAACGCGGAATGGTCGTTTCGGTTCACGCCCTATGTCTGGGCTAGCGCAGTCTCGGGAGACGTGGAGGCCGGGGATGCCTCGGCCAGCTTCGAGACCAGCTTCTCCGACATCGTCGACGTCCTGGACTTCGGCGTCCTCGGGACCTTGGAAGGCGACTACGGTCCCTACGGCTTTCTCACCGACACCATCTACCTCAGCCTCAGCAAGGACGCCAATACGCCGCGAGGCATCCTGTTCGAGCGGGCCGAAGGCGAGTTCGGCTCCCTCATCGTCTCCGGCTACGCCGGCTACCGGCTCGCCCTCGACGAAAGCATCGATCTCCAGCTGCTGGCGGGCGCTCGCCTCTTCTCCATGGAGGTCGAAACAAGGCTGGTCTCGGCCAGGCCGGCGATCGCCGACCGGACGAGCAAGTCCAGCGAGACCTGGGTGAACCCGGTTGTTGGCGCCCGGCTGAATGCGTTCGCCACCGATGAGCTGTTCGGCGGAATCTCGGCGGATATCGGCGGTTGGACGGGCGGCGACCTCACCTGGCAGGCGGCAGCGCTGCTCGGTTACCGGTTCGACGAAACATGGGATGTGCGGGCCGGCTACCGCTACATGGCGGTCGAGCACGAGTTCGACGGCGGTGCGACGCTGGACGCCGCCTTCCATGGGCCGATGATCGGCGTCGGCATCTCGTTCTGACAGGAGAGCCGGAATGCCTCCTCAATCAAAAGGCTGTGCAGTCGAACGCCTTCGGCGGGTGGCGAGGCGATCTTGCTCCGGGTAACAGCTGCAGGCCTGGCGGCTGGACTGCTGATGCTGGCCTGCGTGGCTGGCAGCGCGCGCAGCCAGCCAGCGCCGGTCGAACCGGCGGCCGCGACGAACCTGGCGGAGATCCTCGGTGCGGTGCCGGAGGGGCTCTCCGCCGAGCAGATCGACGCCATCGTTTCGGTTCTCGACGACACCCAGGCGCGCGAGGCGTTGCGGTCGTCGCTGGCGCTGATTGCCGGACCGCCGCCGGCGGTCGAGCAGCCATTGCTCGCCAGGGCGCGCGAGCGGTTGGTCGCCGTGCTGGCTACGGTCCCGCAGCTTGGCGAGCTCATCCAGCAGAGCGCCGAGCGCGATGCCGCGGGCGGCTTGCCGGGTAGTCCGACACGCGCGGTCATCTCCACCCTGCTGGTCGTGCTGGTTGCTTTGGTTGCGGCGGGCGCAGCCCGTGTCTGGGTGGCGACGCGCCTGCGAAGCGGCCAGGATGCGCGACGGGGACAGGCCTTCATGCTCCTGATCGCCGACCTGATCGGGATCGTGGGATTCGCGGCGGTCGTCATCGTCATCTATCTGGTGTGGGCGCCGGCCAACCCGCGGGCGCCGGCCCTGCTCCAGAACATTCTGATGGTTGTCTGCATCGCGCTCACGGCGGGAGCCGTTGTGCGGCTCATCCTGGTGCCCACGCGGGCCGGAGGACGCTGGTTGGCAATGTCCGACACCGCGGCAGAGCAGGTTTGGCAGTCCGTTCGCATCCTCATCATCGTGACGGTGATCTTCGCGCTTCCGGTCATCCTGGCCACCGCCCTCGGACTGCCGGAGGACGTGGTGGTCCTGTCGCGCCTCACAACCAGCCTCGCGGTCATCGTGACGGCAATCGCCCTGGTCTGGGGCCACCGCACCGAGATCGCCGCTACCTTCGTCGACGCGTCGGCATCAAGCGGTCGGCATCGTGCCAGCCTCTACACCGCTACGCTGACACTGTGCCTGCTGGTGGTCTGGGCACTGTGGGCGATCGGGCAACTGACGGCCGAGGGCGGCGTTGCGTTGCAGGCCCTGGCCAGCCTGTCGGTGGTGTTCCTACTGCCGATGGTCGTGCGCCGGGTCGATCGGCTGCTGCCCAACGAGGCCGGCGTCGGCGATCAGAGTGCGTCGACGATGGCCATCGGACTTCCATCCGCGGCGCCGGAGCCGAACAGCCTGGCAACCGCACGACGGTCGATGGGAAGGGTTGTGCGGGTGGTGCTGATCGTGTTGGCGCTGTGGGCGGTGGCGCGCATCTGGGGCGTCGATCCCACTGCTGGCGACGGCTTTCTGCCCGCGCTGATGGCCATCGTGTTGCGGGGCGGTGTCGTCGTGGTCGTCGGCTATCTGCTGTGGCTGATGCTGAAGAGCTGGCTGGACCGGCAGATCGTCGCGGCCCAGGCGGCGGCGCCCTCCTCCTCGATGGCGCGGATGGCGACGTTGCTGCCGATCGTCCGCGCCTTCGCGATCACGGCGATCGCCGTCATGGTCGTGCTGTCGGTGCTGTCGTCGGTCGGCGTCGACATCGGGCCGCTGCTCGCCGGCGCAGGCGTGCTCGGGCTTGCTGTCGGCTTTGGCGCCCAAAGCCTGGTCAAGGACATCGTCTCCGGCTTCTTCTTCCTGCTCGACGACGCCTTCCGCATCGGCGAGTACGTCGACACCGGCAGCCTAAAGGGCACGGTCGAGGGGATGTCGCTGCGCTCGCTGCGGCTGAGGCATCACCGCGGGGCGGTGCACACCCTGCCGTTCGGCCAGATCGACGCGCTGACCAACTACAGCCGCGATTGGGTGATCGACAAGCTGGAGTTCGCCGTCCCGCTGGACACCGACATTGCCCAGGTAAAGCAGGTCATCAAGCAGGTCGGCCGCGAAATGGCGGCCGACGCGGAACTCTCGGACAGCCTGATCGAACCGCTGAAGTCGCAGGGCATCGGCCGGCTCACCGAGTTCGCCGCCGTCGTAACAGCCAAGTTCACGGCCAAGCCGGGACAGCAGTTCACCATCCGGCGCGAGGCCTATCGCCGGGTCATGGCCGCGTTCAAGGACAACGGCATTCGGATCGCCTTCCCAATCGTGACCGTCGGACAACACGCCGGGGACGGCCCGACGCAGGCGGAGCTGGCCGCGGCAAGAGCTGTCACCACTCCGCCTTCCACGGCGGCCTGAGCCCCGGGCGAAGGCAGGAATGACCCAAAAGGAAATCTGCCGTGCCGGGTAGCTTACCGTTACGTGCCTCCTGCTACGTACTCCCAGCCGGCGCCCTGCGCGCACAGCATCGGCTCGGGCTGAACGGAGAATCCGTCGCCGATGCTCGGGTCGCACACCAGGACGGGCTCCGGGAGGCCATGAATGGGCGGCGGCTGCGCGATCAACGCCGGCCCGCGGTTCAACCGGTTCCGGACCACGGCGCCTCGCCCGTCCACGCGGAGGCACCGTGCGCGGGTGGGCGGCGATCAACGCCGGTCGACGAGCGAAGGGGATCTGAATGAGCCAGGATGAGGCCGCCCAAATCAGCAGCAGGTTCGTCGTCCACGCGACCTCGGACAGCCATTTCTCCTGGTTTCGCACGCGCCTGAGCCTCGAGCGCACGCTGATGGCCTGGGCACGCACCTCGGTGTCGCTGATCGGCTTCGGCTTCACGATCGTCAAGTTCTTCGAGCAGCTCGGCGACATGCCGGATGCCCTGCCCGCCTCCCATCCGGAGGCGGCACGCTACCTCGGCCTCGCGATGATCGCCGCTGGTGTCATCGGTCTCATCATTTCGATGATACAGTATCGTCAGGTAATGAAATACCTGTTCCATCCACAATTCGCGACAATATCCGGCATTCATGAGAAGCCAGGATGGACACCTCTGATGCTTGTCAGCGCTCTTCTGACATTGATCGGCATCTCTGCCTTCATCTCACTTGTATTCCGCTTGGTCTGACGCGCAACCTTTGACTGTTGCCACATCTCGGGGAGAGAACAAGATGTCCACTCGCGACCACCTGCTGCGCACCACTTTGCCCATCCCCGACGTCCAGCATCACGGGCTGACCACCTACGACGCGAAGGACCCGGACACCAGCTTCCCGCCGATCCGGGACATCCGTCCCCCCGAGGGCGCGCCGAACGTGCTGGTCATCCTGATCGACGACGTCGGCTTCGGCACCTCCAGCGTGTTCGGTGGCCCGTGCCACACCCCCAACTTCGAGCGGCTTGCCGCCGGCGGGCTGCGCTTCACCCGGTTCCACACCACGGCGCTGTGCTCGCCGACGCGCCAGGCACTGCTCACCGGGCGCAACCACCATTCGGTCGGCATGGGCGGCATCACCGAGATCGCGACCTCGGCCCCCGGCTACAGCTCGGTGCTGCCGAACACCAAGGCGCCGCTGGCGCTGACGCTGAAGCTCAACGGCTATTCGACGGCGCAGTTCGGCAAGTGCCATGAGGTGCCGGTGTGGCAGACCAGTGCGGCAGGTCCATTCACCGCTTGGCCGACCGGCGGCGGCGGCTTCGAGTATTTCTACGGCTTCATCGGCGGCGAGAACAACCAGTGGGACCCCGCGCTCTACGAGGGCACCACGCCGATCGAGCCGCCGAAGACGCCGGCGGAAGGCTATCACCTGACCGAGGATCTGGCCGACAAGGCGATCGCGTGGATGCGCCAGCAGAAGGCACTGATGGGCGACAAGCCGTTCTTCGTCTACTGGGCGCCGGGCGCCGTTCACGCCCCGCACCACGTCCCGAAGGAGTGGATCGAGAAGTACAAGGGCAAGTTCGCCCACGGCTGGGACAAGCAGCGCGAGATCACCTTCGCCAGACAGAAGGAGCTGGGCGTCATCCCTTCCGATGCCGAACTGACCCCCCGTCACGACGAGATTCCGGCCTGGGACGAGATGGACCCGAAGCTGAAGCCCGTGCTGGAGCGGCAGATGGAGGTGTTCGCCGCCTTCATGGAGCACACCGACCACCAGGTCGGGCGCATCCTCGACGCGATGGAGCCGATCCTCGACAACACGCTCGTGTACCTGATCATCGGCGACAACGGAGCCTCATCCGAAGGCACGTTGCAGGGCGCGTTCAACGAAATGGCCAATTTCAACGGCATGGCGGAGATCGAAACCCCAGAGTTCCTGGTCTCGAAGCTGGACGAGTTCGGCGGCGAGGGCTCGTATGGTCACTATGCCGTCGGCTGGGCGTGGGCGATGGACACCCCGTACAAGTGGACCAAGCAGGTCGCCTCGCACTGGGGCGGTACCCGCACCGGCACCGTCGTGCACTGGCCGAACGGGATCAAGGACAAGGGCGGCATGCGCACCCAGTTCAGCCACGTCATCGACGTCGCGCCGACGGTGCTGGAGGCGGCAGGCATCCCGGAGCCGGTGAGCGTCAATGGCGTGCAGCAGAGCCCCTACGAAGGCACCAGCATGCTCTACAGCTTCAACGACCCGAAGGCGCCGGAGCGGCACGAGACCCAGTACTTCGAGATGTTCTGCAACCGCGGCATCTACCACAAGGGCTGGAGCGCGGTCACCAAGCACCGCACGCCGTGGCTGATGGGGGGCCAGAAGATGGCCGCGTTCGACGATGACATCTGGGAGCTCTACGACGGCTCCAAGGACTGGTCGCAGGCCCGCGACCTGTCGAAGGAGATGCCGGACAAGCTGCACGAGCTGCAGCGGCTGTGGCTGATCGAGGCGGTCAAGTACAACGTGCTGCCGCTCGACGACCGCCAGATCGAGCGCATCAACTCCGACCTGGCCGGCCGGCCGGTGCTGGTCAAGGGCAACTCGCAGCTGCTGTTCAGCGGCATGGGCCGACTGTCCGAGAACAGCGTCATCAACATCAAGAACAAGTCGTTCGCCGTCACCGCCGACCTCGAAGTGCCCGCCGGCGGCGCCAAGGGCGTGATCATCGCGCAGGGCGGGCGGTTCGGCGGCTGGACACTCTATGCCAACGGCGGCAAGGCCAAGTTCGTCTACAACGTACTCGGCATCAAGTCGTTCGGCATCGAGGCCACCGAGCCGATCCCGTCCGGCAAGACCCAGGTGCGCATGGAGTTCACCTACGACGGCGGCGGCATGGGCAAGGGCGGCAGCGTGACACTGTACTGCGACGGCAAGGCGGTCGGCCAGGGCCGGGTCGAGCAGACCCAGGGCTTCATCTTCTCCGCCGACGAGACCACGGACATCGGATACGAGTCCGGCACCACGGTCAGCTCCGACTACACCGCCCACACCAGCCGGTTCAGCGGGAGGATCAACTGGGTGCAGATCGACCTCGGCAAGGACTCCGAGGACGCCGACCACTTCATCTCGCCCGAGGAACGCGTGCGGGTGGCGATGGCGCGGCAGTAGCTGCGGCTTTCGGACTGGTCTTCGCCCGTTCTAGCCAGCCGCGGCGGTCCAGTCGGTCTCGACCGGTCCATCGCTGCATGCCGGTTCAGCAGCTCGTGCCGGCAGCAACGACCGCCGATGCAATGAGGACAGCAAAGAGAGGAGTCCGCGTCCTTGAGCACCACGCCGCACGGCAGGCCGGGCGCCGACTTCTCTCTGCTGACCGGGGGCCCGTTCTATCGAGCCCTGGTCCGCGCCCGGCTGATGCGGCCGGACCTCACCCGCGCTTGGCGGGTCGCCGCGTTGCTGGCCGCGGTGACCTGGCTGCCGATGCTCGTGCTCGCCGCGATCGAGGGCAACGCCTGGAGCGAACTGGAAGAGGTGCCGTTCCTCTTCGACTTCGCCGCCTACGCCCGCTTCCTCATCGCCATTCCGCTGCTGGTCACCGCCGAGCGACTCACCGAGGTTCACGTCGCGCTCTGCGTCCGCCAGTTCGTCGAGGGCGGCCTGGTCAGGCGCGTGCACTACCCTGAGTTCGACGGCATCCTGCGTCGCGTCGCCGCGCTGCGCAGCTCCTGGGTCGCCGAAGGTGTGATGCTGGTCGCCGTGTTCGCCGGCAGCTCGATGCTGCGGCTGGACGCGCAGGTGGCGGCGGACGGCTGGCGCGTGGTCGACGCCGACACCGGAACCGCGCGCAGCGTCGCCGGCTGGTGGGACCTGCTGGTCGGCACGCCGATCTTCCAGTTCATCCTGCTGCGCTTCCTTTGGCGCTACCTCATCTGGTGCTGGCTGATGTGGCGGCTGTCCCGGATGGACCTGAGGCTCTATGCAACGCATCCGGACTACGCCGGCGGTCTGAACTTCCTCGGCGTAGCCCAGCGGTCATACAACCGGGTGGTGTTCGCATTCGCCGTCATCCTGGCCGCAATCGGCGGGCAGGACCTGCATGCCGAAACCGCCAGCTTGGAGGACTACCGCTTTGTGCTGCTCGGGTGGCTGCTGCTGGTCGTGACGGTGTTCGTCGGTCCGCTGTACGTATTCTGCGACAAGCTCCTCGCGGTGCGCACCAAGGGCGTGCTCGAGTACGGCGGTCTCGCTCACGAGCTGGCCTGGCTTTTCCATGAAAAGTGGATCAAGCGCAAGCCGAGCACAACTGAGCCGATCCTCGGCAGCGCCGATGTCAGCTCCCTTGCCGACCTCGGCGGCAGCTTCCAGGTGGTGCGCAGCATGCGCGTAGTGCCTGCAGCCGACATCCGGGTCAACGTTATCCCGCTGCTGATCGCCGCCTTGGTCCCGTTCGCGCCCTGGGTGCTGATGGTGGTACCCGTGGACGAGGTGCTCGCCTTCCTGCTCGGATTCATCTGAGCGATGCGCGCGTGCCGTCCTGCGGGCATCGGCGCCGGCCGGTGCCCGCAGGACGGCATACATCCGCGGTCGCAAATTACGGTTACGTGCTCCCAACTGTGCCGGATCGCCGCGACACTGACCGTCGGACCTTCGTCCTGCAGCGCAATCGGTCCATGCCGGCAAGGAGGGCAGGCACCATGACGCTCGCCGACTTCATCCGTCTCGGGCTGCAGCTCAGCATCGTTCTGATGGTCCTGGGCCTGGGCCTGAACGCGACCCTGCGCGACGCCACCTACTTGGTCCGCAACCCGAATCTGCTCGCGCGTTCGCTGCTCGCCATGTTCATCGTCATGCCGCTGTTTGTGATCGCCGGAGGGGTCGGCTTCGAACTCGTGCATCCGATCGCCATCGCCCTTATCGCGCTCGCGGTCTCGCCGGTGCCGCCAGTGCTGCCGACCAAAGCGGTGCGGGCGGGGGGCGATCCCTCGTTTGCGGTCGGTCTGCTCGCGACCGCGGCGACGCTGGCGATCGTGTTCGTGCCGCTGGCTGTCGGCCTGCTCGGCTGGATTTCCGCCGTCGACGCCCGAATCTCGGTCGGCGCCGTCGCGCTCGTCGTCGTCGCCACCGTCCTCGCCCCGCTGGGGATCGGGCTCGCCGTCGGGCATTTCGTGCCGGCGTTCGCAGACCGGATGGCGAAGGCGATCTCGCTGGCCGGCACGCTGTTGCTCATCGTCTGCCTGGTGCCGGTGCTGATCAGCGCCTGGCCGGCGATCGAAGGGCTGGTCGGCGACGGCACCATCGCCGCCTTCGCCGCGTTCGTCGTCATCGGGCTGGTGGTCGGCCACCTGCTCGGCGGCCCGCGCCCGGCCGACCGCACCGTGCTGGCGCTGTGCACCGCGACCCGGCACCCGGGCATCGCCATCGCCATCGGTGTCGCCACCTTCCCCGAAGAGACCGCGATCACGCCGGCGGTCCTGCTCTATCTTCTGGTCGCGATCGTCTTCTCGCTGCCGTACGTAGCCTGGAGCAAGCGACGCTCCGCCGGTGCCCTGGCGTCGACCGGCACAGCCCATCCCTGAGCACCGCAGCGCACTCGAGCCGGCAGGAGAGACCCATGACGACGCCCGCTGCCGCCCTGGCCGATCGCGAGGCTTCCACGGAACGGTCGGCGCCCGCACCGGGCATGGTGTGGATACCGGGCGGCACCTTCATGATGGGCTCCGACAGCCACTACCCCGAGGAAGCGCCGGCCCATCAGGTCACGGTCGACGGCTTCTGGATCGACGCCACGACGGTGACCAACCGCGAGTTCGCCCGCTTCGTCGCGGCGACGGGCTACGTCACCCTGGCCGAGAAGCCGGCGGATCCGGCGGCCTATCCGGGGGCGAAGCCCGAGCTTCTGGTGCCGAGCTCGGTCGTCTTCAGGCCGCCGGCTGGAAACATCGGCCTCGAAGATGCCTATCGATGGTGGAGCTACGCGCCGGGTGCCGACTGGCGCCACCCCGACGGCCCCGGCAGCAGCATCGTTGAACTGATGGACCATCCGGTCGTCCACGTCGCCTGGGAGGACGTCGAGGCCTACGCCCGCTGGGCCGGCAAGCACCTGCCGACCGAGGCGGAGTGGGAGCGCGCCGCCCGCGGCGGCCTTGACGGCGCCGAGTTCGTCTGGGGCAACGAGTTCCGTCCCGGCGATGAATACATGGCCAACACCTGGCAAGGCGAGTTCCCGTGGCGGAACCTGGCCGGGGACGGTTTCGAGCGCACCGCGCCGGCCAACGCCTTCCCGCCCAATGGCTACGGCCTCTACAACATGGCCGGCAACGTCTGGGAATGGACGGACGACTGGTACCAGGATCACGGCAGGATCGCCCGCCCGTGCTGCACCTTGGTCAACCCGCGCGGCGGCAGCCGAGAGGCGAGCGTCGACCCGCGCGACAGCATCGGGATTCCGCGCAAGGTGATGAAGGGCGGCTCGTTCCTGTGCGCGCCCAGCTACTGCCGTCGCTACCGGCCTGCGGCGCGGATGTCGCAGCAGATCGACACCGCCACCTGCCACCTCGGCTTCCGCTGCGTCGTGCGGCCGGCCTCCGGCGCCTGAGTCCGTGATGGAGGAGTGGCTCGCCATCGTCACCGGCCACGTCGAGATGGTCATCGAGGCGATGGCGCTGCTGGTGATCTCCATCGGCTCGGTTCAGTGCTTTGTCGCCGGGTTGCGCGTCATGCTGTTCAAGCCTGGTCAGCGGCACGAGTCACGCCAGGTATGGCATAGCTATGCGCGGTGGCTGGTGGTCGGGCTGACGTTCCAGCTCGCCGCCGACATCATCGCGACGGCGGTTGCGCCGACCTGGGAGGACATCGGCCGGCTCGGCGCGATCGCCGCGATCCGCACGTTCCTCAACTACTTCCTCGAACGCGACATCCAAGAGGCGCGCGAGATGGAGCGAGCGGGCTCGGTCGAAGCGGCCGGGACCGGACCAAGAGGATGAGCGCGGCGATGCACAACGAGCACGACTTGGTCCGGCCGCCGCGGCTGGCCACCGCAGGAGGACTTGCCATGAATGGATTCCATCGGGGCTCGACGGCCGACCGCCGGCCGCGCGTTTTCTCCGGGGCTGCCCTCGCCATACCCATGGTCGGCGCCATGCTGCTAGCGGCAGCTTGTCAATCGCCCGGTCCGACGCCGTCGAATTCCGGGTCCGCCGGCGCCTCGGCCGTCGCGGTGCCGATCGACCGTGCCGCGCTCGCGGCGGCCTTGAGCGCGTGCACGGCGGATACCGGCTACGACCCCGCGGCCGCACTGGACATGCTCGGCGAAACCGAGCTCGGCGCCGATGAGCTGGAGTGGCGCGACTGCGCATACGCCGCCCTGAATGCGGAGGTCCGGCCCAAGCTGCTCGAGCCCGAGGCGCTCGACGCGCTGATCGAGGACGACCGGCAGCTGACCCAGGCGATCGCGGCAGGGTCCTCGACCCGCAGTGCGCGGCTGGACCGGCTGACGCTGCGCGTCGACGCGATCAAGGAACAGGAACAGCAGGTGCGCGCGAGCGTGGCGGCTGCGACCGGGGACGCACAGGTACTGACCGACCTCCAGGCCGCCGCGGAATTCGCGCAGATGCGTGCGGATATCGACATGATCTCGACGTCGTTCCGCTGAGCCAAACCTGAGCCCCGGGACCTCGCCAGCTTCGAGTGGGTCCGTTACCCGGAGGGAGATCGACTAGGGCTCGAGTAGATTCAGGAAGAGCAGAACAGTCGGCGACGCCGATACCAGGGAAGGTCGCGTATCGGAGGATTACGCAGGCTGAGTACGAAGGCGCGCGACCTGAAAGTGCGGCAGGCCGAGATCGCGGTCCGGATCGAGCAGCATCAGGACGGCGAGTCCACCTTCCGCACCACGCTGGAAAGCTTGATCTCCCTGGCCTCGCGCGCGGCCGACCT
>JBHJOG010000070.1:0-8772 GCA_050329975.1 Alphaproteobacteria bacterium | reverse complement strand
GATCTCCGGCACCCGATAGGCGCGGTCGCGGCTGTGCAGGAACAGGTCGAACACGCCCGCCTTGCCGCCGCGCTTGTGGTCGACGATCAGCCCGTTGCGGACCAGCCAGTTGGACTCCGGCAGCGCCTCGGCCAGCGCCTGGGCCAGCGCGATCCGGGTCTCGCTGGGGCAGGTCTCGGCCGGCGCGATCATCCGCAGCATCTCCTGCATGTCGTAGATGCCGACCCGCCCGATCTCGCCGTACAGCATCATCCCGATACCGCCCTCCGGCTGCAGCGCCTCGACCAGGATGCGCAGGCCGTCGGCTGGCGCCTCCAGGTGGTGCAGCACCCCGCAGCAGTCGATGTAGTCGAACGGGCCGAGCGCCAGCCCCGGCAGGTCCAGCAGCGAGCCGGTCTCGAACCGCACGTTCGCCAGTCCGCGCTTTGCCACCCGCGCCTCGGCCACCGCCCGGCTGGCCGCCGACAGGTCGAGATAGACCACCTCGCCGGGCACGCCCCAGTCGGCCATCTGCTGGGCGAGCATAACGGTCGCGTCCCCGGTGCCACCGCCGGCGACCAGGACCCGGAACGGCCGGGTGAAGTCGCGCCGCCCGCCGAAGACATAATGGTTGATCTCGGCCAGGTTGCTGGGGAACAGGATTTCGATCGTCTCCGGCTCGGCTTGCGGATCGCGCTCCGGATAGGGGAAATCCTCGTACTGGGCCGCGACCAGCGCGTCGCGGCCGGCGGCGTCCGGGTCGCCGGCGTCGGGCCACAGCGGAAGCTCGAAGTCGCGCGCCTGCGCGGTCAACCGGATCGGATCGTCGCCGCCGTGGAACAGTTCGGCGAAGCGGCACCGCGCCTCCGGGGTCAGCGTGTCCACCGCCGCCTGCAGGCCGGCATCGGCGAACGGCGGCAGGGTATAGGCGGCCGCCGGGTCGAGCCCGGTGATGGCGAAGCCGTCCCGGCGCAGGCGCGCGCTCAGGGTCTCCAGCCGCCAGCGCGATTCGGGCGGGCCGAGGAAGGTGGCGGCCAACGCCTCGTCGCTGGTGAAATGGTCGGCGGTGACGCTGCGCCGGCGCAGCCGGTTGGTGGTCGGCAACTCGCCGAGCAGCCGCTTCAGCAGCTCGATCCGCACCTTGACCGGCGCGTCGGCGCGCGGGGCGATCAGGTCCATCATCGCGCGGACGTCGTCGACGCCGCGCCGGGCCAGCTCGCCATGCGCCGCCAGCGCCAGCGAGCCGTCGCGCTCGACCGTCACCGCCAGCCCGTCGCGCTCCAGCCCCTTCAGGACCCGCGGGCTCAATCCCCTGCCCTGGCTGGTACCGCCCTGGTTCATGCGGAGACCCCACCCGCCAGCCAGTCCGGGGCCGGCCGGATCTCGCCGACCGCCTCGCCGGCGAAGGTCTTCACCGCCGGACCGGCTGCCCGCTCCAGGTGGTCGCGCAGCGCGCCGCCGGGCTCGGCGAAGCGCAGCAGCAGGGCCGCCATCGCCACCTGCGCGGCCCGGTCGGCGCCATCGGCGACCTTCACCGCCAACCCGAGGCCCGCCGCGCGGATCACCCCGACCTGGACGCCTTCCGCACCGTTCTTGACCAGGATGCCGCCTGCGGCCAGCCGGATCGTCTCGGTGACGAAGCCGCCGGCGCCGTCCACCATCTCCGGCGCCGCAGCCTGCGCCTGCCACAGCCGCGTGATCGCCTGCTGGCGGCGGTCCGGCTGGTCGTGCGGGTCGGCGATCCGGGCCATCGCCAGCGCCAGGTTGCCGAGCGGCAGCGCCCAGATCGGCAGGCTGCAGCCGTCGGCCGAGCGCGGGGCGGCGAACAGGTCGAGGCCGGTCATCTGTTCCATCGCGCCCACCACCCGTTGCTGCACCGGATGGTCGGGCCGCTGGTAGCCGTCGGTGGGCGCGCCGATGTGGCGGGCGGTCAGCAGCATGCCTGCATGCTTGCCGGAGCAGCAGTTGTGGATCCGCCGCGGCGCAGCGCCGGCCCGCGCCAGCGCAGCCTGTTCCCGTTCGTCGCCCGGCCGCCGCGGGCCGCAGGCCAGCGCCTGCTCGTCGAGCCCGATCCGGCCGAGCATGCCGGCGACGACCGCCAGATGCGCGTCCGACCCGCTGTGCGAGGCGCAGGCGATCGCCACCTCCGCGTCGGTCAGCGCGAAGGCGTCGGCCGCGCCGGTCTCCAGCATCGGCAGCGCCTGGATCATCTTGATCGACGACCGGGGATAGACCGGCTGCTCCACGTCGCCCCAGGCGGCGACCACATGCCCGCCCGCGTCGACCACCGCGGCCACGCCGAAATGGCGGCTCTCCACGATGCGGCCGCGAGTGACCTCGACCAGGGGAACGACGCCGGACGGGGCCGGCGCGTGATCATGGGGCATGCGGAATCCAGACCAGGTACGGAGCGCGCGGACCTTGCTATGGCGCGCTGCCCGGTGCAAGTGTCACCGACATGCGCGGCTATTTCGGAATCGGGGCCGAAGGCATCAGCAAGGCGATGAATGTCGGCGCGCTGATGCGCACCACCCACGCTTTCGGCGGCAGCTTCTTCTTCACCGTCGCCGCCGGCTACGACCGCTCGAAGGGCGCCAAGTCCGACACCTCGAACGGCATCCATGAACTGCCGCTGTTCGAGTTCGCCGATGTCGGCGCCCTGCGGCTGCCGAAGGAGTGCCGGCTGGTCGGGATCGAGTTCGCCGAAGACGCGATCGAGCTGCCGAGCTTCCACCATCCACGCGCGGCCGCCTACGTCTTCGGCTCCGAGCGCCGCGGGCTTTCGGCGGAGCTGTCCGCGCTGTGCGACCACGTGGTGCGGATTCCGACCCGCTTCAGCATCAACGTCGGGCTCGCCGGCGCCATCGTGATGTACGACCGGATGCTCTCGATGAGCCGCTTCGCGCCGCGTCCGGTCAGCCCCGGCGGTCCGACCGAGCCGGCCCCGGTCCACGCTTTCGGCGAGCCGCTGTGGGTCCGCAAGCAGCGCCGCCGGACCCGGGAGACCAAGCCGGTAGACAAGCAAGGCGACTGACATCCGGCCGCGGCGCCGGCAACCGGACGGTTGCCTCACTGTCGCCCGAATCTCCCCGATCCTCTGGATGCCGGCGACTGCGGCAGGGTTTGCCGAATCCGGTTGAGGCGCGATATGGTCGCCCCGCTGTATTTCCGGCGCCCTGGCGCGCGCCAGCCACATTGTCGATGGAGAGAAACGCCGCCATGCCGCGCATGACCGTTGGAGCCCTGCTGATCGCTGCCGCCGGCCTGGCCGGAGCAGGCCTCGCCGCCGTTTCCGCATCCGCCCAGGAATATATCGAGACCTTCACGGACTGGACCGCCTACCAGTACCAGGAACAGGACGGCCAGGGCGGAACCGGCCAGACCTGCTTCATGGTCAGCGACGCCAAGAGCCACAGCGGCCCGGGCAGCGACACGTCCCGTGTCTACATCACCCACCGGCCGTGGCGGAACGAGACCGGCGTGGTCAGCGTGAAGTTCGGATTCGACGCCAACGACGATGCCGCGATCAGCGCCGTGATCGGGGCGAACCAGTTCGAGCTGAAGACCTGGGGCACCGAGCTGGCGTGGCCCTATGACGGCAAGGACCGCGAGATGGTCAATGCCATGATCCGCGGCATCGAGCTGGTGGTCACCGCCAGTGCGGCGGGCGGCGGGGCAACCCGCGACACCTTCTCGCTGCGCGGATTCAGCGCCGCCTACCAGGAAATCAGCCGTACGTGCAACGTCAGCTGAGGCTCAGCCCGCCCGCAGGAAATAGATCAGGTCCAGCGACGGCGGTTTGACGACCGTGCCGCTGAGGCAGGCGTGGACCTGGCCGCGGTGGTGGGTCTGGTGATTGAACATATGGGACAGGATCTCGTGGACCCGCGAATGCTGCGGGCCCATCGAGATGCTCACATAGTTGATCTCCCGGTTGAGGTCGTGGGCGTCCAGCGCGTCGACCCGGGCGATGATCGCCGCGTCTTCCGCCGTCCGCGCCTGGCGCAGGTCGGTGAAATCCTCGTACAGCAGTTCGTCGAGGCTCTTGATCGCGGATTCGGCGGCATCCAGACGCGCCTGCCACAGCCGGTCGCCGACGAGGATGTGATTGAGCGTGCGGTGGATGGAGCCGAAGAACGCGGCGCGCGGCGCATAGAGCTCTTCGGGAGCCAGGCACGCGCAGGCCTCGTAAAGTTGCCGATTGGCCCAGGCGTTGTAGCGGGCGAACGAGTGGAAATGTGCCAATGCGTCCATCGATCAGGCTCCCTCTTGCCGACGGTGGGAAGCATGCCACAGCCGCCTCATGTGGTACGCCGCTTTGACTCTAATGGGGCTGGCCGGCCGCCCGGCAAGGTGCCGCCGCCACGACGGTCAGAAGGGCCTGTCGGATGGCCGCAGCACGTTACGCGACCAGGACTCGAGCAGGATGGCGAGGCCGGGCGCCTCTGCCGACGGCCCGGTAGCGGCCGGGCCGGTGGCCGACGGATCGGCGCCAAAGGACAGGCTGAAGGCATTGTCGCCGGCGCCCATCGGCGGCCAGGCAACCGGCCAGCCCCAGATCGCCCAGTTGATCCCGCGGCGCTCGAAGCCCGCAATGCGGTCGGCCAGGAAATGCGCGACGCCGGGCGCCCAGCGCACCGCCCCGAATTCGGTGACCGCGACCGGCGGGCCCTGCCGTACGAGAAACTCGTCGACCGGGGCGAGCATGGTCTCGAGCGCGTCGGCCGCGAAGGGATCCTCGCGCCCGTCCCAGTCCAGGTCGATCGAACCGGGATAGGCAATGCGGGCGCCCGGCTCCTGGTGGGTATAGTCGAACGGTCCATAAATGTGGGCGACGTAGACGACGCGCGGATCGGGGCCCACCGCGACATGGGGCAGCCATTCGGCGCCGCTGTAGCCATTGCCGCCGATCAGGACCGGCATGTCCGGATCGACCTCGCGGACCGCCGCCAGGATCTGCGGGTACAGCCGGTTCCAGTCATAGGACGAGCCGGCATGCGCCGCCTCGAACGCGGCGGGATCCCAGAGCTCGGGCGCCCCATCCGCCGCATCCGCTCCGATGTGGTTTGAGTTGGGCTCGACCATCAACTCGTAGCCGACGACAGCGCGATGGCCGCGGAAATGCTTGGCGACCACGCGCCACATGGCGCTCCAGGCCTGCTGCGCCTCCAGGTCGCCCCAGATCGCTGTATTCAGGTAGCTCGGGTCGTACCACTCGCCCGCCCCGTCGGGCAGGATCGCGAAGTCGCTGCGGCCGGGTCCCGAGCGCAGGGCGATGACGACGAAGAGGTCGGCCGCCGCCGCCATGCCGACCAGCCGGTCCAGGTTGGCCAGCGCGGCCTGGTCGAGGCGGTAGGGCGGCAAGTCGCCGAAGATGCCGGAATGCGACAGCACGACCAGGTTGGCGCCGGCCTGCGCCAGACGGTCGAGATCGGCCTGTTCCACCGGCGGTCCGAACGGACCGGCGCCCAGGAAGTCGGCCCCGTCGAGGTCGGGGAAGACCCGCCGCTGATGCAGGTTGGCGCCGCGCAACTGCGGGCCTTGCGCATTCTCCCACAGGTCGATGCGCTCGCCGGCGCCGGCCGGCGACCATGCCAGGGCCGACAGCAGCAGTCCGATCATACACAGACACCTCAACCGGCGACTCATGGCAATCCTCGGCAGCAGACAGCGACTCGATCCTACACGTGCGGGCCGCGGCGAACTAAGGCATGGTGGACCGGCCCGGGTCGTTTCCGGCCGGAAGCGAAGATAGCGATTGATCGGGGGAAACCGATCGGCTGATACTTGAATCGTTTCGACCGGGGGAGGGCGCGGGCGCGGATGCGAGCTGACGGTTCAGACAAGCGGCCCAAGCTGGCGGTCGAGGGCGCGAGCAAGTTCTACGACACCAAGTCCGGTCCGCTGCACGCGCTCGACAATTTCTCGATCGACGTGCGCGACGGCGAGTTCGTCTGCGTCGTCGGTCCCAGCGGCTGCGGCAAGACCACCCTGCTGTGGTCGATGGCCGGCCTGCACAGCCTGTCCTCAGGCGTGGTGAAGCTCGACGGCGAGGTGGTCGACGGCCCGCACCCGCAGATCGGCATGGTGTTCCAGGAGGCCAACCTGCTGCCCTGGCGCAGCCTGATCCGCAACATCCACCTGCCGTTCGAGATCAAGCGCAAGCGCCCCGACAGCGCCTGGATCGCCCACCTGCTCGAGCGGGTCGGGCTGGCCGGCTTCGAGCACAAGTTCCCCCGCGAGCTGTCCGGCGGCATGCAGCAGCGCGCCGCGATCGTGCGTGCGCTTTCCTTCGACCCGTCGGTGCTGCTGATGGACGAGCCGTTCGGCGCGCTCGACGCCTTCACCCGCGACGAGATGAACATGATGGTCGAGCAGATCTGGCTCGAAACCCGGAAGACCATCGTCTTCATCACCCATAACATCGCCGAAGCCGCCTTCCTGTCCGACCGGATCTTCGTGATGTCCCGGCGTCCCGGCCGGCTGGCGCGCACCTTCGAGGTGCCCTACCCTCGGCCGCGCACGCTGGAGATGATGGCCGACCGCGACTTCTTCGACATGACCAACGAGATCAAGGCCGAGATCCACGGCAACGTCGCGCCGGGGGCCCAGCCAGCTTCGCCCGACGGATCCACGCAGCGGACGGTGCGCGCCCATGGCTGACAACCTGCTCAAGGACGAGATCCCCAAGTTCGGCAAGCAGGAGGACGCGCTCGACCACAGCGTCGACGTCACCAACTGGTCGGCGCTGACCAGCGGCACCGGCGCACGCACCGCGCTCGAGATCGCCGCCATCGCCCTGGTCGCGGTGGTGATCATCGGCGGGGCCGAACTGATGATCTGGGCGTTCGAGGTGGAGCAATATGTGCTGCCCCGGCCGAGCGAGATGGTCGCCGCCCTGGTCAACGATTTCGGCCTGATCTGGCCGCACCTGCTCGACACGCTGTTCGAACTGGGCTGCGGCTATTCGATCGGCGCCTCGGTCGGCCTGATCCTGGCGGCGGTGATCACGCAGTTCCCCTTCGCCGAGAAGATCATCGCGCCCTATATCCTGGTGCTGATCACCACGCCCATGCTCGCGCTCGTCCCGCTGCTGATGTACAATATGGGCTTCGGCTACGGGCCGCGGATCGTGGTGGTAGCACTGGCCTCCGGGCCAATGGTGATGATCAACGCCGCCACCGGCTTCCGCCGGACGGACCTCGCCAAGATCGCGCTCGCCCGTTCGTTCGGTGCCAGCACGATGCAGATCTTCGTCAAGATCCGGATCCCGATGGCGATGCCGATGATCATCGTCGGGCTGATGATCGGTGCGATCTTCGGACTGCTGACGGCGGTCGGCGCCGAGATGGTCGGCGGCGGGTTCGGGCTGGGCAACCGGCTGACCGTGTTCAACGCCAACTTCCAGACGCCGCAATTCTTCGCCGTGATCCTGATCCTGGCGGTGATCGGCATCGGGATCTACGTGGGCTTCTTCCTGCTGGGCAAGAAACTGACAAGCTGGCAGTCGTGAGTGCCGGCGCACCGCCCGCAGGCTGACCGGCCGGAGACGGCTTTCGTGAGAGTGGAGGGAGAGACTCGATGACCGATGCGATCCGCCAGCGCGCCGCTGGCCCTTGGAGCCGGCGCACATTCCTGCAGGTGTCGGCGGCCGGCGTGGTCAGCGCGACCGCGCTGGGCGGCGCCTCCCGCATGGCGCATGCCGCCCGCGGCCCGTTCACCTGGATCTCCCCGCGCGGCACCCTGGAAGTGCTCGACGACTACCCCTATTGGGTGGCCAGGGAGTTCGGCTATTTCGGCGACATCGAGACGGTGATGGAGCCGGGCCCCTCCGACGGCACCGCCACCGTCAAATTCGTCGACCAGGGCCAGGCCGACATGGGCTTCCCGTCGCCGGGCGTGTTCTCCTTCGCGATCGAGAACGGCCTCGACCTGGTCTCGGTCTTCAACATGGGCGCGGTCGACGTGTTCGACTTCGCCTTCAGGCCCGGCGAGGGCATGGCCGACCTGAAGGGCCTGGAAGGCAAGACCGTCCTGCTGGGCAGCGCCGCCTGGCAGTCGATCGCCGACCCGATCCTCTATGCCGTCGGTGTCGACGTCAGCAAGGTGACCTATGTCGAGGCCGGCTGGCCGGCCTGGGGCACCCTGCTCGCCCGCGGCGAGGGCGACGCGGCGCTGGCCTGGGAAGGCCTGCGCGCCGACTGGCAGGGCAAGGGCCTGCAGTTCGACTACTGGCTCGGGCTGGAATCTTCGCCGTTCCCGGCCAACTCCTTCGTCGTCCGCCAGTCCGACATGGAAGACCCGGACCAGCGGCAGCTGATCGAGGACTATCTGCGCGGCTGGGCGATGGGCCTGGAATTCGGCCATCAGAACCCGGCGGCGGCGACCGACATCGTGTTCAAGCAGTTCCCGATCGTGAAGAGCAGCCTGGGCCCGCGCTTCGGCATCGAATCGATGATGCAGCTGGCCAACGTGTTCCGCGGCAATTTCGAGGAGCGCGAAGGCTGGGGCTGGCACGATCCTGCGCGCTGGACCGCCTTCTTCGACGCCACCCACGCGCTCGGCCAGACCACGGTCGACGTGGACATCGACAGGGTGGTCAACAACGACCTGATCGCCGGCGCCAACACCTTCGACGCCGACAAGGTGGCCGCCGACGCGGCCGGCTACCAGTTGACCGAGGACATGGCCGAGGTCGACATGGACCTGATCCGGGCGCAGTTCTTCGCCAATGCGGTGAACATCTGACATCGCCCCCTCCGCACGTCATGGCCGGGCTTGTCCCGGCCATCT
>JBHJOG010000069.1:0-31844 GCA_050329975.1 Alphaproteobacteria bacterium | reverse complement strand
GTCGACGGCGGGCGGGCGGTTGCCGAGATCGCCACCGATGCGGAGCCCGGGCACCTGTCGGTGCGCCTGATCCGCCTGTCCAACGACGAGTGGCGGATCGAGTCGGTCGCCTGGGAGGGCTCGATCCCCGACGCCCGGCCCTGGGGTGTGGCGCCGTGACCTGGCGACGCCGCGTCGCGACTCGACACCGGCGTGGTCAGCCTGTGCGGAGTTCGGCCAGCAGGTCCTCGGTGGTCGCCTGCCGGCAATAGCCACGGAAGGCGGCCAGCGCAGTCTCGTGCCGCTCACGGCTGTCGGTGGCGCACGCATCGGTGGCGCAGATCATGCGGAAGCCGCGGTCCGCGCCGTCGCGCACGCTGTGGTCGACGCACTGGTCGGTGAGGAAGCCGGTGACGATCACCGTGTCGAGGCCGATGTTGCGCAGCAGGTATTCGAAGACGGTGGAGTTGAACAGGCTGGACGAGGTTTTCGGCAGCACGATCTCGTCCGGGCCGGGCGCGACCTCGTCGCAGACCGCGGTCTCGGGGCTGCCGGGCGCGAAGTGGAAGCCGGTCTGCTTGTAGTCGAGGCTGCGGTCGCGGCCGTCGCGGGTCAGGCTGGCGATGACGGTGAAGATGACCTCGGCCCCGGCAGCGCGCGACGCCGCCAGCAGGCGCGCCATGTTCGGCACCGCGACGGTGGCCGCGGAGTGGTGGAAATAGGGGCGCGTCGTCGCGGCACCCGGGTGGAAGATCCCCTTCTGGACGTCGATCAGCAGCAGCGCGGTGCGCCTCGGCTCGACCGGCGCGTGTCGTGCCGGCGCCATCTCAGCCGCCGCCGTGGTCGAACCGGGACGCGGCCCGGAGCAGCACCCGCGACAGCCGCTCGGCCCAGATTTCGGCGTCGCCGGCCGTCGCCAGATGGTCCTGGCGGACCTCGAACTCCACATAGGGCAACCCGCGCCCCTCGCCGTGGACCGGGATCGAATAGTCGTTTTCCATGTCGACGGAATAGGGCTGGTTCTCGCCGATCCGCAGGCCCGCCTCGTCGGCCAGGCCCTCGACCAGCAGCCGGCTGAGGCGGACGTCGCGATGCCAGCACAGCCCGACGTCCCAGGGCCGGTCCGTGGGCCGCAGCCGAAGCTCGGGGGCGAAGCTGTGCATGCTGACCAGGAAGGTCGGCTGCCCGCGCGCGGCGCGCGCGTCGAGGAGGGCGGCGATCTGCCGGTGGTAGGGCGCATGCAGGGCCGCCAGGCGCGCTTCCCGGCTGGCGGCGTCGAGATCGGCGTTGCCCGGCACCGAGGTGCCGTCGGCGACCGCCGCGATCGAATCATGGGCCGTCGGCAGCCGGTTGCAGTCGACCACGAGGCGGGAGTAGCGCTGGAAGACGAGCGGCGCCTCGAGATGGGCAGCCATCCGCTCGGCCACCGCCAGCGCCCCGATGTCGATGGCGATGTGACGGGCCAGTTCCTCCGGGGGCAGGCCGAGATTCGCCAGCGCGGCGGGAACGGCGTTGCCGGCGTGGTCGCAGATCACCACGAAGGGCGACTGCCCGTCGCGGCCGACGAACCCGACCGGCGCCGGGTCGTGCTCGGCCAGCAGGCGCGGGATCCGGGGGGACTCGATCGACATCTCGTGACCTCCTCGCTCCGCCACCTCAATAGGCCTCGGCATAGAGGCGATAGAGATCGTCGGCGGCGATGCCTTCCACCGTCTCGGCCTCCCCGCGCTTGTGCATGAGATAGGCGTCCGCCAGCATCGGCCCGAGCCAGCCCCTGGCAGTCTCGTCGGCGGCAAGCGCATCGAGCGCCTCGGTGAGCGTCCGCGGCAGGTCGACAATGCCGCGCTCGCGACGGCCATCCGCGCCGAGCGCCTCGGGGTCGCTCTCGACCACCGGCGGCGGCGGCAACCCCTCCTTCAGCCCCTGCAGCCCGGCGAACACCAGCATGCCGAGCTGGAGATAGGGGCTCGCCGCGGCGTCGGCGGCGCGGTATTCCAGGTTGAAGCGCGGCGCCGGGTCGATATCGGTCGCCTCCGGCGTCGGGCAGATCCGCAGCAGCGCTTCGCGGTCGCGCAAGCCCAGATAGCCCCAGTAGGCCGACCAGGAGTGCGGCTGGAGCCGCTGGTAGGAGATCACGCTGGGCGCGGTCACCGCACAGAGCGCGCGGACATGGCGCAGCACGCCGGCGGCGAAGGATCCCGCCCGCGCCGACAAGCCGCCCGGTGCGGCGGGATCGTGGCTGACCGGCCGGCCGTCGGCGTCGAACAGGCTGAAATGGATGTGGACCCCGTTGCCGATCGCGCCGGCCTCGATCACCGGCGAGAAGCTGGCCCGGAAACCATGCCGCCGCGCGCTTGCACGGCAGATCTCGCGCAGCTTGACGGCCCGGTCGGCGGCTTCGATGCCGAGCGCCGGGCAGACGGTCACCTCATACTGGCGGGAGCCGTATTCGGGCAGGAAGGTATCGGGCTCCAGGCCGTTGGCCCGCAGCGCGCCGAGGAAATCGCCGATGAATGGCTCGACCCCCCGCAGGCTGCCGAGGCCGTAGGAATCGCCGGAGCGGGCCTCGGCGCCGAACAGATGGAACTCGTGCTCGAAGGCGGCGTACAGGGAGAGACCAGCCTCCCTCCGCAACGTGTCCAGCGCCCGCCTGGCGAAGCTGCGCGGGCAGCAGGCCCAGGGCTCCTCGCCCAGGGTCAGGACGTCGCCGAGGAAGAAGTGCTCGGCGGGCCGGCCGTCACCGAAGTCGAGGCGCACCTCGCCCTCCGGCACGGGCCGCAGGTAGAGGTCGCCGACCGGCCCGAACGGCGTCGCCGGGATGTTGTTGAAGCAGTTGATCATGATGTTGGTGGGCGTCCAGCCGATGCCCAGGCGCATGCGCTGCTTCAGGTCGCGGGCCGGAAAGCCCTTGCCGCGCACCTGTCCTGCAATGTCCGAGTAGCAGACCAGGATCAGCTCTTCAGGTTCGATCGTCACGAATGCCTGCCCTCCAGGACCTGAGGCCGCGGGCCGCCCGGCCAGGGAGCCGGGTCAGCCCGCGGAAATGCCGGATACGCCCCGGATCCGCGCCGCCTGGCGGGATCCGGGAGCGCTGGTGTCATTCCGGACGCCAGATGCTCTCGACGGTGAACTCGGCATTGTGCACCGAGATGATCGAGACCGGCTTCGGCGGCACCATGTTGTCGCGGGTGTAGGAGATCGTCCCGGTCACCGCGGGATAGTCGCGGGTCGCCGCGAGCGCCTCGCGGATCGCCGCCGGATCGTCGCTGCCGGCGCTCTCGATCGCCGCCGCGATCAGTCCGATGGCGTCGTAGCCGAGCGGCGCGAAGGAGTTCTCCGGCGGCACCCCGAACTTCGCCGTATAGGCGTCGATGAACTCCTGGACTTCCGGGCGATCGTCCGCGAGGTAGGTGTGGGTAGAGAAGTACACGTCGTTGGCCAGCTCCGGCCCCGGCACCTCGGCCACCAGCTGGGTGTCGAATCCGTCGCCGGAGACGATCGGAATGTTAATCCCCTTTTCGCGGATCTGGCGGACGGAGAGCCCCGCCTCGCTCGGAATGGCGGAGATGAACACCGCGTCCGGCGCCGGATCGACCGCTTCCAGCCGCGTGATCTGCGCGGAGAAATCGGTGTCGCCCATCATGAAGAAGTCCTCGTCGATGATTTCCCCGCCGCGTTCAATGAAGCGCTCCTTGAAGAACGCGGTGAGCGCCCGGGTGAAGTCCATCGAGTTGTCGGTCCAGACATAGACCCGGCGCATGCCCAGGGTATCGTACGCATAGTCGGCGATGGCGTAGGACTGGTCGTCGTCGCCGAAGGCGGTCATGAACATGTTCTCGCCCACCCAGGTCGGCAGCATCGGATGGGTCGCGCCGGAGGTGACGAACGGGATGCCCGCCTCCTGGAATGTCGGCGCCGCGGCCATGACGAAGGTGGTGTCGGACTGGCCGAAGCCGGCGACGACCCCAGCCGACAGGGCCTCCTGCGCGGCGGTCGCCGTCACCTGCTGGTCGGTGCGGGTGTCGAACACGACCAGCTCCAACGGCCGACCGAGGAGTCCGCCGGCGGCGTTGATCTGGTCGACATGGAGTTCGGCCCCGCGCAGCGAGGGACCGTCCAGCGACGAGAGCCCGCCCGTCAGGGCATAGAGCGCGCCGACCTTGATGGGCTCCTGGGCCGACCCGGTGGCCGTCAGGGCCGCCGAGATCGCTACGGCACCGGCCGCAGCGAGCAATGTCCGCAATCTCATCACGGTATCTCCTGTTGTTGGGGTTTGGAGACGGATCCTGCGCTCTGGTAGGGGGCAGCGGCGGAACGCAGGAGGGGAGGCTCGGCGCTGCCGAAGAAACCTTGCGGGCGGAGCAGAAGCGTCACGATCAGCAGCATCGCAACCAGAATCGGGACCAGGCCGTAGGCGCCCATCATCTGTTCGACGGGACGCAGGAACTCGCTGACGAGCGTGATGGCGACGGCTGCGATCGCCGCGCCGGCGAGGCTGCCGCTGCCGCCGATCACCACCATGACGACGAGCATGAAGGCCAGCATGAACCCGAAGGAGCCTGGCGTCAGATTGGTCAGCAGATGCGCCCACAGGGCGCCGGCGGCGCCGGCGAAGAAGCCGCCGAGCGCGAAGGCGGCGAGCTTGGCGCGCGCCCGGCGCACGCCCATGCAGGCTGCCGCCATCTCGTTCTCGCGGATTGCCATCAGGCTCCGGCCGACCGAAGAGTGCTTCAGGCGCCAGCAGACCAGCATGGTCACCGCGAGCCAGCCCAGGATCCACCACAGGTCGGTGTGGCGCGGAATGCCATTCAGGCCGAGGGCGCCGCGGGTCAGGCCGTCGGCGTTGTTGATGACCACCCGCAGGATGATGATCAGGCCGAGGGTCGCCACTGCCAGGTAGTGGCCGCGCAGCCTGAGCACCGGAAAGCCGGCGACCAGCGCGACCGCCATCGCCGCCAGCGCGCCGGCAATCGTCGCCGGGAACAGCGGCCATTCGACGTCGGCCAGCCATTCCGGCAGGGCCGGCAGCATGAACCCCTTGCGGCTGGCCGGAAAGGTGAGGATCGCGGCGACGTAGCCGCCGACCAGCATGAAGGCGGGGTGGCCCAGCGAAAACAGGCCGGTCAGCCCGTTGGAGAAGCTGAGGCTGACCGCCAGCATGGCATAGATGCCGGCAAAGCCGATGACCGTGCGGCCATAGCCGGACAACTGCGTCTCG
Organism: Alphaproteobacteria bacterium; assembly: GCA_050329975.1. Lineage (GTDB taxonomy): Bacteria > Pseudomonadota > Alphaproteobacteria > CALKHQ01 > CALKHQ01 > CALKHQ01. The sequence continues at coordinate 26,647 of JBHJOG010000069.1, read as the reverse complement.
GCGTAGAGGACGAGCCCGGTCATCGCCACCGCAAGACCGCTCCAGACGACCCTGGGGTTACGCAGGATCATGCCCGCTCCTCCGACGTCCGGCCGAGGAGGCCGTTCGGCAGCACCAGCAGGATCAGGATCAGCAGGCCGAAGACGAAAGCGTCGCGATAGGCGCCGAAGGCCGGCGGCAGCAGGCCGACGAAAAGCACCTCGGCGAAGCCGAGGATGTAGCCGCCGAGGACGGCACCGACCAGGCTGCCGACGCCGCCGATCACCGCCGCCACGAACGCCTTGAGGCCGGGAACGAGTCCCATCAGCGGATCGATCTGCCCGGCGCGTCCTGCCCACATCACCCCGGCGATCGCCGCCAGCGCGCCGCCGATGGCGAAGGCGGTGGCGACGGTGCGGTTCAGCTTGACGCCCATCAGCTGCGCCGCCATCGGGTTCTCGGCGGCCGCCCGCATCGCGATGCCGGTCCTGGTCCCGCGCACCAGCAGCATCAGCGCCAGTAGGATCACCACCGTCAGGCAGACGATCACCGCCTCCAGCACCGTGATGCGGACGCCGAACAGCTCGATGTTCGCACGCAGCCAGTCGGGCAGGTTGAACGGACGCGGCTGCCCGGTCAGCAGCAGGACCGCGAGGTTCTGCATCAGGATCGAGACCCCGAGCGAGGTGATGAAGCCGTTGACCTGCGGCGCGCCGCGTTGCGGCCGGAAGGCGACGAGGTCGATCAGCATCGCCAGCAGCGCCCCGACCGAGAGCACCACCACCAGCGCCGCCCACAACGGCAGCTCGAGCACCAGGAAGGCGCCGAACGCGGTGAAGGCGCCGACCATCAGGACATCGCCGTGGGCGAAGTTGATCAGGCGGACGATGCCGTAGATCATCGAGAAGCCGACGGCGATGAGGGCGTAGACCGAGCCGAGCACAAGGCCGCCGGCGAGCTGCTGGAGGATGTAACCGCCGGTCACGGCGCGCCCCTATCCGCCACGGCGGCGACAGCCGGATCGAAGCCGAGATAGGCCTCGCGCATCCGCGGGTCGCCGGCGAGGTCGGCGGCAGGCCCGGACAGCCGCACCTCGCCGGTCTCCAGCACATAGGCGCGGTCGGCGATCTCGAGCGCCATGCCGGCATTCTGCTCGACCAGCAGGACGGTGGTGCCGCGGCTGCGGATGTCAGCGATCACCTCGAAGATCGTTTCGACCATCTGCGGCGCCAGGCCGAGCGAGGGCTCGTCGAGCAGCAGCAGTTGCGGCCGCGACATCAGGGCCCGCGCCATCGCCAGCATCATCTGTTCGCCGCCCGAAAGCAGGCCGGCCCGGCCGGCCGCCCGTTCGCGGAGGATCGGGAACAGGTCTCCCATTGCCGCCATGTCCTGCGCGACCTTGGAATCGCCCCGCAAATAGGCGCCGATGGCCAGATTCTCCCGCACGCTGAGGCCGCCGAAGATCTGACGCCCTTCCGGGCAGTGGGCGACGCCCGCCGCGACGATCCGGTCCGGGGACAGCCGCACCAGGTCGAGCGTACGCCCGCCGATCGCGAGCACCGCCCTGCCCCGGCGCGGCCGCAACAGGCCGGAGATCGTCAGCAGCGTCGAGGTCTTGCCGGCGCCGTTGGCGCCAAGCAGCGCGACGATCTCGCCTTCGCCGACGGTCAGGCTGACGCCGTGGAGCACCTGGGACGGCCCACGCCAGACATCGACCTCTTCGAGGATCAGCATTGCGCGCCCATCGTCACGCCCCGGCCGCGACGCCGTCGGCGACAGCGGCCCGTGCCGCCCCCTTGCGCCGGCCGACGCCGAGATAAGCCTCGATGACCTGCGGATGCCGCTGCACCTCCGCCGGCGTCCCTTCCGCCAGCAACACGCCCCGGTCGAGCACCTGCACCCGGCGGCACAGGTTCATCACCAGCCGCATATCGTGGTCGACGACCACCAGCGCCGGTGCGTCCGGGTGCGCCGCGAGCGCATCGAGCATCGCCGTGAGCGCCCCGGTCTCCGTCGGGTTCATCCCGGCGGCCGGCTCGTCGAGCAGGAGGACCCGCGGCGCGGTTGCCAGCGCCCGGGCGATCTCGACCTTGCGCTGCAGTCCGTAGGGCAGGTCGCCGGCCCGCCGGTCGACGGCATCGCCGAGCCCGACCTGCTGGAGCAGGTCGGCCGCCCGTTCGCGCAACCGCCGCTCGCGACGCAGGGTGTCGGGGAGTCCGAAGATGGTGGCGATCCAGCCGGGGCCCTCGTGCATGTGCAGGCCGACGGCCACGTTCTCCCACGCCGTCAGGTCGCGGAACAGCCTGATGTTCTGGAAGGTGCGCGCGATGCCGGCGCGCGCGAATGTCTCCGGCCTGGCGCCGGTGACCTCGGTGTTCTCGACCCAGATCCGGCCGCGGCTGGGAGGGAGCACCCCGGTCAGCAGGTTGAAGGCGGTGGTCTTGCCGGCGCCGTTCGGCCCGATCAGCCCCAGCACGTCTTCACGCGCGAGCGACAGCGCATAGCCGCTGAGCGCGAGCACGCCCCCGAACTGCTTCGTCAGCCCCTCGGCGCGAAGCGTGATCGCTCTCTCGGCCGGCATCTGCCGCTGGCCTCCCCCCGGTCGCCGCCGCGGTGCGTCTGCACCGGGGCGGGTGGAGAATTGTTACAGAGATTGTTTCAATCGATCAAATGGTACGAAAACAATCTCCCACAAAGCTATTTCACCGGTCCTTTCCCGGTGGCGGCCCGATCGGGGGCGACCGCGCCGTCGAGGTGGGCGCGATATTCCTCGATCGACTTCACGCGCTGTTCCGACCGCGACCAGACCTCCTCATCATAGGCCTGAACGAGGACCTCGACGAAGGCGATCATGCCGACCAGGCTGTCCCACCGGGAGGGACCATCGACCCGCGCGCGGAACACCAGTTCCGCCACCTCGGCCGCGTCCGACATCCACTGGTCGGTCATGAGGACGACCGTGGCCCCGCGCTGCGCGGCAAGGCGCGCGGTCGCTACGGTATCGGGCTGGTAGCGCCGGATATCGAATGCGATCAACAGGTCCCGCCGCCGCAGGTCCGCCAGCACGTCGGCCCGCCGGATCAGGTCGTGGTCCAGCAGCCGCACCCGCGGACGCATCTTGCGCAGGTGGAATTCCAGGTGGCGGGCTGCGACCTCGGTGAAGTCGCCGCCGAGCAGGTAGACATGGCGCCGCTCGTCGCAAAGCGCGGCGACCAGCCGGTCGAACTCGCTGCGCTCGCACATCGCGAGCGTGTCGGCGACGGTCGCCGCCAGGCGCTCGCCGAGGGCGGCCAGCCCGACCGCCCGGCTGCCGATCTCGTGCGGGCGGGTCAGGGGATACTGCGCACGCGCCTCGAGCTCCTCGCGCAGGGTGCTGCGGAACTCGGCATAGCCGTCGAACCCGAGCTTGGCGATGAAGCGCAGGATGGTGGGCGCGCTGACCCCGGCCCGCTCGGCGAACAGGGTCGCCGTCTCGATGCCGGCGGTCGGATAGCGGGCGAGCAGCGTCCGCGCCGCCCGGCGCTCGGCATTGGTGAGCGACGGCAGCGTGGCGGTGATCTGCTCCGCGAGTGTCGGCACGCGGTCGCCTGCTGCTCCCGGCAAGCGCTCCTCCTCCGCCTCCCGCCTCTTCGCCTCGGGGCCTGGACGGTGTGACGCCATCCTTACGGAGTTGCCCAAAGTTGGCAATCCTGCAATTCTTCTTCCAGAGTGACAGCGCCGTATTCAGCTCCGTCGAGACCGCACATGTCCCAATCCATTCCGCCGATCGACGCGCCGGGCGGCGCCTACCGGGAACGGGCCATCGTCCCGGCGCGCACGGCCCTGCTCTCCATCGACATGCAGAACGCCGAGTTCAGCGCCGAGCGCCTTGTCGGCGCCCGCGAGCCGGGCAGCAGGGATGCACGCCTGCTCGCCTTCTTCGAACGCATGGCCGGCACCGTGATCCCCAACCAGCAGCGCCTGCAGGCGGCGGCGCGGGCGGCCGGCATCGAGGTGATCTTCGTGGTGATCGAGAGCCTGACCCAGGACGGGCGCGACCGCAGCCTCGACCACAAGATTTCGCGCCTGCACCACCCGAAGGGTTCCTGGGAGGCCGGGGTGATCGCCGAGGTCGGGCCGGTCGGCGACGAGATCGTGATCCCGAAGACCGCGTCCGGCGTGTTCAACGCCACCAGCATCGACTACGTGCTGCGCAACCTCGGCGTCGAGCACCTGGTCGTCTACGGGATCATGACCGACCAGTGCGTGGAATCCACGATCCGCGACGCGGCCGACCGCGGCTTCCTGGTCACCCAGATCGAGGACGCCTGCGCCGCCGAGACCGAGACCGGCCACCGCCAGTCGATCGAGGCGATGCGCGGCCATTACTGCCGCACCCGCACCACCGACGCGATGATCGCCGAGATCGCCGCGCTGCAGGCGACGGGCTGAACGGCCGCGCGACCGGGCTTCGCGTCAGCGCTCCAGGACGTGCAGCGACACGGGCAGGAAGAACGCGTGCTCCGGCACCAGCAGATCGACCGCCGCGGCGTATGCTCGTGCGTCGGCGACGTCCGCGAACAGGCCGTGCCTGTTCAACCGGTGGGCGAACTCCGCTCGCTGGCGGGCCTGCGCGTCGGCCTCCTCCACGCCACAGTTGCACAGCCCGCTGACCAGCCAGCCGTCGCAGACGTCGTAGCCGAGAAAGCTCATTCGATCCGCTACCCGCCGCAAATCCTCTGGCGGAGGCTCAATGCAGTGCCGGGTGCACACGGTCTCGAAGTCGTCGGCGTGAAACCCGATCCCTACCAGCCTGAAGACGTCGCCGACGGTATCGGCGACAGAGGCCGCGTTCCGGAAGCCCTGGTGGAGGGAGAGGCCGTTTGGCGAGCCGTCGCCCCAGTAGTCGATGAAGAGGGTCGCGAGCAGTACCTGGTCGTTGACGCGACGCCAGGCAGCAAAATCCGCCGACCTGGGCAAATCGATCGCGGGATTCAGCAGGAACGTCTCACGACGCTCGGGCGTCCACTGCCGCCGCAGCTCGTCATCGCCGACGCGCAGCTGTACCCCGGCCACGATTGCATCCAGATCGGCCATCGCCGCGCCTCCGGCTTACCCGCCGTCCGATGCTGTCACGCCCCGCCGGCGTGCGCTACCCCTTGCTCGCGCCGGCCAGCAGCCCCTCGACCACGTAGCGCCAGACCAGCACCACCAGCGCCAGCGTCGGCAGCACGGCGATGACGATCGCGGTGTTCAGCAGGCTCCACGACACGTCAGTGTTGCGCGCCAGCGCCGCCATCACCACCGACAGGGGCCGGCCGCCGGCCTCCCCCGACAGCACCATCGCGAACAGGAACTCGGCATAGGACAGCATGAAGGCGAACAGCCCGGTCGCCCCGATCGAGGGCAGCGCCAGCGGCAGCGCGATCCGGGTCATCCGCGTCCAGCGGTCGGCGCCGTCGATGATCGCCGCCTCGAAGATCTCGACCGGGATCCGCCGGTAGAACACCGACAGGATCAGCACCGTGAACGGCAGCGCGCGTCCGGTGTGGACCAGGATCACCGCCAGCCGGGTGCCCAGCAGGCCGGCGGCCTCGACGATCATGTAGAACGGCACCACCAGCGCCACCGTCGGCACCAGCGGACTCAGGATCAGGAACATGAAGCTCGCCTTCTTGCCCCGGAACGAGAACTGGGCGAAGGCGAAGGCGGCCGGCGCGCCGAGCAGGATGTTCAGCGCCATCGTGCTGAGCGAGATGATCGCGCTGTTCAGCAGGCTCATCGGCACCTGGCGCGCCGCGTCGGAGATCATCGCCCGGTTGGCGCCCTCGGCCATGTAGGCGTCGGGCAGCTGGCCGGTGAAGATGTAGCGGTAGTTGTCGAACACCAGGCCGTAGTCGAACAGCCCGCCCCCGCCGAACAGCGCCCGGTCGGGGATCACCGAGCCGAGGATGGCGAGCAGGATCGGCCCGATCGCGAACAGCATCACGGCCAGCGCGGCGAAGAGGGTCAGCGAGCGCTCGACAAGCCGGCTGGGCATCGATCAGTCGTCCGCGAACAGGTCGGACGGCAGCGCCCGCAAGATCGCCACGATCATCAGCCCCGACAGGGCGACGACGATGAAGGCGACCGCCGAACCGGCGCCGAAGTCGTACATGGAGAAGCTCTCCCGCCAGATCTGGAACGAGAGCAAGGTGGTCGCGGTGCCCGGCCCGCCGCCGGTCATGGCGTAGACGATGTCGTAGGTGGTGAACGCGACCAGCGCGTTGTAGACCAGCAGCACGACGACGATCGCCTTGATCTGGGGGAAGATCACATAGGCGAAGCGCTGGCCGGCGCCGGCGCCGTCGACCCTGGCCGCCTCGACCGTCTCGCGCGGCAGGGTGGCCAGCGCGGCCATGACCAGCACCACCGAGAACGGCACCTGGGTCCAGATGTGGGCGACCGCGACGGCGGCGAAGGCGAGGTTGGGCTCGGTCAGCCAGGGGATCGAGCGGTCGATCAGCCCGAGCCCGCGCAGCGCACCGTTCAGCACGCCCCAGCTCGGGTTGAACACCCAGACCCACAGCACCGCGCTGATCGCCGCCGGCAGCGCCCACGGCAGCAGGATGACGGCGCGGACCACGGCGCGGCCGAAGAAGCGGCGGCTGAGCAGCAGCGCGATCAGGGTGCCGAGGACCACCACCGACGGCGCCGCCACCGCCACCATCTTCGCCGAGTTGAGCAGTGCGGTGCCGAAATAGGCGCTGGCGACCACGCGCCGGTAGTTGTCGGCGCCGGCCCAGGGCTCGCCGGGGAACAGCAGCTGGACGCTGTGCAGGCTGGTCCATAGCGCCTGCCCTACCGGATAGAGGGTGAACACCATCACCGGCAGCAGCGCCGGCCCGACCCAGAGCCAGGGAAAGCCGCGCGACGCCTTGGCGGGCGAAGAGGACGCCGGCACGCTCAGCGATTGGCGAAGCGTTCGCGCAGCTCGTTCCAGTGCGCGGCGCCGGCGCTGGTCACGTCCGCGACCGTCGCCTCGCCGACCATCGCCTGGGCCAGCAGCGGCCGGAAATAGGCCGACCAGATGCCGGTCCACTCGGTCCAGGTGCCGGCGCGCGCGGTCTCCACCTGCCGCTGCAGCGTCTCCATATCGACCCAGCCGTTCCAGGCCTCGATCACCTCCGCGTCCTCCAGCAGCGGCAGCTGGCCGAAGCCCAGCCCCTTCTCCACCGCCCAGCGCTTGGCGACGTCATAGGGCGGGCCGGCCATGAACTCGAGGAACTTCCAGGCCGCCTCGCGCTGCGCCGGATCGGCCGCCGCCTGGGCGGTGATGGCGTAGAACTTGGTGAAGCCGAGCGTCGCGTGTGCCTCGCCCGGCATCGGCGCCAGCGCAAACTCGCCCGCCCGCGGCTGCTCGGCGACGTTGTTCAACGCCGCCAGCACGTAGTTGTAGACGATGGTGAAGGCATGGTTGCCGGTGTTCATCGCCGGGATAATCGTGCTCTCGTGGGTCTCGAAGGCGACCAGGTCCTGGGCCACCGCGCTCTGCAGCCACTCGATCTGCTGGAAGGCGGCGTTCGCCGGGTCGTCGAAGATCGCATTGCCCTCGGCGTCGAACAGGTCGCCGCCGCGGCCGTAGACCTGGGCGACGAAGGCGTCGAAGAAATTGGGCAGCTCCTGGTCGTACTCGTAGACGATCGGGTGCTCCATCCCCGCATCCTTCAGCGCGAGCGCGGCCTCGGTCAGCGCGTCCCAACTCTCCGGCACCGCGATGCCGTGCTCCTCCAATATGCTGGCGTTATAGATCAGCGAGATCGTGTCGGCGTAGTAGGGCAGCCCGTAGATGTCGTCGTCAAAGGTCATGTCGGAGACGGTGAACGGCGCCATCTCGCTTTGCCACTGCGCGATCTGGTCCGGCGCGATCTCGTTCAGCGGCGCCAGGAAGCCGGCCGCCGCCCAGCCCGGCAGCCAGTCCTGCCCGGCATAGATCACGTCGGTCTGGGTACCGCCGCGGAACCGGAGCACCAGGCTGTCGTGGTAGTCCGGCCACGTATAGTCGGTGACGTTGACCGTGATCCCGGGATTCTCGGCCTCGAATTGGGCGACGTTGTCCTGAATCGTGTCCAGCGAGTAGTTCCAGACCACGAATTCGAGGGTCACGTCCTGGGCCGCAACCAAATTGGTCGAAGCTGCCAGACCAATCGCCGCTGCGCAGGCGATCAGAGCATGCCGTTGCGTACCCATTGCACTCCCCGTGAATTTGCACCCTGCGGCGTGTTCCCTGGGAAACCGGCCTCGGGGCATGGTTGACAACCGACCGAAGATGGCTGAAAAGCTAGCCCAAATTGGATCGGCCGGACAACCAGAAAGGTTCGCTCGCGATGGCGGCGTCAGCAGGCATCGGATGCGCCGCGTAGCAGTCCGCCGGCGGATCGAACGCAGCGTCTCTCGAGATCGCGGCACGCTTGCGCCGCCGGCCCCGGCTGCGGCACCCTGACGGCCATGCACTGGCAGCTGTCGACCCGCCCCGACATCGCCGACCTGGACCGCGATCGCACCGTGGTGGTCCTGCCCTGCGGCTCGGTCGAGCAGCACGGCACGCACATGCCGCTCGGCACCGACACCATGCTTGCCGCCGCGGTCGCCGAAGCGGCGGCCGCGCAGCTCGCCGGGACCGTCCCCGTCCTCCTGCTGCCGCCGCCCTGGTACGGCTACTCGCCGCACCACATGGCGTTTCCCGGCACGGTGACGCTGCGCTCGGAGACGTTCATCGCCATGGTCAAGGACATCGCCGGGTCGGTGCTGCGCCACGGCTTCCGCCGGCTCGCCCTGGTCAACGGCCATGGCGGCAATGTCGCCGTGCTCGATGTGGCCGCCGCCGACCTCGGCCACGCCTGGCACGGGCGCGCCCGCATCGCGGCGGTGACCTATTTCACCCTGGTCGCCGACCGGGCAAGCGAGTTCCGCGAGTCGCAGCCCGGCGGGATGGGCCACGCCTGCGAGTTCGAGACCTCGCTGATGCTCCACCTCGCCGCCGAAGCGGTGCGGATGGAACGCGCACAGACGCACTATCCCGACCCGAAGTCGGCCTTCCTCACCACCGACCTGTTCGGCCGCTCGCTCGCCCGGACCTATGTCGATTTCGCCGACCTGTCGCCGACCGGCACCTTCGGCGACCCCGGCCTGGCCGACGCGCAGAAAGGGGCCCGAATCTTCGCCATCTGCGTCGAGGAACTGGCGCGCTTCCTGGCCGATTTCGCCGCCTGGCCGATCCCCGGGACCGTGACCGACAGCGCCAATGACGTCGGAGTCGACCGATGAACCAGATGCGGACCGGTCCCGCCCTGCCCGATCCGGCAACCGCGCTCAGTGGCAACGAGCGGGCGACGGTTTCCTCGGTCTATCGCGCGCTGCTGCGCCGGATCGCCGACGGCAGCCTGAGGCCGGGCGGACGGCTGCCCAATGAGCGCGACCTGGCCGCCCAGCTCAAGGTCGGCCGCTCCACCGTGCGCGGCGCGCTCGCGCTGATGGAGCAGCAGGGACTGGTGACGCGCCGGGTCGGCAGCGGCACCTTCCTCGCCGACGACGCCCGCGACGCCGGCGCCCGGCTGGATCTGACCCCGATCCCCACCCATGCCAGCGTACCGGATTTCCTGGAGATCCTGGAGGGCCGGCTGCTGTTCGAGCCCGCGCTGATGACGCTGGTGGCCGCCCGTGCCAGCGACCAGGAGCTCGCCGGCCTCGATGGTGCGCTCGCCACGATCGCCGCCGCGCCGAGCTGGCTGGAGTTCAAGGAGGCGATCTACGCGTTGCACGGCCGGATGTTCGCCGGCGGCCGCAACCGCTTCATGGTACAGGTGTTCGAGGAGATCGTGAAGGACCGGCGGGCAGTACGCTACGACGGCCGCAACACCGGGCTGCCGGTGCCCGAGCAGGTCCGCGCCCAGACCTGCAGGGACCTGGCGCTGATCGTAAAGGCCCTGCAGCGCCGCGACGGCGCCCAGGCGGAGAAGGCGATGCGCGACCACCTCCTGCGCACCCTGGCCACGGTGAACCTTTACTGCTGACGGGGTTATCCTGGCCCCGGCTACCGGTAGCGGATCTGGTTCCAGCGGTGGCCGATCAGGGCGAGAATGATGATCAGGCCGTGGAAGAACTGGACATAGAAGCCGTCCAGTCCTGCCGATACGATGCCGACCTCGATGAAAGATACGATCGCCGCGCCGATGGCGGCGCCGAGCACCGTGCCGATGCCGCCCCAGGTCGGGGTTCCGCCGACGAACACCGCCGCCAGCACCGGCAGCAGGTAGGCCTCGCCCGACGACGGCCACCAGGTGAAGTTGATGGTGGCCGAAAACACGCCCGCCATCGCCGCGCCGAAGCCGACGAAGATGAAGGTGAAGACGCGGGTGCGCCGGGTGTCGATGCCCATCTGGGCGGCGCTGTCGGGGTTGTCGCCGACGGCGTGCACGCGGGCGCCGAAGCGGTGCCAGTTGTAGAGCACCATTGCGAAGACGACGAAAGCCACCGCCCAGATCATCTGCACCGGGAACCCGGCAATCTTGCCCGCGAACACCTCGTAGGCCGTGGTTTGCCTGAGACCGGTGAGCGCGATCGACCTGCCATCGGTCCCGATGAGGATGATTCCGCGAATGAGGTAGCTCAGCCCCAGGGTGGCGATCAGGGAGGAGAGGCCGCAATACACGACGATCGCGCCGATGGCGGTCCCGAGCGCCATTCCCGACAGCGCGGCGAGCCCCATGCTGAGGAAAGGATCGAGGCCGGCCTGGATCGTCAGCGCGAAGATCCAGCCGGCGAACCCCATCACAGCCGGAAAGGACAGGTCGATCTCGCCGACAGTGACGACGAAGACCAGCGGCACGACCAGGAACAGAGCCACCGGAAGCGTGGTCAGTACGGCGTTGTAGATGCGCCAGTCGGTGAACACGTCCGGATTGCCGACGAAGAACAGCGCCATCATCACGACGAACACGCCGAGCGTCGCGATCGGGGCGCGGTTGTCCCGGATCTTCGGCCGCAGGAAGCTCGGTCGCGCGCCCGGCCGCGCCGGCTCGGTCTTGCTGCCGGCGACCTCGGTCACGGCGCCGCCCCGTCTTCGGGGGAGAGGGCGGGGAAGCGGTGCGCGTTGTCGGGATGGGCGACGTGCTCCATGAACTCGATCAGCCGCTCGGCGGTGCCGACCTCGGCCTTGGTCGCCTGCAGCACCACGCGCCCGCGGTCGAGCACGACGACGCGGTCGGCGATGTCGAACACGTGGTGGATGTTGTGGCCGATGAACAGGATCGACCGGCCGCTCTCGCGGACAGTGCGGACGAACCGGAACACCTTGGCCGTCTCGGTGAGCGAGAGCGCGGTGGTCGGCTCGTCCAGGATGATCAGGTCGGCCTGGTTGTAGATCGCGCGGGCGATGGCGACGCCCTGGCGCTCGCCGCCCGACAGCTGGCCGACGATCGAGTTCGGGGCGAACACCTTGGAGGTGAAGCCGATCTCGCGCATCAGCCGCTCGGCCTCCGCATATTCCTTGCGCCGGTCGAGCAGCCCGAACAGCATGGTGATCTCGCGCCCCATGAAGATGTTGCGGGTGATCGACTGCTGCACCGCCAGTGCGCGGTCCTGAAACACGGTCTCGATGCCGGCGTCGCGGGACCTGGCGGCGTTCCAGTTGTGCACCAGTTGGCCGCGGACCAGGATCTCGCCGCTGGTCGGCCGGACCGCGCCGGCCAGGATCTTGATCAGTGTCGATTTGCCGGCGCCGTTGTCGCCGATCATGCCGACGACCTCGCCGCGGTCGACGTGCAGGCTCACCCCGCCGACGGCGAAGACGCTGCCGTACGACTTGGTGATGTCGCGAAGCTCGATCAGCCGTTCGCTCACGGACGCCTCCCGGTGACGGTCAGGGGCAGGCGACAGCGCGGTGCCATCGCCTGCCGTGCTCCGGAGAGTCTAGCGCAGGAACTGCGTCGCCAGGTCGGCGACCGACGAGTAGTTCTCCTCGGTGACGAAGCCCGCGCCGGTGTCGACGTTCAGCGGGCCGAGGCCGAGCACCTTCTGCATGCACAGGCTGATGATCGGCAGGTAGCCCTGCATGAACGGCTGCTGGTCCGACGTCAGCTGGATCCAGCCGCCTTCGAACTGCTCGACGATCTGCGGGCTGGTGTCGAAGCCGATGTTGATGATCTCGCCGGGCGCCTTGTCCACCGCCTCCATGTAGACCGAGGCATTGCCCAGCATGGCTCCGCCGGGGTAGGCGATCAACTTCACGTCGGGGTTGGCGACCAGCCCGGCGGTGATCAGCGGGATCGCCAAATTGGGGTCGCCGGCCATCTCGGTGTCGCTCGACAGCCGGATCACCTCCATGCCGGCGGCTTCCAGCGCCTCGACCGTGCCAAGCTCGCGCGCCACGCGCTCTTCCTGGGTCCAGTTCGCCACCATGATGGCCTGGTCGCCCTCGCCCAGACCGAAGCGGCGGATCGCCTCCTCGCCGAGCGCACGCCCCTGGGAATAAAGGTTCGCGCCGATGTAGCCGCCGCCGAACTGGGCGCGGGCCTGCTCGACGTCGACGTTCTGATACACCATCAGGATGCCGGCTTCGGCGGCCTGCTCGGCCAGCGGCAGGATCGCAGCATTGCCGGCGTGGCCCATCATCGCGATGCCGTCCGGCCCGGCGGCGATGGCTTCGCGCAGTTGCTGGACCATGCGCTCGCCTTCCCAGCCGGAGAAGATGAAGTCGACCTGGGCGCCGGTGTCCTGCTGCGCCTGCTTGGCGCCGTTCAACACGATCGTCGCGAACAGGTCGCCCTCGTCGCCGCCGGCGAAGAAGCGCAGATGGACGTCGCTGCACCACTTGTCCGGCAACGCCTGCGCGTGCGCCGCCGACATGCCCAGGATGACAACGCCGATCGAAGCCAAGCTCGCTGCAACTCTCATCGATTCCTCCCTTTATCCGCGGCGCTCCCTGACGGAACTACACGTCGGTTCGGCTGGAACCGGCGGTCCGCGTGCCGGCTATCCGAACCCCGTGCATGACGCACCGGGGCGCCGCGATGTCTTGTGGCTTTGGGCCCATTGGCGAGCCGGGAACGAGGCTAGCAAAGCGTCTGCGGCTGGGGCAGAGTGGAATTTGACGCAAATGCCTCAAACGGAGGACCCGCGTGGCAAAGACGACGGTGAGCGAGGTTGCCCGCGACGCCGGCGTGAGCCGGGCGACGGCCGACCGGGTGCTCAACGGTCGCGGCGGCGTGTCCAAGCCACGGGAACGAGCCGTCCTGGAGAGTGCGATGCGCCTGGGGCTGGACCGCAACCTCAATGCGTTTCCGGCAACCCAGCTGCGGGTCTGTGTCCTGATGAAACCGCCGCACAATCCGTTCTACGAACTGCTGACCCAGGGCTTCCGCGAGGCGAACCTGCTGTTCGGCCCGCAGGCGATCACCGCCTATGTGAACCACATCGACGTGCTGGTCCCGGCGGCGACGTGCGAGATGCTGCGCTCGGTCGAGGACCGCTACGACGCCCTGGTGATCGTCGCCCCCTCGCACCCGGCCACGGTGGAGGCACTGCGCCTGGTCAGCGAGCGGATTCCGGTGGTGACGCTGTCAACGGACCTGCCGCTGCATGTGCCCCACTATTATGTCGGACCCGACAACCATCGGGCCGGGCGCGTCGCCGGCGAACTCATGGGACGTCTACTCGGCCCCGAAGGCGGCAACGTCCTCCTCGTCGCCGGGCTCAGCGAGTTCAGCGGCCACGACGAGCGCAAGAAAGGGTTCGAATCGATCCTGGCGACGGACTATCCGGCGTGCAGGGTGTCTGCGGCGATCGAGACGCTCGACCAGAACGACCTGGCGGCGAAGGCAGTCGCCACCGCGCTGCATGCCGATCGGTCGATCCGCGGCATCTACAACATCTCGCAGGACAACGACGACATCACGGTGCGGATCGACCGGATGGGGGTCACAGGCAAGCTGGTTATTGTCTGCCACGACCTGACCACGACCACACGCAGTCTGCTGCGCGCCCGCCGGATCGACGCTGTCATCGACCAGGATCCGATCCTCGAGGCGCGACGCGCGATGGAAGCGATCCTGCACCACTACGGACGCTGGACCGGCGGCCCTCCGGACGTCAGCATCCCGATCCAGGTCTATTTTCGCGAAAGCCTCGGCACGCCGGAAGCCCAGCCGGGCTGAGCCCGATCCAGCCGCGCGCGGCGCCTGTCATCGATCGGCGGTCTCGTCGTTCATCCAGGGGCGGTCATCGCGCGGCGGGTCCCAGCTGGCGATGGGCGGCTGAAGCGGGTCGTCGATCCAACAGAACATGCCGTTCGTGCCGCCACCGGCGTCGGCGGTGAGGCGGAGCACGAGGTCCACCGCCTTCTCCGGCGGGTCGCCGCCGGTCTCCTCGACCCAGGCCGCCCATCCCGTGTAGTTCTCGGCGATGGGGCCCATGCCCTGGACCCGGTCGCGGATGTCGGCCCACATCTCGGTCTTGACATCGCCCGGGTGGATCACGTTGGCGGTGACCCCGCTGCCGGCGATCTCGGCCGCGAGGTGGCGGGTGAGCTGGTTGAGAGCGACCTTGGACACGCCATAGGCGCTGTTGAGCGCGCCAGGCGGATGGAGGGAGGCGGCGGAGCTGACGTTGACGATGCGCCCCCAGCCGGCCTCGATCATGCCGCCGAGAAACGCCCGCGCGGTGAGCAGCGGGGCAACCGCGTTGATAGCGATTGTCCGCTGCCACTCCAGCGTGTCGACGTCCTTGACCAGCGCGATCGGGCCGAAGGTGCCGGCGGCGTTGACCAGGATGTCGACCCGGCCCAGGTCCCCGGCGACGCGCTCGGCCAGCCGCGCCACGGCTGCCGCGTCCGAGACGTCGCAAGCGTAAGGGATGGCGCGAGCCGGCGCGGCAAGGGCGACGGTCTCGGCCAGGTCCCGCTCGCTCCGCGCCACCGCGGCCACGGCCGCACCGCGCCCGGCCAGCCCCAATGCGATGGCGCGGCCAAGTCCCCGGCCGCCGCCGGTGACGACCGCCACCCGTCCCGCCTGGTCCGCCATCAGGCGTCCCGCCCTGCTGCGGTCTCCAGGTGGAAGACCTCGCGGACCTCGCTCGAGGCCACGATGCCGTCCGCGCCGAACTCCATCAGCGGGTTCATCACCGCGCCCCATTGGTCGTGGATCTCGCTGGCCCAGAGCCGGTCCCAGGCCTCGGGGTCGAGGATCTCCGAGTAGAGGAACAGGACCGGGTCGTTCTCGAAGATTGTGATCCGGGCGATGCCCTGGCGCTCGATCTCTGCGACCAGATCCGGCCAGATCGTGTCGTGGTGGCGGCGGTACTCCTCCAGTCCGCCCGGCTTCAGGCGCATGGTGAACGCGCGTCGGATCATGGTCTTGACTCCTCCTCGGGCTCCTCGATCAGCGTCCCGGCATTGATGGCGTGCAGGACCTCGTGGTCGGAGACGGCGGCCCCGTCCAGGTCCAGGGCGAGGCGGCCGCGGTAGAAGACGAGGATGCGGTCGGCCAGCCCCACCAGCTCGGGCAGCTCGGTCGAGCGGAACAGCACGATCCGGCCCTCCTCGGCGAGACGGCGGATCAGCAGGTAGATCTCGCGCTTGGCGCCGACGTCGACGCCGCGGGTCGGGTCGTCGAGCAGCAGCACCCGGGGGTCGATCTCCAGCCAGCGGCCGAGGACGACCTTCTGCTGGTTACCGCCGGACAGGCTGCTGACCGGTGCGTTCGGGTCGCGCACCTTGATGCGCAGGCGCTCGATCTGGCGCCGGGTGGCGGCGAGCATGGCGGCCGGGCTGAGCAGCGACCGCCACCCGCCCATGGCGCCGACCGAGACCAGCGTCATGTTGCGCACGACGCTGCGGTCGAGCATCAGGCCCTGGTTCCGCCGGTCGGCCGGGACCAGCGCCACGCCACGCCGGGCCGAGGCCGTCGGCGAAGACGGCAGTCCCTTGCCATCGGGGAAGCGGACCTCGCCGGCGGTCGCCCTGCGGGTGCCGAACAGCACGCCGAGCAGGGTGGCCACGCCGGAGCCTTCCAGGCCGGCCAGCCCGATGATCTCGCCGGGGCGGGCGGTGAACGTCACGTCGCGCAGGTCGTCGCCCGCGCCAAGCCCGCGGATCGACAGCGCGCCGGCCGTCGACGGGGCGTCGCCGGTCGACGCCGCGTCGACGTGGCGTGGCGGAAACAGCTCCTCCTGCGCCTTGCCGACCATGCCCTGGACGACGTCGCGCATCGTCACCTCGGACCGGTCGCGGGTGAAGGCGAGCTGGCCATTCCGCATCACGGTGATCCGGTCGGCAATGGCGAACACCTCCTCGAGCCGGTGCGACACGTAGAGCATGGTCATGCCCTTGCGGCGCAGGGCGCGCAGTACCTCGAACAGGCGGCCGGTCTCCTGGTCGTTGAGCGCGGAGTTCGGTTCGTCGAGGATCAGCAGGCGCGGATTTTCCACCAGCACCCGGCTGATCTCGACCAGTTGGCGCTCGGCGAGATCGAGGTCGCCGACCAGCATGTCGGGGGCGGAGCGCATGCCCAGGCCGTCGAGGACCGGGCGGGCCGCCTTCAGCATGGCGCCGCGGTCGACCAGTCCGAACCGGGTCGGCACCGCGTCGGCGAAGACGTTGGCTAGCACCGTTCGGTCCGGAAACAGGCTCAGCTCCTGGTAGACGATGCCGATGCCGGCCCGCCGCGCATCGGCAGGCGACGCGAAGCCGACCGCGCGGCCGTCGAGGGTGATCGCCCCGGCGTCCGGCCGCACCGCGCCGGCGAGGATCTTCATCAGCGTGGACTTGCCGGCGCCGTTCTCGCCCACGACCGCGTGGATGGTCCCGGGCTCGACCTGCATGTCCATGTCGATCAGCGCCCGGATGCCGCCATAGGACTTGGTGAGCCCGGCCACCGCCACGGCAGGCGGGGCGGCGATCGACGGTCGCCGGTCAGTCGTCACGGATCCGTCGATCGCCGCCATTGCGGTGCTACTTGCCCTCGTTCTCGATCGGCTCGAGATGCTCCTCCCAGTTCGCGATCACGCCGTCGACCAGCGGCTGGTAGTAGGCGCGGGCCGCCTCGGGATCGGCCGCCAGCACCTGGAGCTCGGAGAAGGTCAGGGCCGGCAGGCCGAACGGCTGGGTCACCGAGTCGGAGTAGACGATCTCGGTGCCGGAATCGAGGAATCCGCCGGCGGTAAGATCGATGTCGGTGGCGCCGGTGATGGCGTCGTGGAGAATCTTCACCGGCAGGTAACCCTGCATGAACGGGGTCTGGCCGATGCTGACGTCGGCCGAGCCGCGCTCCAGCGCCGCCAGGTTCTCCGCCGTCAGGTCGTAGCCGCCGGCTATGAAGTCGATGTCCGGGTTGGCGTCCTGGAGCTGGCCGAGGCTGGCGAGGTCCGGCGCGCACAGCCCGATCAGGGCTACCGCGTCCGGGTTGGCAGTCAGCAGCGCCTCCCAGGCCGCGTAGTTGGTGACGGGGTCGACCGTCACGTCATAGGCGTCCTGGTTGACGTCCAGGCCGGGAGCCTCCGCCAGCGCCTCGAGCACGCCCTTGGCCCGGTTCTCCAGCACCGGGAAGCCGGGGAAGCAGTTGCCGATGCGCACCACGCCGGTCGCATCGTTGCCGCCCAGCAGCTCGATGACCGCGCGGCCGAGGATGCGGCCGCTCTCGACCGAACGCTCGCCGACATAGGGCGCGTTCACGCCGGCGTCGAGCAGGTTGAACATCACCACCGGGACGCCGGCGTCCACGATCTCGTTGATCGGGGCGGCCAGCGACGCGCCGGGGACCGAGGTCGCGATCCCGTCGACGCCGGTATTCTGGAAGCCGAGGATCAGCGCGATCTGCTCCTCGGGCGAGCCGCCAGCCGGGCCCTGCACCTCGAGGTTAACGCCGAGGTCGTCGGCGGCGAACTGGGCGCCGTCGATGATCTGCTGGATGAACGGATTGCCCAGCACATGGGTGACGAAGCCGATCGTGATCTCGTCGTCCTGGGCGACTGCCGGCGACGCGATGAGCGCGGTCGCGGTCATTGCCGCTGCCGCGCCGAGCGACAGAGCGCTTGTCTTGGTGGTCATGGCGTTTCCTCTCCTTGCTTTCGATTCTTGGCCCCCGCCGATCGGTGGGGGCGTCGTCAGGACCATCGCACGCGGTTGTCGTCCGATGGCGACCTGTTTGATCGCTGCCTGAAGCCGGCCATGCTCACCCTGCATCCACGACGTCCCGCGCCCGGCGGGAGCGCTGGCGGCGAACGAGCTGGTCGATGGCGACAGCAATGACGATGACGGCGCCGGTGACGAAGATCGACCACCGGGCGTCGATGC
This sequence comes from Alphaproteobacteria bacterium, assembly GCA_050329975.1. Classification (GTDB taxonomy): domain Bacteria; phylum Pseudomonadota; class Alphaproteobacteria; order CALKHQ01; family CALKHQ01; genus CALKHQ01. The sequence continues at coordinate 8,364 of JBHJOG010000069.1, read as the reverse complement.
CGAGGAACAGGATGCCGCTCTGGATCACCTGGATGATCAGCGCGCCGAGGACCGCGCCGAAGATCGAGCCGCGTCCGCCCGAGAGCGGCGTGCCGCCGATGATGACGGCGGCGATGACCGGCAGCAGGAAGGCGTCGCCGCTGGTCGGGTCGATCGCGCCCCGGAAGCCGAGGAAGATGACGCCGGCAAGCCCGGCGATCAGCCCCATCAGGATCAGCACCATCAGCCGCGTGCGCTCGACGGGAATGCCCGCCAGCCGCGCCGCGTCGGGATTGCTGCCCATCGCCTGCGCGCGGTAGCCGAAGCGCGAATGCTGCAGGACGATGTGCATCACCACTGCCAACAGCAGGAAGGCTATGGCGACGCTGGGCAGGACGTCGAACAGCTTGTGGGTCCACATCGTGAAGAAGGCGCCCTCCTTGTCGGGCGGAACGACGGCGCGCGAGTTGTTGACGATGAGGGAGAGGCCGCGGAAGGCCGACAGCGTGCCCAGTGTGATGATGATCGCCGGCAGGCGCAGCCCGACGGTGAGCAGGCCGTTGATGAGCCCGAGCAGGCCGCCGAACAGGATGCCGGCGCCGGCCGCCAGGAACGGCTCGACCTCCCAGACCATCAGGGTGCCGGCGATGACCGCCGAGAAGTTGAAGATCCAGCCGACGGAGAGGTCGATTTCCCGGATCGCGATGACGAAGACCATGCCGACGGCCAGCATGCCGGTGAGCGCAGCGTTGGAGAACAGCTGCCCGAGCGAGCGGAAGGTCAGGAAGTTGGGATTGGCGATGCTGACGAGAGCGACCAGGAGGACCAGCGCGATGATGACGCCGACCTCGTCGGGGATCCGGGAGCGCAGCGTCCGCCGCCGCGCCGCGCCGGCGCCTGCCCGAGGGCCAGGGTCGCCGGCGGCGTGCTCGGATGATGCGACGGACTTGGAAATGGCGCCCCCCCACTGGCGCCTCGACCGGCCAGTTTCGTTGTCCCAGTTTCGTTGTCATAGCGCGACAAACAGGATGAGCAGCCACCCTCGCCGCCTTTGGTTTTCGCGAGATTGATCGCCGCTTGCAAGCGTGTCAATTGGCGTAAACCGCCACAGTGCCCGCCCAGCCGTCCCTCTCGATCCGACTCGTCTATAAGGTGCGTTGCGGTCGGATGTGGCCCCACCAGCAGAGAGAGGCCCGATGAAAATCGACGCCGTCAACGTCAGATGCTTCAGCTACAAGACACGGCGTGCCGTCGACAGCGCCGGCCATGCCCATCCCGGCCCCGAGCGGGACGCGACGCAGGCGATCCTGACCTTCACCGCCGACGACGGCACCCAGGGCCATGCCTTCGGCGCGCCGGAGACCCTCCGGCCCTCGCTTATCGAGGCCTATGTCAAGACGGTCTTCCTCGGCCGGAACCCGCTCGACCGCGAGCGGCTGTGGCAGGACCTGGCGCATTGGCAGCGCGGCAGCGGCGGCCAACTCAGCGACCGCACGCTCGCCGTCGTCGACAGCGCGCTCTGGGACCTGGCCGGACGCCTGCTCGGGGTGCCGGTGCACAAGCTGCTCGGGGGCTACCGGGACCGAATCCCGGCCTATGGCAGCACCATGTGCGGCGACGAGCTGGCGGGCGGGCTCGCCACGCCGGAGGACTACGGACGCTTCGCCGAGCGGCTGATCGCGCGCGGCTACCGGGCGATCAAGCTGCACACCTGGATGCCACCGGTCTCCTGGGCGCCGGACGTCAAGGCGGACCTGCGCGCCTGCGCCGCCGTGCGCGAGGCGGTCGGTCCCGACGTCCCGCTGATGCTCGACGCCTATCACTGGTACAGCCGGACCCAGGCGCTGGAGCTCGGCCGGGGGCTCGAGGCGCTGCGCTACTACTGGTTCGAGGAGCCGATGGACGAGCAGGGCATGGCCTCCTACGCCTGGCTGGCGGAGAATCTGAGCATCCCGGTGCTGGGCCCGGAATCGGCCGGCGGCAAGTACTTCAACCGCGCCGAATGGATCAAGGCCGGTGCCTGCGACATCCTGCGGACCGGCGTCACCGACGTCGGCGGCATCTGGGCGGCGGTCAAGACCGCGCACTTGGCTGAGGCCTTCGGCATGGACTGCGAGGTGCACGGCAACGGCGCCGCCAACCTTGCCGTTGCCGGCGCGATCAAGAACTGCCGCTGGTACGAGCGCGGGCTGCTGCACCCGTTCCTCGACTACGACGACGTGCCTCACTATCTGAACGCGATCGTCGATCCGATGGACGCAGAGGGCTTCGTCCACCTGCCTACCGGGCCGGGCCTGGGTGAGGACATCAACTTCGACTACATCGACGCCAACCTGGTCGCGGTCGGCTGAATGCGATCCTCCGCGGGGCTCAGGCGGTCGCGGCCATCGCCGCCTGGTCCGCTTCCAGCAGGCACCGGGCCTCGCGCCCGACGGCGGCGATGGTGGCGGCGTCGCTGAGATTGGCCAGGAAGGGCTGCAGCGGGCCAGTCTCCGCGATCCCCGCCAGGCGCACCGCCTCGTGCAGGACGCGCAGCGGCGAGTAGCGGTCCCGCAGGTCCTCCAGCGGCAGGAACAGCGCACGCAGGCGCTCAGCCTCGGCCCGGTCTGCGCGCTTGAGCGCCTTCAGGATCGCGGTGGACAGGCCTGGCGCGATGCAGACGCTGCCGGAGGTGAAGGCCGCGAGGTCGAAGCGGGTCAGATGCGCAACCGCGGGACGCTCGCCGATGCCGCTGACCACCAGGCTTCGGTCGACGCCGTCGAGCACTGCCTCGAGATAGGGGTCGACCTCGGGATGCTCTCGTACGACGGCGTATTTGACGGCACAGATCGCGCCATCGGCCCGCAGGCGGCCCATATCGCCGGCGTCGAGGTAGCCGTCGTCCTTCACATAGGCGATCAGCGGCTTTCCGTAGGCCTCGGCCAGCTTGCGCAGGCCGGTGGCGACACCTTCCGGCGCCACCGGAAAACGCTGCGGCAGCACCATTGCAGTTGGAAACGGCATGTCCCTGAGCATCGAGACCTGGTCCAGCGCCTTGCCGTAGTCGCTGCCGATGGACGGGACCATCCAGTCGCCCGGCTGCGCGAGGTCGACGAGCATGGCGAGGAAGGCCGGATATTCCGATGGTGCAATATGATAGAGGTTGGCGTTCCCGCCATACATGAAGGTCCGCACGCCCCCAGCCCGCAGGTGCGCCAGCAGCTTGCCGTTGGCCTGCGAATCGAGGCGGCCGGCGGGGGTTCGGGCCAGCGGCGGGACCGCGATGACGGATGCGGCGAGATCCTTGGGTTCTACCGGGTCGGTTTTCATGCTGGCCTCCGTCGGGTTCCCCAGGTTTGTAATGTTACTTGACAACTTGGTCAACGACCGATGCCATGCGGCATGAGCGCCGGACGGCGCGAAGTTGATGGCGAAATGGCGTTTACGCTATTGATTTAACGTTCATATTGCGGGCCCAGGCTATCGGAGGAAGGCGCTGGAAGATTGTCAGACATATTTGGCAGCCGGCGGAGCGATCCGGCAAGGGCTGGATCAGGGCTCCCGGCTGCGGTCGATCAGGCGCCGCCGCGCCTGGCTGATGTGGAACTGCATGGCGAGCCCGGCGCCGTCCGCGTCCTGGCTGCGAATGGCCTCGACAATGCGCGAATGTTCCTCGAGCACCTGGCGCGCCCGCTCCGCGGGCCCGGTGCGGGTCAGGTTGAGCGACAGCCGCATGAAACCGGAGATGGCGTCGTTGAGGCTGCGCAGGGTAGTGGCGAAGAACTCGTTGCCGGTCGCCTCGGCAACCGCAGCATGGAAGGCGAGGTCGGTGTCGGCGCTGAAGGTCCCGGCTTCGACCTCGGTGCGGAAGGCGTGATGCGCCGTTTCGATCCGCTCGAGCGCTTCGGGCGACCGCCGCGCAGCCGCCAGGCGGGCCGCCACGCCCTCGAGCGGCAGGCGCACCTCCAGGCAGCGCAGATAGCCCGCAACATCCTCCGTGCTGGCGAAGCTGGCAAGCCGCGCCACCGGCTGGTTGATGACGAAGGTGCCCGCCCCTTGTCGCGACTGGATCAGCCCGTCGGCCCTGAGCCGCATCAGGGCCTCGCGCACCACCGGCCGCGACACGCCGAACATGGCGCAGATCGCCTTCTCGGTCGGCAAACGGTCTCCCTGCTTCAGCCGGCCGGCGATCATGTGGTCGAGGATCTGGCCGTAGAGCTGGTCGCCCAGCCTCTGGCGCATGCCGGCCATCAGCCGCAGGTCGGGAATGCCGGGGTCCTGGTCCTTGCCGGTGCCTTGCACGCCTGCGCCTTTCGGGAGATCCCTGCCGCTCGCCGACGAGGGACCCTAGAGGTAACTTTCGGGCGAAGCGCGAGCAAGCCCTTCGCATCCCCGACCGGGAGACGACAATGCATGTAGGAACCCAATATCGACCACGGAACGACGACGACCTGCGGCTGGTCGCCCAGCTCGGCGTCCGCCATGTCTGCGTCGATCCTCCCGGCAACGCGCACCACTGGACACGCGAGGACCTGCTGCGCCATCGCGAGCGCATCGAGGCCTTCGGACTGGTGCTCGACATGGTCGAGCTGCCGATGCGTTCGCAGCCGGTGGAGAAGAGCCTGAGCCCCAGCATCCTGCTGGGCCGGAGCCCGGAGCGCGACCGCGAGATCGACTCGATCTGCAGCCTGATCGAGCGGCTTGCCGAGGCCGGCATTCCGGCGGCCAAGTATAATTTCAACCTGATCGGCATCCCGCGCACCGCGCCCGAACCGGGCCGGGGCGGCTCGAGCAACGAGGCCTTTCGGTGGGAGAAGGCCGACCGGAACGCTGAGCCGGGACTGGCGGGAACGCTGCCGGAGGAGGAGAACTGGGAGCGGATCGACCATTTCCTCGCCCGCGTGGTGCCGGTGGCGACGACCAATCGGGTGCGGCTCGCCTGCCATCCGCACGACCCCTACACGCCCCCCGGCTATCGCGGCGTCACCCGGGTACTGGGCACGGTCGCGGGTCTGAAGCGGTTCGTGAGCCTGCACGAGAGCCCCTATCACGGCCTCAATTTCTGCCAGGGCACCGTGGCCGAGATGCTCGACGATCCGGCGAGCGAGATCTTCGACGTGATCCGCTGGTTCGGCGAGCGGGGCAAGATCTTCAACCTGCACTTCCGCAACATTCGCGGCGGCAAGCTGAGCTTCATGGAGACCTTCCTCGACGAAGGCGACATGGACATGCCGGCGACCCTCAGGCTCTACGCCGAGCTCGGCTACCGCTACATGGTCATGCCCGACCACGCGCCGAAGGTGGCGGGCCCCGACCCCGACGGGCCGGCCTTCGCCTTCTGCTACGGCTACATCATCGGCGCGATGCAGGCGATGGGGCTGGACCCCTACGGCCCGGACACGCCGCCGATCTCCTAGCCTTTTTTGGGGTCCGTGCGGCGCTGGGACCAGCGCCATCGAGGCAGCGGCGTTGCGGCAATCAATTAGTATTGACTCATCAATTAGCGCTCACTAATCTCTTGGGCATGGCTGAAATCACCCCCGTCGACACCGTCATGCGCGCGCTGGTCGATCCCACCCGGCGAGCCGTGTTCGAGCGGGTGGTCAGGTCGGACGAGATCACCGTGGTCGAGCTGACGCGGGGGAGTGGCGTGACCCAGGGCGCCATCTCCCAACACCTGAAGTCTTTGAAGCAGGCCGGGCTCGTTGCCGAACGACCCGAGGGCCGGAACGTCTTTTATCGCGCCCAGCCTCAGGGCCTCGAACCCCTCGTCGATTGGATGAGCCACTACGGCGTCTTCTGGCGCGAGCGGTTCGCCAACCTCAGAACCCTCCTGAAGGAGATCGATCCATGAACGACGCCGCATTGATGGTCGAGACGCAAGACATCGTCGTCGAAGAGGTCTTCCCGCATGCTCCGGAGACGATCTGGCAAACGCTGACCACGGCCGAGCTGATGGGCCGCTGGCTGATGATGCCGACCGGCTTCGAGCCTGTGCAAGGCAAGCGCTTCACCTACCAGACCACGCCTGCCGGCGAATGGGACGGCGTCATCGATTGCCAGGTGCTGGAGGTCACGCCGAACGAGCGCCTGGTCTACACGTGGAAGGGCGGGCACGACGCCAATGCCGCGTACGGATCGCGCCTGGAAACCGTCGTAACCTGGACGCTGACCAAGGTCGACGGCGGTACCCGGATTCGTTTGGTGCATTCCGGCTTCCGCATGCCGAGGAACGATTTTGCGTTCCGGAAGATGAGCGAGGGCTGGCCGAAGGTCGTCCAGACGGTCGGCGCCATCTCCGGCGGAGAGGACTGACACGGATACGCGCGGGCCGAAGCGCCCACGATGCCCTCGAATTGGTGGCGACACCGCCGCCCAGGAGAAAAGATATGAGCGAGGCCTATACGGGCGGGTGCGCCTGCGGCGCGATCCGTTATGAGATCCCTGGTGAGCCGATAGCGAAGAACGACTGCCAGTGCCGCGACTGCCAGCGGAAGAGCGGCACCGGGCACGGATCCTATCTGACCTTTCCCGGCAGGCAGGGCGTGAAGCTCGAGGGCGACGCGAAGCATTGGGACGTCGTCGCCGACAGCGGCAATGTGAAGATCCACGGCTTCTGTCCCAGTTGCGGGTCGCCTGTGTACCTGACGTTCTCGGCGATGCCCGACCTGTTCACCGTGCATGCCGCGAGCCTCGACGACCCGAGCCGATACCAGCCGCAGATGGTGACCTACGCCATGAGAGGCCACGCCTGGGACCGGGTCGATCCAGCCCTGCCGAAGTTCGCCAGGATGCCGTCGACGTGAGGTGCGGCCTGGCCTATGCGTCCGCCCAGCGGCCGACCGCGGCACCGGCGACCGGGGCGGCGGCCACGACCAGCTTGCCTGAATGGGCCTTGCCGGCGTGGTCCGGCGGGTTGAGGGAGGTGAGGACGATGGTCCCGAGGCCGTCGCCGCAGAAGCAGGGCATGCTCGGCGCCGGTACCGGCACCGGGCAGGAGGCGAGCAGCCGTCCGTCGCGGGACCAGCGGTTGAGCCGGCCGGCCGAGACGCCGGCACTCCAGTAGGTGCCTTCCGCATCGCAGGCGCCGCCATCGGGGCGGCCGTCGGCCTCGGCGACCGTGGCGATGCGCGTCCGGTCGGAGATCGCGCCGGTATCCGGGTCGAATGCGTAGCGGTCGATCCACTGTCCGCGTGAGTCCGAGTGGAACATGGTGCGGCCGTCCGCCGTCCAAGCGAGGCCGTTGGAGACCATGATGCCGCCGTCGATCACCCGCTCGACCCGGCCCTTGCCGTCGACCCGGTAGAGCGAGCCCACCGGCTGGCGCTCGGGCCGCGTGTCCATGGAGCCGACCCAGAAGGCGCCGTCCGGCCCGACCTTGCCGTCGTTGAGCCGGTTGGTCTCGGGCTCGCCTGGGACATCGGCCAGCGGCTCGAGACCGCCGGTGTCGGGGTCGAGCACCAGCAGGCTGTGCGGCTGGGCGACGACAAGCCGGCCGCTCTCGCCGAGCCCGACCGAGCCGCCGAGCGCCGGCAGCTTCCAGGTGCGCAAGTCCGAGCCGTCGAGCCGGACCGAGTGGACCGCAGGCGCGCCCATGTCGACGAAGAACAGGCACTCGCGGCGGTCGTCCCAGACCGGGCTCTCGGCACCGCCGAAGCGCCGGTCGAGGAGCGGTAAGAAGTCGAGATCCACGGGCGGTTCTCCCAGGCTCTGTGCTTGTGAAACGTTGCAGGACTGAGGCTTGCACGCGCTAGGTGCGCCCTTCGACAAGCTCAGGATGAGGAGTAAATCTTTGTGGCATAAAGAAAATTCCTCATCCTGAGCTTGTCGAAGGACGCAACGCCAGTCAGTCCGAGACCCCGCCGATGCCTGCAAACCCTCTCCGGACTATGGATATCCCAGCGAGCCGTCGGGCTTCAGCGGCAGGGTGCGTTCCCAGTGGATGTACAGGTCCTGCTCCAGCAGCGTCTCGTCGATCTCGACGCCCCAGCCGGGGCGGTCGGGGCGGAGCTCGAGATAACCGCCGACCGGCAGGTAGGGGTCCTTGACGTAGGGAGCTTCGGTCGGCAGGCGGTATTCCAGGATCTTGAAGTTGGTGCAGGCGGCGCAGAAGTGCAGGTTGACCGCCGTCGCCAGCGGGCCCATCGGATTGTGCGGCGCGATCACCACGAAATGCGCCTCGGCCAGCGCCGCGATCCGGCGCATCTCCGAGATGCCGCCGACGACGCAGATGTCGGGCTGGGCGATGTCGCAACCGCGGGCGGTCAGCAGGGTGAGGAACTCGTAGCGGCTGTAGAGCGACTCGCCGGTCGCCAGCGGGCAGTCGAGCTTGCGCTTCAGCTCGGCCCAGGCGGGGATGTGCTCGGGCCGGATCGGCTCCTCGAAGAACAGCGGATCGTAGGGCGC
>JBHJOG010000068.1:0-4339 GCA_050329975.1 Alphaproteobacteria bacterium | reverse complement strand
CGCCACCGGGCTCGAGCATCCGATGCGCGCGGCGGTGATCGCGGCCGGCGAGACCGATCCGGCGAAGGTCGCCCAAGCCTGCCTGGGACCTGCGCCGGGCGGCAAGGCGCTGTTCTACCAGAAGCACATGGCCCACCACATGCTCCCCGGCTTTCCCCGCGACTGGACGGACGGCGTCACCAACGTGTTCCTGATCCGCGACCCGGCACATGTGGTGGCCAGCTACCGGGCCAAGCGCGAGAACCCGACTCTCGCCGACCTCGGTTTCCAGCAGCAGCGGGCCTTGTTCGAACAGGCCGCCGACCGGCTGGGCACCGCGCCGCCGGTGATCGACGCGGCCAGGGTGCTGAAGAACCCGCGCGCGATGCTGGGCGCGCTGTGCGGGCGGATCGGGATCGGCTTCGACGAGGCGATGCTGTCCTGGCCCGCCGGGCCGCGCGCCGACGACGGGGCGTGGGCGCCGCACTGGTACGCCTCGGTCTGGGCCTCCACCGGCTTCGCCGCTCCTGGCCGCACGCCGCCGCCGCTCGACGACGACGGCCGGCGGCTGGCCGACCGGGCGATGCCGGTTTATCAGGCCCTGCTGGCGCACGCGCTGTAAGTCTCGATTGAACCGGCGCGGCCGCATCTGCGACAGAGCAGCCGAAGGGAGCGGCCAGGGCCGGCGACAGCCGGCCCTGCCGCTTCCGCCCGTCGTCACCGCGCCGCTCCGGCGCCCATCCGCAGGCCCATTCCGATGACCGTCCTTGCCGACATCGCCCTTGTCGTCGCGCTGTTCGTCACCCTGATGCTCCATCCGATGAAGCGGTCGAACGACCGGCTCGCCGGGCCCGACCGCGCCGGCTCGGCCATCGCGTATTTCCTGGTCACGCCGTTCCGCTGGCTGGCGCTGGCAGTGGCGCTGGGTGTCGCGATCGGCGACGGCGGCTTCGCCTGGCTCGGCGACAGCGCCGCCGGCCAGGCCATCATCGTCTATCTGGTCCTTATCGCCGCCGGCGTGGCCTCGGTGATCCTGCTCGTCACCGGCAGCGAGCGGTCGGCGCCGCCTGCGATCAAGATCGCCTGCGCGATCACCGCCTACGGCGTGCCCCTGGCGATAGCCGCCTACGTTGCCTGGGCCGTCAACCCGGCGCTGCAGGCTGGCGCAGATGCCGGCACCATGCGCGCGATCCTGCTCGGGACGCTGGCGCTCGGCCTGGTCACGACCCTGGCCGCCGCCGCCGGCGGCATCCGGGCAACGGCCCGGCGCGCCCGCCTGAACCAGGCGGCGATCGCCGCCGCCGCCGAGGCATCGACCTCGGACCGCATGGCGGAGCTTTCCGCGCTGGGGGCGCAGGCGCCGCTTTGGCAGCTGCTCGACTTCACCGGCGGCAACGAGCCGGAAGCCGTGCAGGAGCGGGCGCTGGCAATGGTCGCCGCGCGGCCCACACTGCACGAGGACCTGGCGGCATTGCTCGCCGGCAACTGGGTGATCGAGGCGCTGTCCTACGTCCGGTGGCACTTCCAGGCCTCGCCGGCCACACTCGCGCTGCCGGTCCGCGATGCGCTGCTGCGGGTGGTTGAGGTCCTTAAGCGCCGGATCGACGGCCAGGAAACGCCGTTTCCCGGCCAGTTCGAGCTCGAGGTCGGGCAGGCGGTGGACCTGGCGGAGCGCTACCATGGTCCGTACGCCGATTTCCGGCCGGCCCTGATCGCAACCCGGGACGCGCTGGACCTCGTCACCGGCCGCCTGGCGGCACCCAAGGGCCGAGCCCGGCTCGACGCCTGGCTGAAACGCCACTGACCCCGCACCTGCAGAGGACCATCATGTCGACCGACTTCACCGAGGCCCATCGGCGCTTTCACGCCAGCATGGATATCGGATACGAGCAGTGGCACGACGGTACGCCCTACGACCTCGACGCGCTCGATGCGATGGCGCCCGAGGCGCGCGAGGCGGTGACGGCGATGCTGATCGCCCGGCCCGGGCGGCACTGGCGCGACATCGAGGCGCTGGCGCGGATCGGCACGGCAGAGGCGATGGCCGCGATCCGCGCCGACCTGGAGAGCGCCGACGAGAACACCCGGTTGTTCGCCGCCAGGACCCTGGAGCAGGCCGGAGAACCGATCGATCCGAGCCCGCAGATCGTGGCGGCGCTGCAGCAGGACGACACCTTCGGCGGGCTGACCCAGGCCCTGGAGCTGGCGGCCCGGTTTCCGAGCGAGGCGGTGCTGCAGGCCCTGATCGAGGGGGCGCGCTCGGCGCCCGACAACCGCGGCGTCCACTTCGCCGCCCTGCTCTACTTCATCCGCGGCAAGGCGGACGAGGAATTCGACTGGAGCCGCCGCCCGTTCTTCCTCCGCTTCACCCCGGACGACCCGCAGGACCGGGAACGCGCCTTCGCCGAGATGTGCGCCGAGCTCGGGCTGGAGCCCTGAAACACTCGAAACACGACGCCGCCCGCGGCGGCATCCGACGGAAACGTTCCGACCCTAGATCCCCCGCATCCCAACCGCACGAAAGGTACAGACCGATGGTCGAGAAGACCCTGATCGACGAAATCGAAGTCCGCGACCTGGAGGACAACTCCACCCTGAAGGTGAGCGTCTACAACCATCCCGAGCTGGGCAACCGCGGCGTGCCCGGGCTGCAGGTCCTGTACATGGGCCACTACGTCAACTACGAGCCGCTGCAGGTCGAGCGCTGGGCCTATCAGGCGCAGAAGGCGGGCACCGACGTGCTGCTGCTCGAGGACCAGTCCTGGATCCACTACGAGGACCAGTTCATCCGCAACTCGCTGGTGCTCGGAACGCCGCTGAAGGCGCGGGTCGAGGTGAAGACCCGCAGCAAGGCGGCGCCGGTGGTGCGCGAGTACGCGCTGCCGTTCGCTCTGGAGAATTGATGCGGTCAGACGGTCCGCGGGCGGCGCAGCGAGAGCCAGATGATGGCGCCGCCCGCGACGATCAGGGCCGGCGCCATCGCGTATTGCACCGCATCCCAGCCCCATTCGCTGAGCAGCGCGCCGGAGCTGAACGAGGCGACGGCGACCAGCCCGAAAACCAGGAAGTCGTTCATGCCCTGAACCTTGGCCTGCTCCTCGACCGTGTAGCCGGTGGCGAGCAGGCTGGTCGCGCCGATGAAGCCGAAATTCCAGCCGATCCCGAGCAGGATCAGCGCGACGTAGAACTCCATCAGGTCGATTCCGCTGAGCGCGACGACGCCGCAGGCGGCGAGCAGGACGAGGCCGACCGCGATCACCTTCAGCGGGCCGAAGCGGGCGATGATCGAGCCGGTGAAGAAGCTGGGCGCGAACATCGCCACCGCGTGCCAGCGCACCACGTCCGCCGCGTCGTCGGCGGTGAAGCCGCAGCCGACCATGGCGAGCGGGGTCGAGGTCATCACCAGGTTCATCAGCGCAAAGGCGACCATGCCGCAGACGATGGCGACGAAGACCCGCGGCTGCCGCAGGATCTCACCCATCGGCCGGCCGGCGCGCACACCCTTCAGCCGGCGCGGCGGCGTCGGGATGTCGAGCGCGAGCAGGCCGACGGCGCCGATCGCGTTCAGCACCACCACCGCGGCGAAGGCGCCGGCATAGGGCACCGGCGCGAAGTAGTCGCGAGTCTGGATCAGCACCTCCGGCCCGACCAGCGCACCGACCAGGCCGCCGGCCAGCACCCAGGAAATCGCCTTCGGCTTGAACGCCGGCGAGGCGGTGTCGGCGGCCGCGAAACGGTAGAAGTTCTGGAACGCTGGTAGATGCCGGTCAGCGCCGTGCCCGCCAGCAGCAGCGGGAAGCTCTCCATGATCAGGGCTGCCGCGCTGACCGCGCCGCCGAGGCCGCCGGCCGCCGCGCCGACAAGGAAGCCGGAGCGCCGGCCGATGCGCCCCATCAGCAGCGAAGCCGGCCCCGCCGCGAACATCGCGACCAGCACCATCACCGAGATCGGCAGCGTCGCCAGCGCCGGATTGCTGGCGAGCGCCGCGCCAGCGAGCCCGCCGAGCACGATATTGATCGGCATCTGCGCGCCAAGCACGGCTTGCGCGAAGAACAGCACCGCGACGTTCCGCTTGGCGCGGCCGTCATGGACCTCGGCGTCGGTGGCGACTGTCATCATTGCCTTTCCGGTACGCGCGCAAACGACGGCTCAGCTGCCCGTTTCGCCGAAGCGACCGGGACGCCCCGAGCAAATTTCCGCCGGACGCGCAGCCGCAGATGAAGCGGCTTCGTGCCATAGTATGGCTGATGCTCCCGGACAAAGGAAAGCGCAAGGTACCTGCGACCTTTGATGCCGACCACAGCCGCCGTCGCTGGCGGTACCCAGGGACAGAGGAGGATCTGATGAACTGCCGCTACGA
>JBHJOG010000067.1:0-11668 GCA_050329975.1 Alphaproteobacteria bacterium | reverse complement strand
GTTCATCGACGTCCGGGTATGACCGGCGGCGGCGACGCCGCCGCGACCGAGGCCCTCCGGCGCCGGATCGCGGCGCTGCCGCCGCTGCGCGCGGTCATCGGGGCCCACGGCCTCTCGGCTCGCAAGGGACTGGGCCAGCACTTCCTGCTCGACGGCAACCTGACCGACAAGATCGCGGCCGCGGCCGGCGACCTCGCCCAGGGTACCACGATCGAGGTCGGACCCGGCCCGGGCGGGCTGACCCGGGCCCTGCTGTCCCACGGCGCCGTCAGGCTGGTGGCGATCGAGCGCGACGTCCGCTGCATCGCGGCGCTGGCGACGCTGGTCGCGGCCGGCGACGGACGGCTGGAACTGATCCATGGCGACGCGCTCGGCCGGCCGGCTGCGGAACTGGGGCCGGCGCCGCGCCGGATCGTCGCCAACCTGCCGTACAACGTGGCGACACCGTTGCTGATCGCCTGGCTCGCCCAGCCGGAGGCGATTGCGCGGATGGTGCTGATGTTCCAGCGCGAGGTGGCCGAGCGGATGATGGCCGCCCCGGGCGATCCCGCCTATGGCCGGCTCAGCATCGCCGTGCAGTGGCGCTGGACCGCGCGGCGGGTGTTCGACCTCGCGCCCACCGCCTTCGTGCCGCCACCGAAGGTGTGGTCGACGGTCGTCGCCCTGGAGCCGCGGCCCGAGCCGCTCGGCGAGGCCGATCCGCAGGTGCTGCAGCAGGTCACGGCGGCGGCCTTCGGCCAGCGGCGGAAGATGCTGCGCTCGAGCCTGCGCACCCTCGGCGCCGACAGCGAAGCGCTCATCGCCGCCGCCGGCCTCGACCCGACCGCCCGCGCCGAGACCATTTCCATCGAGGGCTTCTGCGCGCTGGCGCGGGCGTTCGCGCGCCTGGCCGCTCAGTAGGTCGCCCGGCCTCCGGACAGGTCGAACGCAGCACCGGTGGTGAAGCTGTTCTCCGCCGAGCACATCCAGGCGACCATGTTGGCGACCTCGGCCACCTCGAGGAACCGGCCGCGCGGGATCTTCGACAGCATGTAGTCGATATGTGCCTGGCTGACCTGTTCGAAGATCGGGGTGCGGGCGGCGGCCGGGGTGATGCAGTTGACCGCGATGTCCTTGTCGGCGAGCTCCTTGCCCAGCGACTTGGTGAGCGCGATGATCCCGGCCTTCGAGGCCGAATAGGCCGAGGCGGTCGGGTTGCCCTCCTTGCCGGCGATCGAGGCGATCAGCACCATCCGGCCGTAGTTCTGCGCCCGCATCAGCGGCGTGATCGCACGCACGCAGTGGAAGGTGCCGTCCAGGTTGATCCGCATCACCCGCGCCCAGGCGTCGACGTCGTACTCCCAGGTCAGCTGGTTCGGCCCGGCGATGCCCGCACTGGTGACCAGGATGTCGATCCGACCATGCGCCTCGTGGACCGCCTTGGTCGCCGCTTCCACCGCCGCGAGGTCGGTGACGTCGACCGCATGCGCGCTGGCGGCGGCGCCGACCTCACGCGCAGCGGCCTCGGCATTGCCCGCGTTGACGTCCCAGATCGCGACCTTGGCGCCGCTGCCGGCGAAGCGCTCGACGATCGCCCGCCCGATGCCCTGGGCGCCCCCAGTAACCACCGCGACGCGGCCGTTGAGATCGATCTGGTTCATGCGAAAATTTCCCCTCGATGTGTTTGTGCGGCGCCGATGCGGCCGGGTTGCGCCTTGATATCCCGGCCGACGGCCACGTGCAACGCGAGGCCCCTGCCTTTCGTCGCCTGCGGCGGATTGACAGGCCGAGGCACGGGCGCTATGGGACGGTTCTCGCCTGGATCAAAACAGGAACGGACATGGATGGGATCGCGGTAGCGGAAGACCTGAGGCTGGGGACCGACGGCGTGGCCCGCTGCTTCTGGGCCGGCGATGACGACGTCTACCGGGCCTACCACGATTTGGAATGGGGCCAGCCGGTCACCGACGACCGCCGGCTGTTCGAGAAGATCTGCCTGGAGGGGTTCCAGTCGGGGCTGAGCTGGCTCACCATCCTGCGCAAGCGGCCGAACTTCCGGGCCGCGTTCGCCGAGTTCGACATCGACCGCGTCGCCGGGTTCGGCGAGACGGACGTGGCGCGGCTGCTGGCGGATGCCGGCATCGTGCGCCACCGCGGCAAGATCGAGTCGACGATCAACAATGCGCGCCGGGCGCAGGCGCTGCGCGACGAGGTCGGATCGCTGGCCGCCTACTTCTGGTCGCATGAGCCGAAGCCGGAGGCCCGGCCGGCGCGGCTCACCCGGGCGGTGCTGGGGACGCTGGGCAAGACGGCGGAATCGACGGCACTGAGCAAGGACCTGAAACGGCGCGGCTGGAGCTTCGTAGGCCCGACCACCGTCTACGCCTTCATGCAGGCGATGGGGCTGGTCAACGACCACCTGGAGGGCTGCCATGCCCGCGCAGGCGTGGAGGCGGCGCGGACCCGGCTAGTCCGGCCCTGAACCGGTAGGCCGATGTTAGCACTTGCCGGCCGACACTCGGGTCGCGTTCAGAACGACGAGGCTTCTGCATGCCGGCCATGAGATATTCCCGGGCGACCGCCCTTGCGCTGCTGGCGGTGCTTGCCGCGACCCCTGCCCATGCCGATCCGCTCGACGGCTGCCGCCAGAACCAGGATCTGGAGCAGAAGGTGGAGAGCTGCACCGGGCTGCTGGTCGTGCTCGACGGCGTCATCGGCGACCATGCGTGGGCGCTGGCCGAGCGGGCCAACGGCCATTGCTGGCTGGGCGGCAGCGAGGCGGCGGTCGTCGACATCTGGCACTGGTTCAGCGAGGATCCGGCCTCGATCCGCCGCATGCAGGCCAAGCTGGCCACGCTCGGCTTCTACGCCGGCGAGATCAACGGCGGTTTCTCCGCGGCGCTGGACGACGCGGTGATCGCCTGGGCCGAGGCCGGCTGCCCCGAAGCGCGCTGAGCGAAACCCGCTGAGGCAGCAGGCGGCGGCTACTGCGCCTGCAGCAGCGGCGTAACCGGCAACTGGCCGGGACGGGAGGTGCCCTGGTCCGTCGGCGCCAGCCGGTCCGGGTTGCCATTGAACTGTAGGCCACCGGCGGCGGGTGCGCGATGGGCTGGGTCGAAGGTGCAGTTCGACCAGTCCGCCGCGCAGATGATGCAGCCGTCGGCGGTGCAGCAGGCGGCGATCGAGCTGCCCGGGGGCTGGTCGATGACCTCGCCATTGTTGAGCAGGCACCACTCCACCATGTCCTGGCCCGGCGCGGGCGGGGCGGCGTGGGCCGAGAGCGGCAGGACCGCAAGCGCGACGGCGTAGGCGGCGGCGATGAGCGACTTGACCATGACCAGGCTCCTTGCTGTCCCCGTCACAGCCTCTGTCGCGCGCCGACCCTGTGCGGTTCAGGGCGCGGCGTAGACGACGCCTGCGCGCAGCCTTATGTTGACCTGTCCGGTTGAACCGGATCGCCGCGGGACTCGACCCACCCTGGCCCGATCAATGCTTGCGAGGACCAATCCGATGAGCCCGATGCCCCTGAGCCGTCCGCTGCGGAGCCTTCCTGCCTTCGCGGCGGCCATGGCCGTGGCCGGCCTGCTGGCCGGATGCGGCGTCGTCGACGCCGCCGGCAGCGTCGCCGCCGGTGCGGTCAACCTGACCGTCGACGCAGTCGATACGACCACCGACATCGTCACCGCGCCGCTTTGACCCTTGGTGTGCTGCTGTCGCGCTTGGGCGCCGAGTCGCCCGGGGCCGGCGCCCAGACGTAGTCCGGAAACGCCTCCGCGAAGCAGGGCGAGGATGCGCAGCCGCGATCCTTGTGGTCCGGATTCTGATCGGGCTTCAGGCTGAGTTTATCGGTCATGGCGCTTACCAGACTAGCCCTTTTCGCCCGCGCTGGCAATTCTCGCGCTGGCGACGAACGCACGCGTCTCTCAACGTTCGCTCAAGATCCGGTAATACTGCGCGTAAAGCGGGCGGTCGTGTTCAAATATAGGTCATCGAAGCGGAACGATCTTGGGTCCCGTTGATTGAGTCCACATCCGGTGCGGTGACAACCATGCGCCGGAAGATCAATCACATGTTAGGAAGGACCCGAGATGTCTATCGAGAACCCGTTGAAGTCTGGCCGTACCCTTCTTCTGCAGTCGGCCGCCGTGGTCCTGCTGTCGTCGAGTGTGGCCTTCGCCCAGTCTGCCGGGCTGGGCAACGAGGAGGATCCGAACCTGCCGAGGCCGGGCTTCGTGCAGAACACGGACGAAGCAGTGACGCAAGAGATCCAGGCCGAAATGCTGGTCGAGCAGGGCACTTTCGTCGATACCGACACGGCCGCTGCTCTGAACGCCTGGAAGCTCTCCGACTACCAGGGAGCGCAGATCTCGACCGAAACCGGTGAGATGGTCGGCACCGTCGAGAAGGTCGGCTATGACGACGGTCAGACGGTCTACCTGATCGTGCAGCCGTCGGCAGAGATGGCCGCGGCCGGGGAAACCCCGCGTCTGGTTCGCCTGAATCAGGTCAGGTATGACAGCACCTCCCAGGGTCTCAGGCTGGATTCGACCACGGCCGCCAGCGTCGATGCGTTGCCGCCCTATGATGAAGCCCAGGGCGACTTCATGACCGAAATCACCACCGATGCGCAGCTGGGCGAGTTCACCGGCTCTCCGCTGCAGGGCAGCAGCGAGATCAACGCCAACTGACGCGTCGGTCCGGCCGGATTCGAAACGGCCGAGTTTCTGCAACGGATGGCCGGCGCCCGCAATCGCGGCGCCGGCCATTTCGATTCCACGCTGGCGAGCGTAGGGGAACAGCCGCTGGCATCGTAAAAGCCCCGATGGCGTGCATTCAAAGCCGTTCACGAGGTCGTTACCGTTCGCGAATGGGCACGGGCGGCTTCGCCGACTACCTTGCTGGCCAGCATGCGGGTGGCAGACCCCTGAAGGAACGAGAGCCATGAACGGGATCGGGCTTGATGCCTGACGACCGACCCGCGGCCTACCGGACCGCACCGGTGGCAACGCCGCCCGAGATGTCGCCGGTGACCGGGCCGTTGGTGACGCTCAGTGGCGTGTCGCTGTCCTACCCCTCGCCGGCGGGTCCGGTCCAGGTCCTGGCGGGGATCGACCTCAACATCGATCCCGGGGAGGTGCTTGCGGTGATCGGTCCGTCGGGATCGGGGAAATCGTCCATGATTGCGATCATGGCCGGGCTCGAGCCTGCGACCAGCGGCGTGGTCTGCGTGGACGGCGTCGACCTGCGGCGGGTTTCGGAGGCGCAGCGCACCCGGCTTCGGCGGACCACGCTGGGGATCGTATTCCAGTCGTACCACCTGGTGCCCGCGATGTCCGCGTTGGAGAATGCGGCGCTGCCGCTGACACTGGCCGGCGATCGCCAGGCTTCGGCGAAGGCGCGAACGGTGCTGACGGCGGTGGGCCTCGGCCACCGGCTCGATCATCGCCCCTCGGCGCTGTCGGGAGGCGAGCAGCAGCGTGTCGCCATCGCACGGGCCTTCGTCGCAGGGCCTCGGCTGATCCTGGCCGACGAGCCGACCGGCAACCTCGACCAGAAGACCGGCCTGAAGATCATCGAGACCATGTTCTCGCTGGCACAGGAGATCGGTGCGGCAATGGTGATGGTCACCCATGACCCGATGCTCGCCGAGCGCTGCGAGCGGACGATCCGGCTCGACTCCGGTCGTCTGGTGCCATGAGCCCGACGGCGGACCGCGTCGGCCGCGAGCGCGGGTTCGCCATCCTCGTTCGGCTGGCGCGGGCCGAGCTGTTGTCCGGCCTTGCCGGCCTGAAGCTGTTCATCGCTGCCATAGCCCTCGGCACCGCCATGCTTTCGCTGATCTGGCTGCTGGCGGCGGGGGTCGCCGACGCCCTGAACGACAAGGGCGACCAGATCCTCGGCGGAGACCTCGAGATAGTGGTCAGCGTGCCGCTCTCGCAGGATCTCGTCGGCCGGCTCGCAGAGCGCGGCCGGCTCTCGGTGGTCGCCGACATGCGCAGTTCCGTGCGCTTCGGCGAGCGATCGGCCCCTGTCGAACTTCGGGCGGTGGACGATGCCTATCCGCTCTACGGCACGGTGGTCGTTTCGGAAGGGGACGTGCAAAGCCTGATCACGCACGATGGCACCGGCTATGGCGCCGTCGTCGAGACAACGCTCCTCGACCGGCTCGATGCCGCGGTGGGCGACACGCTCCTGCTCGGCGACATCGAGGTCACGGTCCGGGCGACGTTGAACGCGGAGCCTGACCGGCTGGGCATCGGCGCCTTCATGGTCGGCCCGCGCATGCTCATATCCGACGAGGCGCTGGACGCGGCCGGGCTGCTCGCCCCGGGCGCGCTGGTCGATCATCGATACCGGCTTGCCCGGCCGCCGGACGGAAGCCTGAACCTGGCAGGAATCCGGGCCCTGGAGCCGGACACCGGCTGGCGGATGCGGACGCCGGAGCGGGTCACCGACCGGGTGCGGCGGGCGGTCGATCGCACCACCACCTTCATGGGCATCGCCGGGGTGGCGGCAATGGCGGTCGCCATCTCGGGCGCCTGGTCGGCGGCCGGTGCCTGGGTGCGCAAGCGGGGGCGGACGGCGGCGCTCTACCGACTGTCCGGCGCGAATCGGTCCACCGTGGCGCTGCTGCATGGCATCATCCTGATCGTGGCCGCGATCGTCGCGATCGTGATCGGCATTCTGCTGGCCTTGCCGCCGACAGCGGCCGTGATGTCGCTGCTGGCGGCCGCCCTGCCGGCCAGCCTCTCGCTCGACCTGGTGATGTCTACCGGTCTCACGGTCGCGGGCGTGATGCTGCTGGGTGTTGCAGGGGCGGCGATTCCGGCGATTGCAGCCGCTGCGGGCGTGCCGCCGGGGGCTGCGATGCGCTCGGGTGAGGGACCGCCGGCGCGGGTCCGGCTGTCGGGCGTGCTCGGAGCTCTGCTGGTGCTGGCGGCGATGGCCATTTCGGTGACCCGGCTGCCGGATCCGACGGTCGCCTCGATCGCCGCCGCCGGGCTCGCCGCCGGGGCGATTGCACTCGCCCTCGTGGGCCGCGCTGTCGCGGCGATCGCGGCACGGTTCCGTCCCCGCGGCTTCGTCGGCCTGGTGGCGCTGCGTGCGCTTTCGGACCCCCGCGCGGCGGCTGCGAAGGCGGTCGCCATCGGCATCGGCATCGCCGCGATCACGACTGTCGACTCGCTCAGCGCGGCGCTCGATGCGGGGATCGAGCGCGAGGTGCCGCAACGGCTGCCCTCGCTGCTGCTGATCGATGTCCAGCCGGACCAGAAGGACAGGCTCGATGCCCTGCTAGCCGAGACGCCGGGTCTGCGCTCGGTCAGCCTGCAGCCCAACCTGCGGGCCAATATCCGCACGGTGAACGGCGATCCGGCGCGCAACCGGCTGATCGACTTCTCGGAAGGCTGGGTGCTGAACGGCGATCACGGCCTGTCCTGGACCGACGCTCCATTGCCGGGCCGCCTGATCGCCGGCCGCTGGTGGCCCGCCGATTATGACGGCCCGATGCTGCTGTCGATCTCCGACGACGTGGCGGACGCATTCGGCATCGGCCCCGGCGACCAGCTTGGGTTCTCGGTGCTCGGGCGAGTCCTGACCGGTGAGGTCGCCAACGTGCGCGATCTGCGCTGGCAGGCGATCGGCGCCAACTACATCATCATCGCTTCCCCCAATCCGCTGCGCATGGCGCCGCACAACTGGGTCGCGACCGTGGAAGGCAGCCATGCCGCGGTCGACAGCATCATCCGTGCAACCACCGACGAGTTCCCGAATGTCACCGCGATCGACGTTCGCGTCCTGCTCGAGCAGCTCGCCGATCTTGCCGGCGGCGCGGCCGACGCAGCCCTGGCGATCGCGCTCGCACTGCTGGTCGCCGGCGGCATCGCGCTGGCCGCGGTGATCGGCGCCGACGCGGATGCGCGGATGCGGGAGGGTCTGGCATTCGCCCTTGTCGGCGCCTCCCGGACGCGCATCGCAATCGCCCGGCTGGCGGAGGTTGCCTGCATCGGGCTGCTGGCAGCGCTGCTCGGCGGTGCCGTCGGCATCGTCGGCGGCCTCTGGCTGGCGGAGGAGGCGATGCGGGTGGAGGGCGTGGTCGACCTGGGGTCCGTGATCCTGCCGGTGGGGCTCGGCGTGGTCGCGGCGCTCAGCGCCGGCCTGGTCGCCGGAGTGATCGCGATCCCGCGCCGCCATCTGATCGCGCGGCTGGCCGGCTGACGCCTATTCCTCCGGATAGCCGAACCGGGCCACGAAGGGCGCCAGCGTGGGCAGGACCGCGGCCAGCTCGGCCTGGTAGGGGCGCCAGCGGCCGACCGCCTTGTCGGTAATGGGGGCGCTCTCCTCCTCCTGTCCCGGCGCGCCGACCGCGTGGTCGAGAAAAGCGACCAGGCGTCGCGACGCCGCGTCGAGGTCGCGGACCAGCTCCTCGTACCGCAGTTCGAGCACCGGCAGCGCAAGCCGGGTCCGCAGGCCCGCCCACAGCGCCATCATCTGCGCGTAGAGGGCGGCGGCACCGTCCAGCGTCAGCAGATGCACGGTCGCCGGGTCCAGCGCGAAATACTGCATGAAGGCGCTCAGGCAGGCGTCGCGCGGGTCGCGGATCATCACCACCACCCGCGCCCGCGGGAACATCCGGGCGATGAGCGGCAGCTCGACCAGGTTCCACGGCTGCCTGTCGACGAACCGCTTGCCCGGTGCGAGCGCGGGAAAGCGCGCCTCTGCCTCGCGCCAGTAGTCCGCGCGGAGCTCGGCCAGCCGTGCGGAATCCAGATTCGGCAGGGTTGCCGGATAGTCCTGGCCGAGCGTCCGGGCCAGCCGGCCGATCATCGGCGCCTCGTCACTGATGACGAAGCTGTCGTGGTTGGCCAGCAGCTGCTCGGCGAGGGCGGTGCCTGAACGCGGGAAGCCCACGACGAAGACCGGATCGACCCAGGGGTCCGCCGCATCGGTTGCCGGTCGCGGATCGGCCGGCTCCCGCGCGACCAGATCGCGCATCGCGGCGATCCGGGCAGGCAGCGCGGCGATCTCGGCCGGGCTGAACGGTGCGGCGCGCAAGAGCATCGCGTTGGCCTCGGCGAAGCTGGCGAACGCCGCCCGATAGTCCCCGAGCCGGTCGAGGGTGTGACCGAGTTCGGTCAGTGCTTCGACCGCGACGTGATCGCTCGGCGCACCCGCGAGCAGCGCGGTCAGCGCCTGCCGCGCACCGTGGTCGTCGCCGGCCGCCCGGCGCAGCGCGGACTGGACCAGGCGGGCAGTGGCATTCCGCGGATCGAGGGCCAGCGCCTGGTCGACATTGCGGGCCGCCTGCTTGTCCAGACCGAGCTCGTGCAGGGCTCGGGCGAGCAATGCCCGCGGCTCTGCGGCATCCGATGCGAGGTCGGCGGCGGCGCGGGCATGCGTCGCCGCTGCGGCCGGGTCGCCGCGCAGCATCGCAAGCTTGCTGCGCTCCAGATGGGCCGCGGCCAGCCTGGGCTCCAGCGCCACGGCCTTCGCCAGCGCCCTGTCGGCGGGCTCATGGTCGCCGACGGCTGCCACCGCACGACCGAGGGCGAGCCAGGTGGCTGCCGATCCGGGCGCAAGGGTGCAGGCCGCCTTCAGGTCCTCGATCCCATCCGGCCGGCCGGCCGCGAGCCGTGCATTGCCACGGGCGGCACGCGCCCGCGCGTCCTTCGGGGCCAGCGAGACGGCACGATCCAGCAGCCCGATCGCCTCCTGCTGCCGTTCGCCGCCGGTCAGCAGCCGGGCCAGCGTGACCAGCGCGGGAACATGGCCCGGAGCGGCGTCCAGCAGTCGGTCGAACGCGGCGACCGCAGCCGGTACGTCGCCGGCCTGGCGCAGCGCCTCGGCATGGTTGTAACGGGCCGCGAGGTTGCCGGGATCGGCGTCCAGTGCGCGGGCGAAGCACTCGATCGCTGCCGGCCAGTCGCCCCGGTCCGATGCGAGCGCGCCCAGGATCTGCAGCGCCGCCGGCTGGCCGGGCGTCCGTGCCAGCGCCGCTCGCGCCAGCCGCTCGGCAGCGTCGCGGTCGCCCGCACGCAATGCCGCCGTGGCGGCGGCCGCCGGTTCGGCGACAGCCATCGCGATCCTAATGTCCCGACGGGGCTGGCACTAGGCTGCCAGCACGTCTGCCAGGGCGTCGGCGACCATGTCGGCCTGCTCGATGCTCAGGCACAGCGGCGGCCGGACCTTCAGCGTGTTGCCCAGCCGGCCGGCTGCGCCGATCAGGATGCCGCGCTCGCGCAGACCGTTGATGGCCGCCACCGCCGTTTCCGGGTCCGGCCGCGCGATGTCGCCCTCATGGCTGAGTTCGACGCCGATGAACAGGCCGGCGCCGCGGACGGCGGAAATCTGCGCGCAACGGTCCTGGAGGTCGGCGAGGCGCTCGCGCAGGTGGCGCCCGACCCGGGCCGCGTTCTCCTGCAGCCCGTCCTCGGCGATGGCGTCGAGCACCGCAAGCCCGGCGGCGGCCGCCACCGGATTGGCGCCGAAGGTGTTGAAATAGCCCTCGTAGCGGGCAAATGCGGCGAGGTGCGCCGGCCGTGTCGCCATGCCGGCCATCGGGAAGCCGTTGCCCATGGGCTTGCCCATGGTGACGATGTCAGGCTCGACGCCGTGGCGGACGAACCCCCACAGCGCATCCCCGGTGCGGCCGAATCCGGGCTGGACCTCGTCGGCGATGAACAACGCGCCAGCAGCCCGTGCCACCTCGACCGCCGGCGCCAGGAAACCGGCCGGATCGGCATAGATGCCGTCGCTGGAGAAGATGGTGTCGCAGATGAAGCCGGCGGCCGGGAAGCCGTGGGCGGCGAGATCGGCGAAGGCGTCGCGCACCGCGGCCGCGAACCCGCTCGCCACGTCTGCGCCATAGAATTCCGGGCCCGGCGGCGGCACGGTGCGGACATAAGCGGCGGGCTCGCCCTGGACCAGCGCCGGCGGCGAGATGTCCATCACCGCCGTGGTGTTGCCGTGATAGGCGCTCTCGGTGACCACGAAGCCGGTGCCGCCGCTGGCCTTCGCTGCCACCCGCATCGCCAGGTCGTTGGCCTCGCTGCCGGTGCAGACCATGACCAGGTTTGTGATCGAGGCGGGCAGGGTGGCCGTCAGCCGTTCGACATAGGTCTCGACGGTCTCGCTCAGATAGCGCGAATGGATGTTGAGCCGGGCGACCTGGGAACAGATCGCCTCGACCACCTTCGGGTGGCAGTGCCCGACCGAGGGCACGTTGTTGTAGACGTCGAGATATCGCCGGCCGTCGGCGGCATACATCCAGGCGCCTTCGGCACGGACCATCTCGATCGGCTTGCGGTAGAACAGCACCGAGGTGGCGCCGAAGTTCTTCACCCGCCGCCCGACCAGGCCGTCGGCGCCGCCGTCGCGTGCGGGATCGAAGGCATTGAGCTCGAGGATGGGCCGGGCCTCAGCGGACATGGGAGCCTCGTGGATGCGGGTTGGCATAGCCCCCTGAAGTGCCACGTCGCCCCGCGCGTCGCAATGACATTGCATCCGCCGTCGCGGCGCCGAAGCTTCATTGCTCGGACAGGTAGCGCTCCGCCATCGCCAGGGTGCCTTCGGTATAGGCAGCGCCCATTTCGGCGCCCGAGGGGGTCTCTGCGTGGGATGCGCCCCAGGCGGTGAGCAGGATCCGGCGCAGCATGATGAACACCGGCATCATCGCTTCCTCTTCGGCCGA
>JBHJOG010000066.1:0-25958 GCA_050329975.1 Alphaproteobacteria bacterium | reverse complement strand
AAACAGGCCGCGCGTGCGGTTGGCGAAGGCGACCAGCGACAGCATCACCGGCACCTCCACCAGCACGCCGACGACCGTCGCCAGCGCGGCGCCGGAGTCGAGCCCGAACAGGCTGATGGCGACGGCGACCGCGAGCTCGAAGAAATTGGAGGTGCCGATCAGCGCGCAAGGCGCCGCCACATTGAACGGAACCCGCCACCACAGCGCCGCACCATAGGCAACGGCAAAGATGCCGTATGACTGAATCAGCAGCGGCACCGCGATCAGGGCGATCACCAGCGGCCGGTCGAGAATGACCTGACCCTGGAAGCCGAACAGCAGCACCACGGTCGCCAGCAGGCCGAGCACGGAGACCGGTTTCACGGCGGCGGTGAAGCGGCCGACCGCGGCCTCGCCGTCGCCGTCGCGGGCGGCACTGCGGGTGAGCCAGACCCGGGTCGCCGCACCCGCAAGCAGCGGGATCACCACATAGAGACCGACCGAGAGCAGCAGCGTGTCCCATGGCACCGCAATGTCGGTGACACCGAGCAGCAGGGCCACGATCGGCGCGAAGGCGAACACCATGATCACGTCGTTCACCGACACCTGGACCAGGGTGTAGGTGGCGTCGCCGCGAACCAACTGCGACCAGACGAACACCATCGCGGTGCAGGGCGCAGCCCCGAGCAGGATCAGCCCGGCGATGTAGGCCTGGGCGTCGGCAGGCGCGATCAGGTCGGCGAAGACAACCTCGAAGAACAGCACGCCCAGTGCAGCCATGGTGAACGGCTTGACCAGCCAGTTGACCACGATGGTGATCACCAGCCCTTTCGGCCGGTCGGCAATGTGGCCGAGACTGGCGAAATCGACGTTGACCATCATCGGGTAGACCATCGCCCAGATCAGCACGGCGACGGCCAGATTGACCTGCGCGTATTCGACAGCCGCCAGGGCTTCGAACACCCCGGGCGCGAGGCTGCCGAGCGCGACGCCGACAGCGATGCACAGCGCCACCCAGACGGAAAGCCATTTCTCGAAGACGCCGATTCCGGCGATCGGCGTGTGGGCCGTCGAGTGCGCGGTCATCGCCTCGGGCGCTCCCTCGGTTACGCGCTTGCGGGCAACGGGCGGCCGATCTCGTCGAGCCGCCGCTGCAAGCTGAGCCGGTCCAGACTTTTCAGCGGCAGGTTGACGAAGATCGAGATCCGGTTGGCCAGCATGCGGTAGACGTCGGCGAAGGCGAACCGGCGCTCGGCCTCGCTGCCTTCCGCCGCGGCGGGATCGGGCACACCCCAATGCGCGGTCATCGGCTGGCCCGGCCACACCGGGCAGACCTCGTTTGCGGCGTTGTCGCAGACGGTGAACACGAAATCCATCCGCGGCGCTCCCGGCGCAGCGAATTCCGACCAGTCCTTCGAGCGGGCAAATCCGGTGTCGAAGTTGAGCTTGCGCAACAGATCGAGCGCATAGGGGTGGACCTCCCCCTTCGGCTGCGAGCCGGCGGAGTAGGCGCTGAAACGACCCATGCCCTCGCGGGTCATGATCGCCTCGGCCAGGATCGAGCGGGCGGAGTTGCCGGTGCACAGGAACAGCATGTTGAGCGGCGTATCGGGCATGTGGAACTCCTCAGCAGGCGCAGGCAATGGCGTCGAGCACGGGTTGGCACAGCGCAGGCTCGCCGCCGCAGCAATCCTGCATCAGGAATGCGAGCAGCCCGCGCATGCCCTCGAAATCGACCGAATAGCGGATCATCCGCCCATCGCGGACACTACGGACCAGCCCCGCGCGTGCCAGGACAGCAAGGTTGGCGGACATGGTGTTCTGCCGGACCGCCAGCCGCTCGGCAATTTCACCGGCCGGCATTCCGTCGCCGCCCTGCCGAACCAGCAGCCGGAACACGTCCAGCCGCGTCTCCTGAGAAAGCGCGGCAAAGGCATCCAGGGCCTTTGTTTTATCCATATATCGAGAATACTCGATATATTAGCCGTGTCAACGCCGGGCGTAGCCCGCGCGAGGAGCTGCCGACGGGCTACCCCGCATAGGTCCACTGGTGGAACGGCGGAGGCTCCATCAGTGTGGGGTCGGTGGGTCCGCGCTGGAGGTCTTCGAGCTGGTAGTCGAGGCGCCACGGGATGTTCTCGTCGCCGCCGCAGCACTCCGCGAACACACCTTCTACAGCGACCTTGAGGAAGATGCCGTCATCGGTCAGCCAGGCTTCGCCGTGCAGGGTCTCGTAGCCGCCCTCGGACTCCCAGTCGAGACGGACCCGGGTGACCTTCTCGCCCAGCAGTGTCTCACGCCCCAACGGCTGCGGCACGATCTCCAGGCCCTGGACGAACGGCTCGATCAGGACAGGCGGGAACAGCCCCCACCACACCGCAACGCCATACTCGTCCTCTTCTCCATAGTAGAGCGCGTCCTGCATGTCGACGCGCACCACGACCGTGCGGAGGGTCTCCAGGTCGGTGACCCTGCCGCGCACACCGTCGACGATCCCCGCCTCGACCCGGCCGTCAGCATGGACCACCTCGGCCTGCCACGCCGTCCACGGCGGCAGCGACCGGCCGTCCGCCGGGTGGGTCCGCAGCCCAGAGCGATCGACCGCGCCGTCCTCGACCCGGCGCAGAAACTCGACATTCGCCTGCTCGACCGGGCTGAGCGAAACAGACTGGCCGGCTGGGCTGTACCAGGATCGGGCGCCGAAGAACGCCTGCAGATCCGCGCTGTTGAAGGTGTAGCCATGCCGGGCGAAGATCTCGTTGCGGGCAAGCCGGAGCGCATAGTCGGTAAGGTAGCGGACGTCGCGCTCCTCCAGCGGGCTCACATCCGACGCCGGCAATAGGTAGGCGTCGGCACAGTCGGTGCTGTCAGTCGCCGGGTAGCAGTAGCCGGGGCCTAGATAGACCTCCTCGCAGATTCCGTTCAGCGCCATCGGGCAGCTGTCGTCGGCTAGCGCCTCGGCCGCCGATACGCCAAGCAAACCGACCATGACCAGCGCCAGGTTTCGCCGCAGCATCTGCCCTCCTCCTCCCGGTCGTCGCGCGCAGCAGCCTTGCGGGGCGCGGTCCAGGCCGCATTAGACCGCGAACCGCAGCAAATTCAAGCCGCAGCCTCACCGGGCACTCACCAGGCCCGCGGGGTCGCCCGGGCGAGGAGCGCGCCGTAGGTCTGGGGATCGATGTTGCTGCCACAGATCACGAGCACCACCGAGTGCCCCCGCAGGCGCCCGCGCAGCGGGTCGAGCAGACCGGCCAGCGCACAGGCGCCCGCCGGCTCGACCGCGAGCTTCAGGTCGCGGAAGGTCAGGTCCATGGCATCGATCATTGCCTGGTCGTCGACCAGCACCACGTCGTCGACGTGGCGGCGGATCAGCCCGAAGGTTCCGGGCGTGTGCAGGGGGGCGCCCAGGCTGTCGGCGATCGTGTCGACCTGGACCCGCTCCGCCGGCGCCCCCGCGGCGAGGCTCTGGCTCATGCCTGCCGCGCCCTCCGGCTCGACACCGAACACCTGCATGTCCGGCTTCAGCTGCTTGACCGCATTGGCGATGCCGGCGATCAGCCCGCCGCCGCCGACGGGCACGATGATCGCATCGGCGTCGGGCGCCTGCTCTACGATCTCCATGCCGAGCGTGCCGGTGCCGGCGATCGTGTGCGGGCCCTCGAACGGATGAACCAGTACGCGGCCCTCCTCGTCACGCAGGCGTGCGCCCTCGGCGAAGGCGGCGGCGATGTCGTCGGCCAGCACGACCTCGGCACCATAGCGCCGGCATTGCGCGATCCGGAACGGGCTGGCACGGCGCGGCATCACCACCTTGGCCGAGACGCCGAGCTCGGCAGCGGCAAAGGCGACCGCGATCGCATGGTTGCCGGCTGAAACCGCGGTGACCCCACGCTCGCGCTCCTCCGGCGAGAGGTGCTGCATCACGTTGAGCGCGCCGCGCGGCTTGAACGAGCCGGTCCGCTGGGTCAGTTCCAGCTTGACCGAGATCCGGGTCCCGCCGTTGAACCCGCCGCCGAGCGTGGTGCCGTACCAGGGCAGGAGCGGCGTCTCGATCAGATAGGGCTTGAGCCGGCTCTGCGCGTCGCGGACGGCGGCGAGAGGGATGTCGATACCGCCGCTGGCGGTGGATTGGACGCCGCGCGTCATGCCACTCTCCGCTGATTGCGCCGGGACAGTAGCGCATCGGCCAACAGAAAGGGCCGCGGAACGATGTCCGCGGCCCCATAGATCAGAGCGATGAAGGCCGAACTTAGAAGTCCATGCCGCCCATGCCGCCCATGCCGCCCATGTCGGGTGCGCCGCCGCCGGACTTCTTCTCCGGCTTCTCGCCGACCATGGCCTCGGTCGTGATCAGCAGACCGGCAACCGACGCCGCGTCCTGCAGCGCGACACGCACGACCTTGGTCGGGTCGATGATGCCGGCCTTGAACATGTTGACGTACTTGCCTTCCTGGGCGTCGTAGCCGTGGTCGGAGTCCTTCTGGTCGAGCAGCTTGCCGACGATGACCGCGCTGTCGTCACCGGAGTTCTCGATGATCTGGCGGACCGGCGACTGCAGGGCGCGGCGCACGATGTCGACACCGACACGCTGGTCCTCGTTGGCCGTCTTGACCTTGTCGAGGGCACGGGTCGCGTAGAGGAGCGCCACGCCGCCGCCGGCGACGATGCCTTCCTCGACCGCCGCACGGGTCGCGTGCATCGCGTCGTCGACCCGGTCCTTCTTCTCCTTCACCTCGATCTCGCTGCCGCCGCCGACGCGGATGACCGCAACGCCGCCGGCGAGCTTCGCCAGCCGCTCCTGCAGCTTCTCACGGTCGTAGTCCGAGGTGGTCTCTTCGACCTGGGCACGGATCTGGGTGCAGCGACCGACGATCTCGGCCTTCTTGCCGGCGCCGTCAACGATGGTGGTCTCTTCCTTGGTGATCGTCACCTTCTTGGCGCGGCCGAGCATGTCGAGGGTGATGTTCTCGAGCTTGATGCCGACGTCTTCGGAGACGACCTGGCCGCCGGAGAGAATGGCGATGTCCTCGAGCATCGCCTTGCGGCGATCACCGAAGCCCGGCGCCTTCACGGCCGCGACCTTCAGGCCGCCACGCAGCTTGTTGACGACCAGGGTGGCAAGGGCCTCGCCCTCGACGTCCTCGGCAATGATCAGCAGCGGACGGCCGGACTGCACCACTGCCTCGAGCACCGGCAGCATCGACTGCAGGTTCGACAGCTTCTTCTCGTGCAGGAGGATGTACGGATCCTCGAGCTCGCAGACCATCTTCTCAGGATTGGTGATGAAGTACGGCGACAGGTAGCCGCGGTCGAACTGCATGCCCTCGACGACCTCGAGCTCGGTGTCGAGCGATTTGGCCTCCTCGACGGTGATGACACCCTCGTTGCCGACCTTCTCCATCGCCTGGGCGATCATCTTGCCGACTTCGGCGTCGC
The DNA here is from genome assembly GCA_050329975.1 of Alphaproteobacteria bacterium. Lineage (GTDB taxonomy): Bacteria > Pseudomonadota > Alphaproteobacteria > CALKHQ01 > CALKHQ01 > CALKHQ01. The sequence goes on along the minus strand of JBHJOG010000066.1, from coordinate 20,543 downwards.
CGTTGGCGGAGATGGTGCCGACCTGGGCGATCTCGCCGTTGGTCTTGACCTTCCGCGAGCGCTTCTGCACGTCCTCGACGGCAGCGGCCACGGCAAACTCGATGCCGCGCTTCAAATCCATCGGGTTCATGCCGGCCGCCACGGCCTTGGCACCTTCGCGGACGATCGCCTGGGCCAGCACGGTCGCGGTGGTGGTGCCGTCACCGGCCAGGTCGTTGGTCTTCGAGGCCACTTCGCGCACCATCTGGGCGCCCATGTTCTCGAACTTGTCGGCCAGCTCGATCTCCTTGGCGACGGTGACGCCGTCCTTGGAAATCCGCGGCGCGCCGAAGCTCTTGTCGAGCACGACATTGCGGCCCTTCGGGCCGAGCGTCACCTTCACTGCATCGGCCAGGATATCGACACCGCGCAGCATGCGATTGCGGGCATCCGCGCCGAATTTCACTTCTTTAGCAGCCATTCGTCATCCTCCTCAGTCAAACAAAGCGTCGGACCTGGCGCGGTGCGGCCGAAAGGCCGCGCGCGCCCATCACCGCGCCGTTTGTGATGGATCGGGTTGTGGGTCGGGTGGTCAGGCGGCCTTCTTGCCTTTGGCAGCCTTGCCGACCATCACGCCCATGATGTCGGATTCCTTCATGATCAGCAGCTCTTCGCCGTCGATCTTGACTTCCGTGCCGGACCACTTGCCGAACAGGATCAGGTCGCCTTCCTTGACGTCCAGTGCCACGATCTGGCCGGCTTCGTTGCGCGCGCCCGGGCCGACGGCGATGACTTCGCCCTGCATCGGCTTTTCCTTGGCGGTGTCGGGAATGATGATCCCGCCGGCGCTCTTCTCCTCGGCGTCGATGCGGCGGACGACCACGCGGTCGTGCAACGGCCGAAACTTCATATCGATCCCTCCAAACTCTTCTGAACTCACGAAAGCACCTAAGCGGAGGCGCCAATTCGCGCCTGCGGGCGGGCCCACGGGCGGCTGTTAGCACTCTCCCCGCTTGGCTGCCAATGCAGGTAAGGAGTGCGCCCGGGACTGTCAAGAAGAACTTGGGCAACCGGCGCCCGAAGGGGGAGCGTCCGTCTGGCAGCAATCAGGGCGCTATGCTGCTAACATATTGATTTAACCCGATTTATCGCTTGCGCCCGGAACGGATTCTGAGAAAGCTGGTTGATACGCGATGGGGCGATACGATTCAGGCAAAGGACATTGCCATGTCACAGGAGACGAATGGAGGACCCTTCTTCGAAGCCGGGACGGGAGATTTCGGTCGCCAGTGCGCAAACTGGCGGCTGACCACGGCGGAGATCACCTACCACATGCCCGATCACCCGACAATGTTGCAAACGTTCCTGTGGCAGAAGCTGGACCTGCCGCCCAGCTTCCCGGAACTGATGAAATTCCTCGCCTTCTGGGTCAAGAACCTGGACGGCCCACTGCACTCGGTACGCGTCGGCCATATCGAGGTGATCTCTCCGGGCAAGTGGCGCACTCTCGAGAGCAGCGCCATCATCCACTAAGCGCAGCCGGGCCAGGCGGCGGACTTAGCGCGCGGTACGCATCGCCTCGGCCGCCAGGTCGTCGGCAACAGCCGGCTCGGACGCGAGCGGCACGAAGCCGTCGGGGCCAAGCGGCTCTCCCGGACGCGGCGTCTGCATTTCGTCCGGCCATCGAGCCAGCAGTTCCTCCGCGATGATGCGCGCGATGGGAAGGGCGCGCTCACGCGCCAGCCCGACACGCAGGCGGGGGTCGTAGAGCATGCGGATCCCGGCTGCATCCAGGGCCGTGAAGGTGCGGATGCGTGGCGGAGCGCCCTGCTCCAGCACGCTTCGGTTGTCGTTGTCCTTCGGGTGCGCGTAGAAGCCGACCGCGTGCATCAGTTCATGCGCCATGCAGTTGTCCAGCCAGACCGTCTGGGCGACCGGGATGTAGATGTCGGCATAGTCGATGGCGCCTGACGACGGGCCATACTGGGTCAGGCACAGCGTATCGGCCGACCCGGACCGCGCGGCCACCTCGCCGGCAGAGGTCAGTATGATCCGCAGGTTGGCCTGGTCGCGCAGCTCCACATAGGTCACGTCGACACCTGCGAGCAGCCGGAACCGTTCCAGGTGCCATTTCAGGCGATCCTCCATCGACTCGGAGATGGAGCCGGCGATATGAACCACGATCGGCTGCTCCCAGCGCGACACCCGCTTCGGCATGGTGCCGGCCGAGCCGAACATGCTGGTATCGTCCTGCAGCGCAACCGAATCGAAGAAGCCGACAAGCTGGTCCAGCGGCGGCGCTTCCCCGAACCCCGCCCTGCCCAACGCCGCAAGCACCAGCCCGGCCGCCAGCGCACCCGCTGCCAGCCGGCATGCATGGCCTCCCCGACGATCGGCCTTTAGGTCTCCCTGGTGCACCACCCTCGCCCTCCTCTGTATGCGCCGGCGGATCCTATCGCACCGGACGGGGTGATGCCATGGCGGGTCAGGCGCCCGAAAGCGCACCCGAGGAGTAGTAGCCGAACGGCGGCGGCACATGGATGCCGGACGCCGGGTAGACGTCGACAAACAGGTTGACCCGCGGCCGCTTGCTGAGGTTCCGCACCGAGTGCCGCTTGCGGTTGTTGAAGTCGTAGAACCGGCCCTTGCGCATCTTGAATTTCTTGCCGTCGACCTTGTACTCGACGCCCTCCGAGTTCGAGAGCGGGATGTGGATCCGGTGCGCCTTGTACGCCATCGGCTGGCCGTCGACATGCGGCGCGATATGGCCGCCCGGCTCCAGGCGGACCAGCGCCAGCCGGGTCAGCACCGGGTGGTGATAGCCCAGCGCCGCCAGCACCTGGTCGACCACAGGCTGTACGACCGGCGCATGGGCCGGCCATTCGGGAAAGGTGTAGATCGGGCCGACGTCGGTCTCTTCCTTGTCGATCGGCATGAACGGCCTCGGGTCGCGACCGGATTTCGCCGCCCACTTCTCGATCAACTCGCTGATCTCGACCATCCGCCACGGATTCCGCCAGCGGTCCCACTCGTGGCGGAACAGGATCGCCTTGGTGACCGAGTGGACACCGTCGGCAAGCACCTCCTGGCGGAACGCGTTCGCGGACCAGGCCGCCTCCGGCAACTGTTCCGCATGGGCCGAGAGGGCAGCGACGTCGACCTCACCCAGCAGCTTGAACGGCACGCCGATATCCATCGCCTACTATCCCATCCGCATCACGGCACCGGCGGACGGCAGCAGGTCCACCGGATCGATAAATAGGGCGGATGCGCTGTTTTGTTCAGCCTTATCCTGCTCGACGAAGTGCATCAGCTTGATCCGGGACCGCTGCACGAGCGCCGTCAACGCCTCCTGGCGCTCGCGGCTCTGGTCGTGCAGCAGCATCTCCGGCACCCTGCCCTGGGAGAGCAGGTGCTCCAGGTTCTCGAGGAACTGGTAGGTCGGGAAGAACGTGGCCGCCGAATCGAACACGATCACACTGCTCGGCGCCATGACCGGCAGGTAGGTGGCGAGCAGCCTGGTGACATTCTCGGGCCGGTGGTTGTAGTCGACGAACAGGAAGCCGAGCTTGTCCTTGGGCGCCGGAAAGGGCGGCAATTCGCTCCTGTGGTAGGTAAGATGACCCTCGACGCCGAACCGGCTGCTGCAGGCCGCGATATAGGCCGTCATCGTGATCCCGGGCTCGAACCCGAGCTGCGCCAGCGGCAGCTTGGCGGAAACCGCAGGCCAGGACTGCTCGTTGTCAACCGTCAGGAGCCGGCCATGGTCGTTCTCGCGCAGGGCCGTCGCCATGCAGAAGGCTGTCGCACCGGTGCCGCAGCCAAGCTCGACCACGCTGTCCGGGCGGCGAATCCGCACCAGGCTGTAGAGGAGGAAGGCGATCTTCTCGGACCCGTAGATCGGGCCGATATGGCGCGCATAGTCAAAGGCGCTCTGCAGCACACACCACTCCTGGACGCGCCGTTGATGATCGACCTGCACAGGAGTCTGAAGCCAACCCGGACAGGCCGCAAGGGAAAAGCCGATCCGTCAGGCCGCGTGGGCGCGGCTCCGAGACCAGCACTGCCAGGATTCGGTGCCCGGCGGTTGCGCTGTCAACGACGAACGCTTCTCCCCGTGCTCAGGCCGGAGAGGCCGACGCGGCGGACATATTTGCGGCGACCCGCGTAGTCGCGCCCCTGGATGTTGCAGTCAAGGGCGCCGACACATCGGACGACAACTTCGGACCATTACAAGGCGAGCTGCTAATCGGCAGATCCCAGTCCGCCCGATTCTGGGTTCGATGCGTGCAGTTCTGGCACTGACGATTGACAGCGTCCCTCCCGACCATACAGACTCGGCGGCACGGATGGCAGCGGCACTTGGTCGAGACGACCGAGCCGGATCGGAGGCGCCATGGGGGGCACAGGATCTCTGCAGCTTCGCGGTCGTCGTCGCGCCCGCGGGGTCTTGCTCGGGCTGGCCGGCCTCGCCGCGGCGGGCGGATTCGCATCCCCCGCGCTGGCCATCACGCCCGAAGAGTTCCTGCAGCTGCCGGCGATCGACGCATTCAAGGAGGGCCGGTTCCAGGATGCGATCGAGGGCCTGGAGGCCCTGCCCATCGCCGGGCCCGACGACGCCATCATCCTGCGCTACATCGCGCTGGCCCATCAGCAGCTCGGCGACCACCGGGCCGCGCTGGCCGCCCTCGACGAGGGGCTCGCGGTCGCACCGGACAACGCGGCGCTGCACTATTTCCGCGCGGTGTCGCTGCTGGAACTGGGTGAGGACGCCGCCGCACAGCAGGCACTCAACCGGGTGCGGACGCTGGCCCCGGACAGCCTCTATGCCCAGCAGGCGCTGAACCTGAGTCAGACGCTGCAGGGCTTGACCGACGATGTCGCGCCGGAAGACCGCGGCTGGACGGCGCGGCTCGAGGCGGGCGTGCAGTATGACGGCAACATCCCGGCCGCGCCCGATGGCTTCGGCAGCGAGACCGGCGGTTTTCGGACATTCGAACGTGCGACCGGTACCGCGCGGCTCTGGCAATCGGGTCCCTGGTCGCTGGACGCCGATGCCGACGTCTATTACAGCCAGCACCTGGACAACGAGTTCCGCGACTTCGACACCATCATCGGCACGCTTGGAGCCGAGCTAGCCCATCTGACCAGCATCGGCGACACCCCGGTCTCGTTCGGCGCCGGCTACCATTTCGAGGCGACCTGGGTCGGCTATGAGAGCTACAGCCAGGTCCACCGTGTCGACCTGACGGGGCTGGCCGCCTTCACCGATGACAGCCTGACTCAGATCCGGCTGTCGATGGAGTTCGGGGAGTTCGACGACGAGGGCGTGCTGCCGACGGTGACCTCGCGCGACGGGATCGAGCACAGCGCCGGGCTGACCCAGTATCTGTTCATCGACGGTCGGGAGAGCTATGTATTCGCTGGCTACGCCTTCGGCCTGAACCTGGCCGACGGCAGCAACTTCGACCGGACCAGCCACCTGGTGAGCGTCGGCGGATCGACCCGGATCTTCGAGGAGATCCGGCTCGATGCCGGCCTGACCTACCTGCATGAGGACTATCCGGATTTCGTCGGGCCGATCCAGCGCCGCACCGACCGCTTCGACCTCACCTTCGGCGCGGCGAAAGAGATCTTCGACAACACGGAGCTTTCGGCCTCGTGGACCTATATCGACGAGAACTCGTCCATCGATGTGCTCAGCTTCGACCAGCATGTCGGCACGGTTTCGATGATCCTGTCGTTCTGAGGAGACTATGATGCGCAGCCGCCAAGCCCTGACCGCCGTACTGGCCGGTCTTCTGCTCGCCGCCGGCCCCGCCTGGGCACAGGGCGACGACGCCACCCCCGGCGCCCAGGCCGTCAAGGAGCAGCAAATCGATCTCGCCCTGGGCACCCTCGCCCCGTTGCTGGCGTTCCGGCCGCTGCCGCTGCAGCCGCCAGCCGCGCCGGGAACCAGGGGCCCTCAGCCCTTCGACCAGGAACCGCCGGCTGCCCAGAGCGACTTCAGCGACGTCACAGTCGACGTCTGTCCCCGTGGGCCGCGCACAAGCTGCTAGCGGGAAAACGCGTCGCCGATGAACCAGAATGGGTTCCGGCGCGTCTGACCATGCGAGCGGGTCGACGCCGGGATGGAGCAACGTGACGGACACCGAGCCATCCGACTCCGAGCTGCTCAGCCGGGTTGCCGCCCAGGATCGCCGGGCCATTGGTCCGCTCTACAACAGATACCAGCCGCGGCTCTACCGGTTCCTGTACCGCATGGTGAAGGACAGCGGAATGGCCGAAGAACTGGTCAACGAGGTGTTTCTGGATGTCTGGCGGGGCGCGGGCCGGTTCGAGGGCCGCTCCACCCCGTCGTCCTGGATCTTCTCGATCGCCCACAACAAGGCTGTCAGTGCTCTGCGCAAGAGGCGGGAGAAGCCGCTTGACGAGGAAGAGGCGATGCAGATCGTCGATCCCGCAGACCTGCAGGACGACGTCGTCCAACACGGAGACATGCGGCGCCTGATGAGAGGGTGTCTGGACCGCCTGAGCCCGGACCATCGCGTCGTGATCGAGCTGACCTACTACCAGGAGCTCTCGGTCAGGGAGATCGCAGAGATCGTCGCGGTGCCGGAAAATACGGTCAAGACCCGTATGTTCCACGCAAGAAAGCGCTTGCGCGAGATGCTCGACGCATCGGCGGCAGGCCGGGACGGACTCCAATGACCGACAACATGATGCTTGACGATCCCCGCGCGCTCGAAGCCCTGCTGCCCTGGTACGTGAACGGAACGGTGACGCCGCGGGAACGTGCCGCGATCGAGGCCTGGCTGGCCGAGGACGAGGACGCGCGACTGCTGCTCGACGCAATGCGCGAGGAGCAGGAGGTCACCGAGATGGCCAATGCCGAGATCGCGGTGCCGGACACCCGGGCCGGGCTGGCAGCGCTGATGGCCGGCATCGATGCCGAGGCCCCGCATCAGGCGGCGATGACCGAGCGGCCCCGCCGCGTGGCGGTCGCCCGACCCGGCCTGTTCCAGCGGCTGGCCGGCTGGCTGCCGACCCCGGGCTTGCGGCTTGCCGCGGCCGCGGCCGGCGTGCTGGTGGTGGTCCAGGCGGCGGCGATAGCGGTCATGCTGGTCGGCAGCCCCGGCCCGCAACAGCAGCAACCGGGATTCCAGGTCGCGTCCGGCGACGAGACGGCCGCGGTCGGGCCCCGCTTCCTGCTGACGTTCAGCGGCGACATGACCGTCGACGAACTCGGCGCCTTCCTGGCCGAGCACCGACTGCGACTGGTGGACAGCCCGGCGGCGTCGATCTACGAGGTCGAGCTGTCTGGCGCCGGCGTCAATGCTGTCGACATCGCTGCCCTGGAGGCAGTGCTGGAGGGAGACGGCCGGGTACAGGTGATCGGCCGGTCCGACTGATCGGACGCGGGCAGGTACGGGAGCGCGATGCGATGGACCAGCGGCGACCAAGGACGGCGGCATGGCGCATCTGCGCCGCCGCGCTGGCGCTCGGTATGGCGCTCGCCCTCGGTGCCTCGCATTCGGCTTTGGCCCAGGGTGGCGCACCGCCGCTCGCACCCCCGGGCGGCAACGTCCCCCCGTCGCCGATGCCGCCGAGCACGCCCGATCCGACCCGCCCCGACCGCGACCCGGTGCGCCTGCCCCCGTTGCCCTCGCTGCCGAACCTGCCGGTGGACCAGGCGATCCCGACGACGCCCGGGCCGTTCGTGGAGAACCAGGTCCTGCTGCTGATCCCGCTGGGCTCCCCTCCCGGCGCGCCGCAGCAGATCGCCGCCCCGATCGGGCTCTCGGTGCTGCGCGAGTTCGACCTGCAGAGTCTGGGGCTGCGCGCGGCCGTACTGTCGATCCCCGCCGGCCTGGATGTGGTAACGGCGATCGAGTTCCTGACGCTCACGCCCAATGCGCTGGCCCAGCCGGTCTATCGCTACCAGCTGGCGGCCGGGCCGCAATACGCGCTCGACCTGATGCAGGTCTCGACGGCCCACCAGTTCGCGACCGGCGCCCAGGTCACGGTCGCAGTGATCGACACCGCGGTCGACGTCGGCCACCCGGCGATCGCCGGGCGTATTGCCGGCATCCAGGATTTCGTAGGCGCCAACGCGCCCGATGCCCACGGCACCGCGGTTGCCGGCCTGATCGCCGGCGGCGGCGCCATTGCCGGGGTCGCGCCGGGCGCGCGCATCCTGGCGCTCACCGCCTTTGCCGGCGGCACCGGCGGCGGCACCAGCGACCGGATCGCCCAGGCGATCGACTATGCGATCACCGCCGGTGCGCGTGTCATCAACATGTCCTTCTCCGGGCCGACCGACCCGGTGGTGACCCGTCTCACCCAGGTCGCACTCGGGCGCGGCCGGGTCGTGGTCGCCGCCGCCGGCAACGGCGGTCCCAACGCGCCGCCAAGCTGGCCGGCCGCGGTGCCCGGCGTGATCGCGGTGACCGCGACCGGGCCCGACGACCGGCTTTACGGCAGCGCCAACCATGGAAGCTACATCAGCCTCGCCGCGCCCGGCGTCGACGTGCTGTCGATCGCGCCACAGGGGCGAGTCGGTATACTGAGCGGTACCTCGATGGCAGCCGCCCATGTCAGCGGGCTGGTCGCCCTGCTGCTGGAGCGTCACAGCTCCGCCTCGCCCGCGCAGATCCGGTCCCTGCTCGAACGCACGGCAGTCGATCTCGGCCCGCCCGGCCGGGACACCGGCTTCGGCGCCGGCCGGGTCGATATCGTCCGCGCCCTGCAGACCGGGCCATAGCGCGCTCGCCACGTGCAGCGACCGCGATCGACGTGACGAGCCGGCATCCCGACGTTCCGGCCGACCTCCTCGCGGTAGTTCGCACGGCCTGCCTCGGCCTGCCGGAAGTTCATGAAGAGGCAGCCTGGCTGGGTACGCGCTGGCGAATCCGGAAGAAGACCTTCGCCCACATCCTGATGGTCGACGGGGGGCGGCCCGCCGCCTACGCCCGGGCCGCCGGCTCGGACGGGCCGATCTGCGTGCTGACGTTCCGCTCCTGGCTGGCGGAGTTCGAGCCCGACAGCTTTCGGCAGCCCCCTTTCTTCCGGCCCGGGTGGTGGCCGGACATCGTCGGCATGGTCCTCGCCGCACCCGTGGACGAGACCGAGGTCGCCGCGCTGCTTGCCGCCAGCTACCGGGTGATGGCCCCGCAGAAGCTGGCAAGGTCGATCGCGCTAACACCACGATCGGTTCCCTGACGCCGGCGCCTGCGGGTCCTGGCTTTTCACCGCCGCAGAAGTCGCCCTCGGCTTGCCCATGGCCCGGGAATGCGCGATGACTCCGCCCGACCAGAAACGGCCTCGCGGCGGCCGTTGGAGGAGGGACGATGCCTGAAGGTGCCACCATGTACGATGCCCCGTTCCTCGGGCGCGGCGCCGCCAATCACATGCCATTGACGCCGCTGAGCATGATCGCACGCACGGCCCGGATATTCCCGGACCGGCCGGCGGTGATCGACGGCGACCGACGTTTCACCTGGGCCGAAACCTATGCCCGCTGCCGCCGGCTGGCCAGCGCACTGGCGAGCGCCGGCGTTGGCCGCGGCGACACGGTGGCGGTGATGGCGCCCAACATCGCCGCGCTCTACGAGGCCCATTTCGGCGTGCCGATGGCCGGCGCGGTGCTGAACGCGCTCAACACCCGGCTCGATCCGGCGACAATCGCCTTCATCCTGGAGCATGGCGAGGCGAAGGTGCTGATCGTCGACACCGAATATGCACCGATCGTGGCCAAGGCGCTGGCGCAACTCGCGAACCCGCCGTTGGTGGTCGACATCGTCGACCCGGCGGCCAGCCTGCCCGAGGCCCGGCTCGGCGGGGTCGACTACGAGGCCTTCCTCGCCGGCGGCGACCCCGATTTCGCCTGGGCGATGCCCGCCGACGAGTGGGACGCGATCGCGCTCAACTACACCTCCGGCACCACCGGCAACCCGAAGGGGGTCGTCTACCACCACCGCGGCGCCGCGCTGCTCGCCACCGACAACATCCTGGTCTGGGGACTCAGCGGCCATCCGGTCTACCTGTGGACGCTGCCGATGTTCCACTGCAACGGCTGGTGCTTCCCGTGGACGCTGGCCGCTCTGGCCGGCACCAGCGTCTGCCTGCGCAAGGTCGAGGCGGGCGCGATCTACGGGGCGATCGCCGACCACGGCGTCACCCACCTTTGCGGCGCGCCGATCGTCATGAACCTGCTGGTCAACCATCCGGAAAACGACCGGCCGCAGTTCGACCGGGAGATCCAGATGATGACTGCGGCGTCCGCTCCGCCGGCGGCGGTGCTGGCGGCGATGGCCGGCATCGGCTTCCGCGTCACCCATGTCTATGGCCTGACCGAGGTCTACGGACCGGCGGTGGTCTGCGCCTGGCAGGAGGCGTGGGATGCGCTGCCGGTGCCCGAGCAGGCGCGGATCAAGGCGCGGCAGGGCGTCCGCTACCCGAACCTGCCGGGCCTGATGGTCGCCGATCCCGAAACCATGGCGCCGGCGCCCCCCGACGGCGCGACCATGGGCGAGGTGCTGATGCGCGGCAACATCGTGATGAAAGGCTATCTGAAGAACCCCGGCGCGACCGAGCAGGCGTTCCGCGGCGGCTGGTTCCACACCGGCGACCTGGGGGTGATGCATCCCGACGGCTACATCGAGCTGAAGGACCGCTCGAAGGACATCATCATTTCAGGCGGCGAGAACATCTCGACCATCGAGGTCGAGAGCGTGCTCTACCACCACCCGGCCGTGCTGGAGGCGGCGGTGGTGGCCCGCCCCGACGAGAAGTGGGGCGAAAGTCCCTGTGCCTTCGTGGCACTGAAGGAGGGAGCGACCGCCAGCGCGGAAGACATCGTCGCCTTCTGCCGCGAGCGCCTCGCGGGGTTCAAGGTGCCGAAGACGGTCATCTTCGGGCCGCTGCCGAAGACTTCCACCGGCAAGGTCCAGAAGTTCGTCCTCAGGCAGCAGGCGGCGGATCTGTAGCCGGTCAGCCCGCCGCGTCTTCCTGCATCACGGCGCGGATCGACTCGACCATCTCGTCGGCCGGAGTCTGGCTGGAGAAGACCCGGACGAAGCGGCCCTGCTGGTCCATGAAGTAGACGCCGGCGGTGTGGTTGATCAGGTAGAATTCCGGGTCGACCTCGTCGGGCGCGACCTCGTAGTAGACGCCGTAGGCGTCGGCGATCGTCTCGATCTCGGCTGCCGAGCCGGTGAGCCCAACGATGCGATCGTCGAAGGCGGCGACATAGGCCGCCAGTTGCTCGGGCGTGTCGCGCTCGGGATCGACGGTAACGAACAGCGGCTGCACCGCCGCCGCGTCGTCGCCGAGCCTGTCCATCACGGTCGCCATGTCGGCCAGCGTGGTCGGGCAGATATCCGGGCAGAAGGTGAATCCGAAGAAGACCAGGGTGTAGCGGCCGTGGAAATCGGTGTCGCTGACCAACTCGCCGGTATGGGCTGTCAGGTTGAACGGCCCGCCGGGGCCGCCCTCGCGGCTTGCCGCCGCGTTGCGCGACGAGTCGGGGAACAGGTCGAACATGTAGGCTGCAGCAACACCGACCCCGCATCCGAAAATGACGGTGCCGATCGCCAGCCCAATGCGCGCCTTGCCTTGCATCAGATCCGTCCGCTCCTGGAGCCGATGCAGGTTACATGAACGACCCGGGGCCGGATGCCAAGCCGGGCGACGCCCCTGCGACAGTCGGTCCGATCAGCAGATCACCCGCCAGCGCAGGCGGATCATCAGGCGAATCATCAGATGGGTGAGCATGGACGGAGCCTCCGGCCCGGCCGATCCGGGCTCGGATGACCTTAAGCGGGAAAGCTTAACGACCAATTGGGGCAAAGGTGCGACGCCTGCGCAAGCCGCATGAAAATCGTCACAGGCCGCGGCGCAGCAACGGCAGAACAGCGTCCTTGTAACCCGGCTGGCAGACCAGCCGCAGCGCGAATGCCTCGACAGCGCCTTCGAAGCGGGCGGCGCACGCGAGGCGCTGCAGCAGCGCCCCGGTTCGGTGCCCGGGATAGAGCCGCCCGGTCGCCGGGATCGCCGCCAATGCGGCGTTCAGGCCGTCGACCATCAGAGGCAGACCCCCTTCCAGATAGGCCTGGACGCCGCCGACCGCCGTGTCCGAACCGTCGACCACCGAGCCGTCGCCGAGGCGGGAGCGGACGTACATCGCGCCCTCGGTGCAGTCCATCCAGTCCAGCTGGGCGTCGGTCAGCCAGGTCAGGTGTACCGCGATCACGCACCCGCTGGTCGGCACCATGCGCGCCGGTATCGCGCCGTATCGCGTGATGCGCGCGGCATAGACAGCGTCCCATCCACTCAGCGTGACCGGCTCGACATAGACCTGGTCGCCACAGGGCCGGCCGGCGAACTTCCGCGCGATCTGCATCGGCGACGCGTTGGATCCGTAGGCCAGCACCGGCGTCCGTCCGGCGCGGGCCGCCTGCGCGTCAGCAGGGTGCCCGACCCGACCATCGGCGAACCAGAAGGCCTCCGGGTGGCGAGCATAGGGATAGTCGAGCGCCAGCCGGATTGCCGCCGCATCATCGGGCGGGCGCGCCAGGATCGCGACCTCAGTCGGCATGCCGCGCCGACCAGTCGCTGGGATGGTCGATGAACGCGTGCGCCTCGGCCAGCATGGCCGCGTCGATCCGGCCTTCCGCCAATGCGCGCCCGAGCAGGCTTCCCATCGTGCACAGGCTGTGCAGCGACACCTCGGCGGCGGCGAAACGATCAGGATTGCCGTCTCTGCTGCGATCGAGGACTACCAGGCAGCGGTCGATGCGCGCGCCATGGTCGCGCAGGATGCCCGCGAACTTCAGGCTGCTGTCGCCGGTGGTCATCAGGTCTTCGACCAGCAGCACGCTGCGGTCGCGCACATCCGCCCCCTCCACCTGGACGCCGAGCCCATGGGCCTTCGCCTCGCTGCGCACATAGGCAAGCGGTTTCTCCAGCCGGTCGGCGAGCAGGGTCGCGAACGGGACGCCCGCGGTGACGCCGCCGGCCACCACCTCGAAGGGCGACAGCCGGCGCGCACGCTCGACCAGCCTCTCGACGATCACCGAACGACAGCCCGGATGGCCGAGCACGTGCCGGCAGTCGATGTAGAACGGTGCGACCAGCCCGGAGACCAGCCGGAACGGCGGGTCGATCCTGACATTCAGGCACTCGGCCTTCAGCAAGGCCGCTGCGACCGCGTCCGCCGTTGCCTCGTTCATCGGTTCGGCTCCATAATCCCAGAGTTGCCGAAGGGGAGTCGAAGATCAATGCCGGACGGCGCCATGACCGTGGATCAGCGTTGCCGGCTGTTCTGCGCCATCGACACCGGCAGCCTCGCCCACGCCCGCACCCTCGTCGCCGCGGTCACGCCGCATGTGGACGGCCTCAAGCTCGGGCTCGAGTTCTTCTACGGCGCCGGCCTGGAAGGCGCGCAGGCGATTGCCGAGGCGAGCGGCCTGCCGCTTTTCTTCGACCTGAAGCTGCACGACATCCCCAACACGGTTGCCGGCGCCATGCGCAGTCTGCGCGCGCTGCCGCCGCATTACGTGACGCTGCATGCGGGCGGTGGCGCGGCGATGATGCGAGCGGCCTGCGAGATGGCGGCCGAGAATGCGGCGGCCACCGGGCGGCCGCGGACTCGGGTCCTGGCGGTGACGGTGCTGACCAGTTTCGACGAATCCGACCTGCGGGCGATCGGCATCGCCGACCGCTCGGCCGACCAGGTTCGCCGGCTCGCCGAGCTGGCGCACGCGGCCGGATGTGACGGCATCGTCGCCTCGCCGCGGGAAGTGGGCCTGATCCGCACCGCCTGCGGACCGGACGTCGACATCGTGACGCCGGGCGTGCGGCCCGCCGGATCGGCCATCGGCGACCAGAAGCGGCTGATGACCCCGCGCGAGGCGGCTGCGGCCGGCGCTACCGCGATCGTCGTCGGCCGCCCGATCACGGCCGCGCCGGATCCGGCTGCAGCGGCACGGTCGATCGCGGAGAGCCTGGCCTGACCGGCTGCCGGCCGCGGGCGGCCAGTGCCGTGGCGATCTCGTCGACCAGCCTCGGCCCGCGATAGATCCAGCCGGTCATCACCTGCACCAAGGCCGCGCCCGCATCCAGGCGGGCCAGTGCGTCCTCGGCCGACATGACGCCGCCACTGGCGATCAGCGCCAGCCGGCCGCGTCCGAGCGCGTGCACCCGTTGCAGCTGGCCAAGTCCGCGTTCGGTGAGCGGCGCGCCACTGAGCCCGCCGGGACGCCAGGCATGCGGCGACTTCAGCGTCGGCGGCCGATCGAGCGTGGTGTTGCAGAGGACGAGGCCGGCGATTCCGGCCGCCACCGCCCGCTCGACCAGGTCGGCCTCGGCGTCGCGCTCCATGTCGGCGGCGATCTTGACGAACAGCGGGGGGCGGTTCGCCAGGCGGCCGCGAGCCTCCCGAACCGCCTCCAGCACCCGGGACAGACGCTCGCCGCTCTGCCAGTCACGCAGACCCTGTGTGTTCGGAGAAGAGAGGTTGACGGTCAGGTAGTCGGCTAGCGGCCCCAGCCGGCCGACCCCGAAGGCCATGTCGCCGGCGATGTCGCGGCTGTCGCGGTTGGCGCCGACGCTGATCCCGATCCGGACAGGATGCCCGGGGTTCCTGCTGCGCCAGCGCTCCAGCCGGGCGGCGACGATCTCCGCCCCGTCGCCGGGCATGCCGAGCCGGTTGACGATCGCCCGGTCCTCGGCCAGCCGGAACAGCGCGCGCCCCGGATTGCCCGCCTGCGGCCGCGGCGTGACGGTGCCGATCTCGACATGGCCGAAACCCATCCGGACGAGGCCGGGAAGCGCCCGTGCATCCTTGTCGAAGCCGGCGGCCAGCCCGATCGGATTGGCGAAGCCGAGGCCGGCGGCGGTGACGGCCGGGCCGGAAAGATCCCGCCATGCGACCGGCACGCCCAGAGCCAGAATCCCGACTGCCAGCCGATGCGCGAACATCGGCGGCAGTGCGAGAGCGAGACGATGGGCGAGCCCGGTCAGCATGGCGGGAACCGCTGCGCGCGGGTTACTCGGCCGCGATGGCCATGTTCTGGGAAGCGTGGTCCGGCACCAGGCCCGACAGCTTGAGGGCCCGCATCATCCGGGTCAGCCCGATGCCGCCGCCGAACCGCGGGAAGAAGTCGAGGTTGAGAAAGTCCTCGAGCTCCCGCTTCACCCGTTCGCGGCCGAACTGGGCGAACAGGATATCGGCGTACATGCCGTCGCTGATCGAATAGAACAGGCTGCGCATCTCCTCGGGGTCCGACGAGCGTTCGGCCGAGCCGATGGTTTCGATGCCGTGCAGGATGACGTCGATCTTGTTCGCGATGTCGCCGTTCTTGCGCATGTTCCAGAATGGGCTGGTGTAGAGCGGGAAACCCTCCAGGAAGAACACCGGACCGTGGGTCTGGTTGATCTTGGTCTCGATGTCGCCCGAAATGTCCTTGACGCCGAACTCGGCGGCCGTCTCCAGGTAGGTCTGGTGCACGAAGGAGGCCTTGGAGCCGAAGCCGAGATAGACCAGCAGGTCCTCTTCCAGCGCGCGCAGCTCGTCCATGCCGCCGCGGGTCTCGAACTCGAACATCGGGAAGATCAGGTCGTGACGGCCGGGCACCGGGTTCGGCTCGTTGCGGAAGCTGGTCGAGATGCAGAAGAAACCGGGCGCCTGCGGGTTGTTCAGCAGCTCGTGCTCCAGCCACATCTGACCGGTCTGCGGCAGCGGCCAGAGCTGCCCGCCGTAGTTGTAGGTGGCGATGGTCCGCGGGTCCTCGCAGGCGGCGAGGATCGAGAGCCGGCTCTGGGTGTGCACCTCGATGAAGCCGCGATTGACGAAGAACGACCGGAGGCGGCTGACGGCGAAGCTGTAGTCGTAAGGATCGATCATGTTGGACGCCATATCGGATCTCCCTTTGCTCAGGCGGTTTGATTTCGGGCAAAAAAAGAGCCGCCAAATGGCGGCTCCGGTGAACGAATCGGGCGATTGGGAATGATCGGCGGCAGCGCGTGAACAAAAAAATGCCGCCCATTGCGGCGGCGCGGCGTCTGCTCGTCGATATTCATGCCCTGACGGGTCATGCCAATTCCGATCACATGGGGGTCGAGAGGTTGGACGGAGTGGATATTTGATTCGGACCCCTCGGCGCAAATGAATTGTGACCAAGGCGTGACATTTTTCGCCTGGCAGGCAAGCCGGCAGGTTTCAGGCTGCTCGAATCCGTAACGCGAAGGCAAGCAGGGACGCCGTCATGGCAAGCCCGGCGACGAACAACGCCACCGCCGGCCAGCCGATTGCGCTGGCGATCACGCCCGCTGCGGCGGGCCCGATCAAGAGGCCGAGACTGTTGCCCTGCATCAGAAAGCCGATGGTGGCGCCGCTCGGTGGTCCGATCGCTGCCGTGAGCTGCGGAGGCCGCACGCTCGGCATCACCCGGAAACGCCCCGCGTGTTCGAACCCCGTCTATCAGTACCTGCGCCAGATGCGGGGAGCGACCCGATGACGGGCCGCTAAGAGTGCGCACCTTCGGTCACAGGCAGCAGGAGGCGGAAGCGGGTGCCGCGGCCCGGTACGGAGTCGACCTCGATCCGGATGCCGAGGCCTTCGGCGACGTCGTCGGCGATGGCGAGGCCGAGGCCCTCGCCCTCGGAGCCCGCGCCCTTGCGGCCGGGTCGGCGCAGGTCGGCGAGCGCGTCCGCCGACATGCCCGGGCCGGTGTCCTCGACCGCTATGAAGCGGCCATCCGCCGCCTCACCCGCCGTCACCGCTACGCCGCCCTCGACCGTGTATTTGACGGCGTTGGAGACGAGGTTGCCGACCAGCCGCATCAGCGGAAGCGCCGGCACATCGGTCAGCGCGTCCGAGCCGGCGACGCGGAAGTCGAGGCCCTTGGACACCGCCTCCTCGCGGAACATCTGGTCGATGGTGCCGGTGATGAGCGAGAGGACATAGGGTTCCGACCGCTCGGGCTTCGGCTCCAGCGGGTCGTCTTCAGCAGGCTGGGATCCGGTGCGCGCCTCGGCCAGGTAGGTGCCGGTCAGCCCCTCCAGATAGTCGAACGCCTCCCGCAACTGTGCGCGGACCGCGGCGTCGCGGGTGCCCGCCAGCGCGTCGAGCGACAGGCGCAAGGACGCCAGCGGCTGGCGGATGTCGTGGGTGGCGGACGCCAGTTGGCGTTGACGCCGCGCGGCGAGGTCGCGGGCGCGGGCGTAGTTCTTCTCGCTCTCGAACAGTTCGCGGTTCAGCGCGGCATCGCGGCGCGCGGCCTCCACCTCGCGCTCCAGGGCGGATTCATGGTCGCGTCGCAGCTGCATGACGAAGCCGGCCAGGGTGAACATGGTGGCCAGGCTGATCACCAGGTACAGAATGCGATGGGCGTTGAACAGCAGCACTGCCGGCAGCTGGACCCCGGCGAGGAACAGGCCGGTCAGGACGGCGGTGCCCGCGGCAACGACGATGGCGCCGGCCATCGCCACCAGGCCGCGCCCGCCCGGCCGCATCACCTGCGGGGCCAGCGCGGCCGCGTGGGCTGCGATCATCAGCGCGAACAGCAGGTAGCCGCCGATCAGCAGGATGCCCGGCGCGACATAGGGCACGAGCACCATGGCGAGCAGGCTGACCAGGGCCAGGGCATTGGCAGCACGCCTGAACCGCGGGCTGGGCCGGAGGCTGCTGCGCTGAACGCCGGCGACGAAGAAGCCGACGCCGCACACGCCGAGCCAGAGCACGAGCGCGGCGACGCCGTTCCAGTTCGGCGACTGCGGCCACAGCAGCTGAAAGGTCAGGCCATCGATCTGCGCCTGCAACAGCAGCGAGACCGCGAACAGGCCCGCGTAGAGCAGGCCTGTGGTTGCGCGCACCGCCAGGCTGAACAGGACGAAGAACAGGATGGCGGCGATGCTGAACGCATAGAACGCCCAGGAGATCGCCGTGTCTTCGACCAGCAGCTCGCGCAGGGAATTGGGCGATTCCAGCGTGAACGGCATCCCGCTGGCGCCGCCGGCGCGGAACATGATGACCAGCAGCCCGTGCTCGCCCGAGGCCAGCCGCATCGGCGCACTGATCAGGAACCGATGGGGCACCGGCCGGTCGGAGAACGGCGATTCGACGGACGAGGCCAGGGACCGCGTGACGCGGCCGTTGTCGAGCACGAGGTCGATCGCGATCTCGGGCACGAACGGCGCCCGCGTCGCCACATGCCAGTCGCCCGGCTCCGGTCCGGTGTTGGCCAGCGGCGCGAACAGCCAGTAGGTGCCGAACACGTTGCCGAAGTCCGCCGTTTCGCCTGCTATCGGTGCTGCCCGGCCGGCACGGTAGGCACCCACGGCCTGATCGAGGGTGAGCGCACCGTCCGGATCGGACAGGTAGCTGATCTGCGTTCCGGGCACGGTACCCCGCACGCCCGGGATGAGTTCCACAGCCGCTGCCGCTGTCGCAAGAACGACGACAGCGAGCACAACCAGCGACGCCAGGGCTCGCCACGAGCGCGGCATTCGGCGAGACTGGCTCACAATACCCGCCGCAGTGCAGCCGCCCTTGGCCGAGTTCGCGAGAGGCTAGCTTGAACGCTGACGATCCGTTCACCGTTCGCGTCGTGGTGGCCGACGATCACCAGATCGTCCGTGCCGGCCTGCGCGGTGCGCTGGAGACGCCGGGAGTCGCCGGGATGACGCCGATCCGGGTGGTCGACGAGGCCGGCGACGGGCTGGCGGCGATCGCCGCGGTCAAGCGCCACAAGCCGGACCTGTTGCTGCTCGACGTATCGATGCCGCATGCGGGGGGCGTCGAGGTGCTGCTGGAGGTGCGGCGCTGGAGCCCGAAGACAAAGGTTGTGGTCTTCACCGGGATCAGCGCGCCGGGGCTGATTGGCGACCTGATCGAGTCCGGCGTCGACGGCCTGTTCTCCAAGGCGGCGGACAATGCCGAGATGTTCGCGAAGCTGCCGCTGATCCTGCATGGCGGCCGCCACATCGCGCAGGTCTTTCTCGACCGGCTGGATGACCAGCCGTCGCGCCCGAGGCTCACCGACCGCGAGCGGCAGACGCTGAACATGATCATCGCCGGCCGGTCGAACAAGGAGATCGCGGCCGGGCTGGGCATCAGCATCAAGACCGTGGACAAGCACCGCAGCAGCTTGATGCAAAAGCTGGAGGTGTCGTCGGTTGCCCAACTGATGGCGCTGGCGCTGAAGGAAGGGCTGATCGACCCGGCGCGCGAGCTGTAGGACCTCGCAGATCCGGTCCTGGTCGACCTCGCCGGGACGTCGGCGGCCGGGTTCGGCGTCGGTCATGGCAAAGTCCCCTCCCAGCCCGCCGCCAGACTACGTCCATCGGCCCGGCTGCGCGAGCAATCCGGGCCAACGGAGCGGCATCTAGCGTTGGGCATAGCCTGGCGTCGTGCGCACCTCAGACGGTGCGCTCGCAGGTGACCGCAACCACCCGGTGGCAGTTGCCGACGCCGCTGAGGCAGACGGTCTGATCGCCGATGCGGACGTTCTCCTGCAGGAAGGCCGTGACCCGGCTCTGGTGCGCAGTGGCGCGCTGGAAGCCATTCTGCTGACAGAATTTGTCCACCGCCTGCTGCTCGCGGCAGGCCCCATGGGCCAGGCAAACGTCCAGCCAGCGACCGCCGACCTGGGGATCGTTGTAGGTCTGCCTCTGCACCTGCGGCTGCGGCGCAGGCGCGCCGATGGGCTGCGGGGACCCACCGGTCCCCGGGCCGAGCTGCACGCAGGCGCCCAGTACGGCCGCGGCGATGACGGCGGTGGCGGCGAAACTCTTGCTGCGGATCGAAGTCTTCAACATCACATCCTCCAGTGGGGTTGAACTGCCGCGCCATGCGGCCGTTCGCTGTGATGTGAAGGTATGAAGTTGAGGACGCCTGCCGTATGGGGTCGATCCCCCATTCTGCGCGTCGCGCCGGCCGGCCCTCAGCCGAGCGGGTTCGGGATCAGCACCCGGTGCATGTCCAGCGCCGGGGCGAGCGTTCGGTCAAGCTGGGTGATCATCGCGTGGACCTGACCGCGGTGGTGGATCTGGTGGTTGAAGAAATGCGGCACGATCACCACCGCCGGACCGGAGAAGACCGAGGAACGCGGTGACGACATCGGCGAAGAAGTCCAGGATCCGCGGTCCCCCTCCGCCCGCGCCCCCCGTAAGGCCGGCGAAGTCGTCGTAGAGGATCGTGTCGAAGCCGGTGGCTAGCGGCTGGTGCGGGTGTCGGCCGCCGCCCTCGGCCCGAAGAGCGAGGCGATGCTGCAGGCCCATCTCGCCAGCGCATCGCCCGACCTGGCTCGCTCCTCTGGCAGAGGAGCCGCCCGATGCTGCCCCTCGCCATGCCCCGAAGCCAGGCTGCAGGAACTCAGCGGCTCACGCCCACCAGTCGCCGCTCTTGCTCTCGCGCCCCGCCGACCGCAGCACGGCGGGATCGATAGCGCCGACATTCTCGATGTCGAGCAGGTACCGCATCGCCGGGCTCATCCGGTCGTACAGGGCCGGGGTCAGGTGGGCGCGCTGCACCAGCTGCTGCGCCAGGTCGCGGCGGGTGT
>JBHJOG010000065.1:0-8188 GCA_050329975.1 Alphaproteobacteria bacterium | reverse complement strand
TACCTGTCGTTCGCCGTGCTCTGGATCGCCTTCGTGCTCGCCGTCAGCGGCCCGGTCGCCTCGCCGAAATACCGCCTGCCGATCGAGCCCTTCCTGGTCATCGCGCTCGCCTTCGGCTTTGCGAGGCGTGAGAAGTCAAACCCAGGATGAGGGGTTTTCGTTGTTCCACAATGGCTACCTCCGCAATCGATCGTCATTGCGAGGAGCGAAGCGACGCGGCAATCCAGCCAACCGCACCAGCTCCCGTGCGGTTGTCCTGGATCGCCACGCCGCCAAGGGGTGGCTCGCGATGACGGGCGTGAGTGAGGGGATGGCGAGGCTACTTCTCGTCCTTCTCGATGACCCACGGCTCGTCGCCGGCCGCGTGCGCCCAGTCCTTCATCGCCGGCTGCTCGCGCATCAGGGCGGCATAGGCGGTCGCGGATTCGGGCATGTCGACGCCGTAGCTGTGGAACCGCCAGACCACTGGCGCGTACATCATGTCGGCGATCGTATAGTGGCCGAACAGGAACCCGTCGTCGCCCTCGCGCTGGCCGTAGTGCAGGCGGCAGTCGCGCCAGATCGAGCAGATCCGCTGGATCTGTTCGCGCACCGAATCGCCGATGGGAAAGGCGCCGGGCTTGCGCCGGATGTTCATCGGCAGGGTCTTGCGCAGGTCGGCGAAGCCGGCATGCATCTCGGCCGAGACCGAACGGGCATGGGCGCGCGCGCCGGCGTCGGCGGGCCACATCCCCGCCTCGGGAAAGATCTCGGCCAGATATTCGCAAATCGCAAGCGAATCCCACACCGTCCGGCCATCGTGCAGCAGCGCGGGCACCTTGCCCGAGGGCGAGTGACGCAGGATCTCCCGGTGGGTATCGTCCTCGTCGAGCGGGATCACGATCTCCTCGAACGGAGCGCCGACATGGCGCATCGCCAGCCAGGCCCGCAGCGACCAGGAGGAGTAGTTCTTGTTGCCGATGATGATCTGGAATGTGCTCATGCAGCCCTCCTCGGCCCGGTGATCGTCAGGAGCCAACGGGCACTGCCGGAATGGATTCGGGTTGTTGCGGCCGCGCGGCGAAGATGCATGGTACCGCGTCGAACCGCGAACGACGATGGGAGAGTTTGATTGACAGAGACTGTGCCCGCGGGCCTTGCCGCCGCCGCGGATTCGGATGCGGCGACGCCGCTGCATGTGGTCGCCGCCGACGGGCTCGAGCCCTGGATGGCCGCGCAGCCGGCGTCGGTCGGCCGCTGGCTGCAGCGCATCGGCTACAAGGCCGGGCCGGGCGAGCTCGCGGTGGCGCCCAGCGACCAGGAAGGCCAGGCGGTCGCCGTGATCGGCGACCCGGGGAAGGCGGAGGGCGACCGGCCGCTGCGCGCCTTCGGTGCGGCGCCCGGCGGGTTCCCGGTCGGCAGCTACCAGCTCGCCCATGCGCTCGAGCCAGCGGCGGCCGGCCGGCTCGCGCTGGGCTGGGCGCTCGGCGCCTATGCCTTCGAACGCTACACCCCGCGCAAGCGGGCGCCCGCGCTGCTGGTCTGGCCCGAGGGCGCCGACCGGGCGGCTGTCGCCAGCCAGGCCGAGGCCACCCGGCTGGCGCGCGACCTGATCAACACCCCGGCCGAGGACATGGGCCCGAGCGAACTGGCCGCTGCGGCCGAAGCGCTGGCCGACGACTATGACGCGGCGATCCGGGTCATCGTCGGCGACGACCTGCTGAGGGAGAATTTCCCCACCATCCACGCGGTGGGCCGCGCCTGCGACGACCCGCCCCGGCTGATCGACATCCGCTGGGGCGACGAGGCGCATCCGAAGGTCACGCTGGTCGGCAAGGGCGTCTGCTTCGACAGCGGCGGCCTGGACCTGAAAACCGCCGCCGGTATGCTGACGATGAAGAAGGACATGGGCGGCGCGGCCAACGTGCTGGCGCTGGCCCGGATGGTGATGGACGCCGCGCTGAAGGTCCGGCTGCGCGTGCTGGTCCCGGCGGTGGAGAACAGCGTCGCCGGCAACGCCTTCCGTCCGCTCGACATCATCCGCACCCGCGCCGGCATCACCGTCGAGGTCGGCAACACCGATGCCGAGGGCCGACTGATTCTCTGCGATGCGCTGGCCTTCGCCTGCGAGGAGGCGCCGGCGCTGCTGGTCGACATGGCGACGCTGACCGGGGCGGCGCGGGTGGCGCTGGGCACCGAGCTGCCCGCCCTGTTCTGCAACGACGAGCCCTTCGCCGCCGCGTTGCTTGCCGGCGCCGCCGAGGTCTGCGACCCGCTGTGGCGGATGCCGCTCTATGCGCCGTACCGCAAACTGCTGGAGACGAAGATCGCCGACACCAGCAACGTCAGCGACGGTCCCTATGCCGGCGCCATCACCGCGGCGCTGTTCCTGGAGAAGTTCGTCAAGCCGGTGGTGCCATGGGCCCATGTCGACCTGATGGCCTGGAACCCGACCGACCAGCCCGGCCGCCCCAAGGGCGGCGAGCTGCAGGGCCCGCGCGCCATCCTCGCAGCCCTCAGGACGCGCTACGGGTGATGCCCACCACCTCGGCCAGCAAGTCCGTCAGCAGGGCGAGGTCGGCGGGGCGGGACAGTCGGTGGTCGCCGTCCTTGACCAGGGTCACGCGCACGTCGTCGCTCGCCAGCCGCTCGGCCAGCACCAGCCCGGTCTGCCAGGGCACGTCGGGGTCGCGCTGACCATGCAGCAGCCGCACTGGGCCGGCGAAGGGGATCGGCGCCCGCAGCACAAGGTGGTCGCGCCCGTCCTCGACCAGCAGGCGGGTGAAGATGTTGGGCTCGTCGCTGTAGGCCGACGGCACCGATATCTGGCCCTGCGCCAGCAGCCAGGCGCGCTGCTCCTCGGTCGCCGGAGCCCACAGCAGGTCCTCGGTGAAGTCCGGCGCCGCCGCGACGCCGACCAGGCCGGCCACCCGCTGCGGCCGGCTCAGCGCCAGCAGCAGCATGATCCAGCCGCCCATGCTGGACCCGAACAGCACCTGCGGCCCCGAGGTCAGCCTGTCCAGCACCAGCAGCGCGTCCTGCGCCCAGGTGCCGATGCAGCCGTCGATGAAGGCGCCTTCGGAGGCGCCGTGTCCGGAGAGGTCCAGCCGGGTGCAGCCGATGCCGTTGTCCGCGCACCAGGCCGCGACATGCAGGGCCTTCTCCCCGGTCATGTCGGAGCGGAAGCCGTGCAGGACCAGCACCTCCGGCCGCGCCGGATCGCCCGGCCGGCGCCGCACCGCCAGCCGCACGCCGTCGGGCCGGGTCACGAAATCGGGCGGGTCCGCGGTCATGGCTGAGGCCTTCCTGGTCGCTGGGATCGGCCGCAGCATGGAATCCCGCGGGCCTGCGCTCAAGCCCGGCGTGCCCACCGTGCTGCAGGTGCTTCCCAGCCTGGTCACCGGCGGGGTCGAGCGCGGCGCCTGCGACATGGCCCGCGCGATCGAGGCCGCCGGGCTGAACGCGGTGGTGATGTCGTCGGGCGGACCGATGGCCGATGCGCTGGTTCCCGAGGGAATCCGCCACATCCAGGCGCCGGTGGCGGCGAAGAACCCGCTGACGATCTGGCGCAACGCCGGCCGGATCGCGCGGGTCGCAGACGCGGTCGGCGCCGGCATCATCCACGCTCGCAGCCGGGCGCCGGCCTGGTCGGCCTGGCTGGCGGCCCGGCGGCTCGGCCGGCCGTTCGTCACCACTTTCCACGGCACCTACAACTTCCACGGGCCGCTGAAGCGGCGCTACAACAGCGTGATGGCCCGCGGCGACCGGGTGATCGCGATCTCGCAGTTCATCGCCGACCACATCGCCGCGCATTACGACTGCCCGGCGGATCGGGTGCGGGTGATCCATCGCGGCATCGACACCGGGGACTTCGACAGCGCCTCGGTGGCGCCGGCGCGCCTCGAGGCGTTGCGGGCGCAGTGGGCCCTGCGCGGCGTCGAGTCCGATGGCCGACGCGGCGTCGTCATGCTCCCCGCCCGGCTGGCCCGCTGGAAGGGGCATGCGGTGCTGATCGCGGCGATGGCGGAGGTCGACGCGCTCGCCGTCATGGTCGGCGGCGGCACCGATGGCTACCGCGCCGAGATGGAGGCGCTCGCCGAGCGGTTGGGTGTGGCGGACCGGGTGCGTTTCGTCGGTGACTGCCGCGACATGCCTGCCGCCTACGCGCTGGCCGATCTCGTCGTCTCCGCCTCGACCGATCCAGAGGCGTTCGGCCGGGTGGCGGTGGAGGCGCAGGCGATGGCCCGCCCGGTGATCGCCAGCGCGCATGGCGCGTCGCCGGAGACGGTGATCGACCTTGCCGCCCGACCCGATGCCGGCACCGGCTGGCTGGTCCCGCCGGACGATCCGGCCGCACTGGCGGCGGCACTGACGCAGGCGCTGGCGCTGCCGGCGGAGGCGCGGGCGGCGATCGGCGACCGCGGCCGGGCCAACGCCCGGGCGCGGTTCAGCCGCGAGGCGATGTGCGCCGCGACACTCGCGGTCTACGCCGAGCTCGACCCGGCGATCGCGGCCCGGCTGTGATCGCGCGCACACCGCCGATGTCGGCACGGCGGCTATCGCTTCGTCCTCGGAGACGACACCAACCCGAAGGAGACCGACCATGTCCGCAGCCACCGCACCCGTCGCCGACCAGGACCGCGAACTGGTGCTCACCCGCCTGATCGACGCCCCCCGCGAGAAACTGTACCGGGCCTGGACCGAGCCGGAGCTGCTGAAGCAGTGGTTCGCCCCGCTGCCCTGGACCACGCCGCGGGTCGAGCTGGACGTCCGGCCCGGCGGCTCGATCCTGTTCGTCATGCGCAGCCCCGAGGGCGAGGAGTACCCGAACCGCGGCGTCTACCTGGAGGTGGTGCCGAACGAGCGGCTGGTGACCACCGACGCCTTCACCCACGCCTGGCAGCCGTCGGACAAGCCGTTCTTCACCGCCATCGTCACCTTCGAGGACGAGGGTGGCAAGACCCGCTACACCGCCCGCGCGCTGCACTGGACGGTGGAGGACCGCGAGGCGCACGAGAAGATGGGCTTCCACGAAGGCTGGGGTCAGTGCGCCGACCAACTCGCCGCGCTGGCGGCCAGGATCTGAGTCGGAGGCTGGCTGCGAGTTGCGCGGGGCGCAGCAGTGGGCGCGGCAGGGTCGGTACCTGCCGCGCCCGGTTCTGCCACCGTCACTGCCGCTGCAAAGTGCCGTTCAGCAGCGGTCCGGTCAGCCCGGGCCGCACCGATTGCCCACCGCTGCCCGGATCCAGCACGGCCCCGCCCAGGATCTGCGCCTGCGCCTGGCCGCTCCCGGTCCCCTCCGGCCAGCACCCGATCAGGCTGCCGGACCGGATCCCCCCACTGGCGGGATCTTCCAGGTTGCAGGTCCTGTTGGTCAGGGCGCCGCAGCCGCCGGGGCTATCGTAGGTCATGAAGCCGCCGGGCCCGGCGTCGCAGAAGCACTCGCAGCGCCCGCCGCCCACTGTGGTGTTGTCCAACGCCGCCGCCGGCGCCGCGGAGGCCATCATCAGGGCCGCCGCCATTCCGAAAAGGTGTCGCTTGTCCATCCGTCGCTCCATCGCGCTCGCCCGGAGCTCCATCGCTCCGATGGCGTCCCATGGGCGCGCTGGCCACGGTCTTGGTTCATCGGTGGCTGTGACCGCGCGCACAGGCGAGCCTGAGTTACCTCCCGGCCGGCGCGCTCCGGGCCCGGCTACGCGCCGGTGTTCATCGACTCGGCCATCCGGGCGGTGACGGGGTCGAAGGTCGGCTTCTCGGCTGCGGGATAGCTGATCTCGAAGGTGTGGATCACGGCGCTATCGCCGGTCAGGATCACCTTGCGGTAGAAGATGTCGCCCTCGCGCAGGCCGGATAGCACGTACCATTGCTCGCCTGCCGGCCCCTGTCCCTGGCGGCTGTAGGTCAGGGTATCGTAGCCACCGAGGGACAGGTCGGCCGCCAGCAGGCCGTCGATCGTCTCGTCGAAAACGTTGAAGCCGGCGAACAGGATGAAGCCGGCCGTGCCTCCCCGTGCTGCGAAGCTGCGGCCGTCGTGATTGTCGGGGGGCGGCAGCATCTCGAACAGGTTGGCCGGGTAGTCGATCGTCGTCCCGAACCGTGCATTGCGGTAGGTGGCCCAGCCCTCCGCGGCCTGGGCCACTTCGGGGTGGGCGATTTCCGGGTGCGAGACCTGGGGGTCGGCGACGCGGCTGCGGGGCGATTCCGCCTGCGCTGCCGTCGAGACCGCCAGAACCGACAGCAGGACGCCCATCAGCCGCCGCATATGCCCGAACCTCCGCCGCTATGACCAAGGCCGAGGTGTGCGCCCGAGTCAGACCCCCTGTCTTTGACCTACCGCAACCCGCGGCGGCCGCCGGACCAGTACGTCAGGAGCGGGCCAGTGCGAGGTAGATGGTGCGCTTGCCGCCTTTCAGCGGCTGCTGCTCGGCCACGTCGAAATGGTCGCCGAGCAGAGCCTCGAAGGTCGGCTGGTCGTAGTCGGCGTACTGGTCGTCGCGGTCGACCAGCAGGCGCTGCAGCATCTCGTCGTCGCGGCCGACGAACTCGATCACCAGCGAGGTGCCGAGGCCGGCCAGCCAGGCGATGACGTCGCGCAAAGGCAGGTTGGCGCCGATCGCCAGGTGGTGGACCAGCGCGAGGCAGAGGGTGAGTTCCGGCCTGCCACGTTCGGCCACGGCGCGGCGCTCCAGCCCCTGCCAGCCCTGCGCGGGCGACGGGTCGGCGAGGTTCATCACCAGGGGCAGGATCCGCCGCGCGTCGGGCCGGCCGGCCTGGGCGTGGACCAGCTGTTCGATCGCCATCGGGTCGCCGTCCATGGCAACCACATAGTCGGCGTACTCGGCAGCGATGCGCGAGAAGGTACCGGTGTTGCAGCCCAAGTCCCAGACCAGCCGCCAGTGCCGTCGCGCCGCCGCGGCGCGCACGAAGGCGACCTTCTGCTCGAACTCCGCCGCCTCGTAACTGTGGGTCTGGGCATAGTCGGCCCAGGTGGTCCTGGTCCCGGCCGGCTGCATCCGACCGACGATCCGCTGCAGCTTGGAGACATTGTTGACGATCAACTGCTTGCCGAAGCCGGCCTCGGTCAGCTTGCTGCGTACGCCTGCCCCGCCACGGCCGTCGCTGCCGGCGTAGCGGCGCTGCAGCGCGTTCTGGGCGACCACGTGCAGCAGCACCCCGGGCCGCAGCAGGTCGCGGCCCGACAGCAGGCCGCGCATCGCCGCCGCCGGGATTCCGTCCAGGCTGCCGCGCAGCCAGGGGCGGAATGCGACGCCCTTATAGGCCTGCAGCATCAGGGGGTAGAGAAACAGCTCGCAGAATTGGCGGTAGCCGACCCACGGGTCGCCGGGGCGCAGGGCCTCGAAGGAGGGTATGTCGATGAACACCGGCTCGACGCCCGTCCACTGCACGTTGTAGGGCGAGGAATCCTTCAGGATCATGCCCTCGGCCAGCGCGGCCCGCATCAGCTCCAGATGCAGCAGCGCCGCCCGCTGCAGCATGGCGAACGGCCATTCATAGGGGTAGGAGACGAAGGGAATGCGGGCATGTGCCAGCACCGCCGCCCATTGCGCGCTGCCGGGCACGGCCGGCGGCTCGGCCAGGCGCTCGGTAGCGACGATCCTGCCCTGCTCGGAGAAGCGGCCGAAGAAGCCGGTGGCTGACAGCCGCTCCCAGTCCTGCAGCGCCTTGGCGCTGATCGCCCGCAGCACCCGCCCCCGGTGGTAGAAGACGGCGCCGTTGCGGTCGCGATAGGATCCGGGCTCGGCCTCGCCGGACTCGTCGCCGGACTCGTTTGGTGCCGCCGGCCGGGGCGCAGCGTCGATCTGCATCTAGTGACGGATTTCCGGGCGCTCTTTCTCGAGCTCGGCTTCGACCGGCGCCCGGCGGAAGATCGAGGTCAGCCTGTGCCAGTACAGCTTGCCGACCAGCGCGATGCCGGCGACGCCGCCCAGCAGCAGCTGCAGGATCATCGCGCCCGTGCCGGGGTCGAGATAGGCATAGGCGGACGAGGTGGATACACCGACGAAAAGGGCGGCCACCGCCGCGCGAAACACGTTCAGAGGCATCCTCGACATGGTCGCGAACTCCCAGCTCTGCTCCTGCGTTGATGCAGGAGGGATATCCTGTCTCACGCCCTGCGCGGGCCAAAGGGAACGCCCGGCAGAGGTCATGTATTCGGACTATCCACCGCGACAACGCGGGCGTCATGGAA
>JBHJOG010000064.1:0-5863 GCA_050329975.1 Alphaproteobacteria bacterium | reverse complement strand
GGCGCCGACCATCTGGGGCTGCAGCTGAAGAATGCCTTGGCCGCGCACATGCGCGAACGGGGATTGGACGTCACCGACATCGGCGTCGACAGCGAGGATCCGGTGGACTATCCGGATGTCGCCGTGGCATTGGCCGAGAAGGTGGCGGCAGGCGCGTTCGCCCGCGGCGTGCTGGTCTGCGGCACCGGGGCCGGCATGGCGATCACCGCCAACAAGGTTCCCGGCGTGCGTGCGGTGGCGGTGAACGACGCGTACACCGCCGAGCGCGCCATCGCATCGAACAATGCCCAGGTGATCGCCTTCGGCCAGCGGGTCACCGGCGAATATGCGGCGAAGATGTATCTCGACATCTGGCTGGCCAACGAGTTCCAGGCCGAGCGATCCGGCCCGAAGGTAGCCAAGATCGACGCGGTCGAGCACCGCTACAAGCCGGCCGCGGAATAGCAGCCTCAGGCAACCTGCGCGGGATCGTAGGTGAACGGGGCGTCGTCGAGGATCGAGGCGATCAGGGCGCAGGTCAGCGGCAGCAGGTCGGCGTCGATCGTGCCAGCGCGGATCGCAGCCATCAGTCCCGGCGCCATCGCCCGCCCGGTGTCGACACCCTCCACGGTCTCGCCGGCCATCGGGCCGGCGCAAGCCTCGCCGATGGTCATGCCGCGGCCGAGATGGCGGCCCAGCCGGCTGTTGCGGCCGCCGCCGACGGTGACGTGCAAGTCGCCCATGCCGGCGAGCCCGGTTGCGGTGTCGTCGCGGCCGCCCAGCCAGCCGACCAGGCGGCGCAATTCTGTCTGGGCTTGGGTGAAGGCGAAGGAGGCGGCGTTGAGCGACCAGGGCTCGTCGCCCTGGCCGTGGCGGGCGGCAATCGCGCTGACGGCGATCGCCATGAAGTTCTTCAGCGGGGCCGACGCCTCGACGCCGGACAGGTCGTCGCTGAGGTGGACCCGGTAATAGGCTGTCTGCATCAGGGCGCGGGCCTGCTCGAGCGCCTTTCGATCGGCCCCGCCGTAGACGACGGCGGTGAGCCGGCGCTGGCCGAGTTCCCGGGCGATGCAGGGGCCGCCGATGCCGATCAGCGGCACGCCGGCCAGGCCCTTGGTCGCCAGAGCCTCGGCGATCACCGCCGGCATGATCCGCGGCTGCGCGGTCAGCCCCTGCTCGTCGAGGCCCTTCGTCATCAGCGCGATCGGACGCGGCGCCTCGAGCCGGTC
Source organism: Alphaproteobacteria bacterium (assembly GCA_050329975.1). Classification (GTDB taxonomy): domain Bacteria; phylum Pseudomonadota; class Alphaproteobacteria; order CALKHQ01; family CALKHQ01; genus CALKHQ01. The sequence continues at coordinate 4,655 of JBHJOG010000064.1, read as the reverse complement.
ACGGAGCACGCCGGCGGCCCAGTGGATCCCCGGGCTGCTGACGGCGACCATGACCAGGTCGGCGGCGGAGAGCGTGCTCGCCGTCAGCTCTTCGATGTCGATCGGCAGCACCGGGTCCGGCAGTGCGGCGCCGAGGCGCGGATGGGCGGCGCGGTCGCGGCTGAGCGCGGCGACGATCTCGCGGTCGAGGTGGGTTCCCACCAGGGTCACCCGATGGCCGTTGTCGGCGGCGGGCACGGCGGCGGCACTGCCCATCACGCCGGCGCCGATGATCACGATGCTGGACATGGCGGCGCTGGATCCCGGGTCTATTCGGCAGTCTCGGCGAAGGCATCGAGCAGGCCGGCGCCAGCGGCCAGGTCGAGGATCGAGAAGCGGTCGCGGGTGAAACGGGCGTCGCGGATGTCGTCGCGATAGAAGTCGACGTCGAGCCCGAGCTCGGTCGCCGTGCGCGGCGCGCCGGCCCGGGTCATCGGCTCCCAAAGCCGTTCGAACGGGAGCATCGCCTGGCGCAGCGGGGCGGCAAATCCCTGCCAGTCGTCTGCCCAGCGCCGGTTGATCGCGTCGACCGCCCGGCCGTCGAGCGCCTTGGCGTCGGCCTGGCGGGCCATCTCGTCGGCCATGGCGGCGCCGTAGCGGGCGGCGAGCCGCGCGTGCGGGATCGCCGCCGGCTGCAGCTCCGGAGGCGAGTCCGCGGCGAGGATCCGGTTCTGCAGGGCCGAGATCGTCAGGGTGGCCACGCCGACCTGCTCGCCGTGCGAGCTGCCGGGATGGCGGTCGCCTGCGAACATGTCGATGTAGTGGGACATCATGTGCTCGGCCATGCTGCCGCTGTGGGTGGTGCCGGTGAAACTGGTGCCCAGCCCCATGATCGCTGCGATCCGGGTCAGCACCGCGAGCGCCTCGATGTCGCCGGTGGTGAAGTCGGAGGCGCGGTCGAGCATCGTCGCCTCGTCATAGGCGAGCAGCGCATAGGCGGTGTCGTCGTAGAGCGTGCCCAGCAGCAGGTGGGACAGCAGCCAGTCCACCTGCGAGGTGGTCCGGCAGACGACATCGGCGAAGGCCGCGGTGATCAGACGGGTGGGGCACTTCGCCAGCACCGACAGGTCGAAAAAGACGCCGCGTGCGGCATGTGCGGTGACCGACCGCTTGAAGCCGCCGAAGGAGACCGAGGCGGTCGGCGTGGTGTAGGCGTTCATCGGCGAGGTCGGGAACACCGAATAGGACTTGCCGTCGAGGAAGGTCGCGTATTTCACGCTGTCGCTGACGGTGCCGGAGCCCACGGCGATCACCGCATCGGCGTGGCGAGTGAGCGCGCGCAGCTCGCTCACCCCCTCTTCGCTGCAGCGCGGGGTTTCCCAGACCACCGAATCGACCGAACCCAGGGCGCGCAGCCGGTCGCGCACGCGCTGCCCGAGCACGTCGTAGGTGAACCGGTCGGCGACCACCACCAGCGACTGCCCGCGGTGCAGCGGCGCAACCAGGTCGGCCTCCGCGCCGTCCAGGGCCTCGGCGATGACGATGTTGTCGTTGGGAATGCGAGCCCGCTCGCCAGTCCGAGGGTGGTGCCAGGTGCCGGCGACGAGTTCGTCGATCACCCCGCCATGGCTGCGTGCGATGCTCAGCGTTCCGCTCATGTGGTTTCCCTGGCCTGGTGGCGGGTCGCGAAATCGACCAGACGGTGGTTGATGTCGGCGCTCGCCGCATAGAGGTCGCGATGGATGGCGAGCAGCTCCCGATAGTCGGAGGCGCGGGCGGCGACCGGCTGCACCGTCGTCGTCTCGCTCACCATCGCGCGTGCCGCCTCGGTGACGGACGAGTACCAGCCTGCGCCGCAGGCAGCAGTCATTGCCGCGCCGAGCGACGACGCTTCCAGCGTCGCGCCGATCAGGACCGGGAGCCCGCTTGCATCGGCAAACATCTGCCGCCACAGCGCGCTGCCGGCGCCGCCGCCGATGAGGACATATTCGGCGATCCGCGTATTTGCCTGCGCCTCGACCTCGACCAGCGCCGCCACCTGGTGCAGCGTCAACGCCTCCAGCAGCGCGCGGTAGAGGTGGCCGACGTGGTGGTTGCCGCCGAGCCCGAAGAAGCAGCCGCGGGCATCCGCGTCCCAGTGCGGATCCATGCTGCCGGACCAGTAGGGGAGCGCCATCACCCCGTCGCTGCCGATCGGAATCGCCGCGGCGCGGGCTTCCAGTTCGGCCAGCGTCGCCGGCCGGTCCGTCGATCCGAGCAGCTGGTCGGTGAACCAGTTGATCAGGAACGCGCCGGAGCGGACGCAGGTCTCGAAGACGTAGCCCTCGCCCTGAGCCGCCATCTCGGTGCGCCAGGCGGGGTTGCAGACATAGTCCGGCGACCAGATGCCGCCGACCAGCGCGGTGCCGGTGTTGACATAGGCGCGATCGGAGCGGATGCAGCCGGCGCCCAGTGCAGCGCACTGCCCGTCGCCGCCGGCGGCATATATCGGGGTGCCCTCGACGAGCCCGGTGGCGGCCGCAGCCGCGGCCGTCACGCGGCCGAGTTCGGCGCCGGGCCGGTGAGTCTCCGACAGCCGGTCCTCAGCCAGACCGAGTTCGCTCAGCAACTGCGGCGACCAGCGACGCTCCTGCAGGTCGAACATCCCGAACGGATCGGCGCTGGTCCAGCCGGTGCGGCGCCTGCCGGTCAGCCGCTGGACCAGGAATCCCTGGACGTCTGCGAACCAGGCGGTGCGGGCGAACAGGTCCGGCTCGTGCTGCCGCATCCAGGCGAGGCGGAACAGCACCGGGATCACGTCGGGCGGCCGGCCCGAGATCTGGTGCAGCCGGGTGTGGCCGATGCGGGCCACCAGCGGGGCCACGAAATCGCGGGCGCGCTCGTCGAGCCAGATCATCGCCGGCCGCACCGAATGCCCCGCGGCGTCGATGAAGGCCACGGTCTCGCGCTGGTTGGCGATGGCCAGCCCGGCGATCCGCTTCGGATCGACCTGGCTGAGCAGCGCCTTCAGCGCGACGCAGCAGGTCGTCCACCAGTCCTCCGGGTCCTGCTCGAAACAGAACAGCGCCGGGTTGTGCAGGGTGAGCGGTGCGCGGCCGTGCGCCACCTCGACTCCGTCGCGGGTCCAGGCGATGGCTTTTGTGCTCTGGGTGCTGCTGTCCAGGCCGATGACGAGGTCGGACATAGAGTGTTCCCGGGCTTCAGATACCGGCGCTGCCTGCAACGGGTGTGCAGACAACGCACAACAGATGGAGGATGCTGCCGAGGCCCGCCGCTTGCGACCGCCGGATCACAGACTTGACCGAACATGCTTCCGCGATGATTTTCTGCCATCGTCGGGCGCGTCGTCGGGGCCTCGCAGTTTTTCCTCCCGCTAAGGCAAACGATTGCATAACATTCGTATCGTGACAACAACAGGTGTCATGACCAACGGCAATGGGCACAATGAGCCATGACCAGCCCCAACAGAAGAACGATCGAGCGCAGGGAGCCGGCCCAGGCCGGGGAATGGCCGGAGCAGCTGGCCGTCAAGATCTGCTGGTACTATTACATGCTGGGCCTGACCCAGCAGGAGGTGGCCGACAGGGTCGGCACCAACCGGGTTCGGGTGAACCGGTTGCTCGCCGAGGCGCGGCAGCGCGGTCTGGTGCAGGTGACGATCACCTCGCCGCTTGCCGACAATGTGGCGCTGGAGCAGCAGCTCATCGACCGCTACCGCCTCGAGTCGGCGACTGTGGTCGTGCCGGCCGAGCCTACCGACCCGGAGCCGGGCGAGACCCTGGGCCGCTGCGCCGCCACCGCCGTAGCCGCCCTCTACCGCGACGGCATGACGATCGGCATCGCCTGGGGCGTCACCCTGAAGGCACTGGCGCGGGCCAGTCCGCTGCTGGCGCTGAAGGACGTGGCGGTGGTCTCGATGCTGGGCTCGCTGTCGCGGCGGTCGTCGGTCGACGTGTTCGAGGCGACCACCGACCTCGCGATCCGGCTCAACGCCGAGTGCTACTATCTGCCCGGCCCGATCATCTGCGACAGCGAGCAGAGCCGCGACACCATCGTCCAGCAGCCGATGGTGCAGGAGGTCTACGCCAAGTGCCTGTCGGCGGACCTTGCGATCGTCTCTGTCGGCGGCATGGACAGCGCGACCGTGCGTCGGATGAAGGTGGTGACCGAGGATGAGTTCGCCAGCGCATCGGCGGCCGGCGCCATCGGCAACTTCCTCGGTGCGTTCATCGACGAAAAGGCGCAGGCGATCGATCATCCGGTCAATCGGCGGGTATTCGGGGTGAGCCCGCAGGACTTCCTGCGCATCCCGCGCCGGATGATGGTCTCCGGCGGCCCGCCCAAGGTGCCGGCGATCCGCGCCCTGCTCGCCAACGGCTACCTCACCGACCTCGTCACCGACGCCGAGACGGCGAAGGCGCTGGTGGAGGACTGAGTTACGGCCCCGCCGCCGGGTCCGCCCAGTCGGTGTTGGGTACCATCGAATACCAGCCGGGGCGGGCGGGGTCGCGGTCGTAGGGGTAGCCGCCGAGTTCGCGGTAGAGCTCAGCGTAGCGGGCAAGCTTGTCGCGGTCGATGGTGACGCCGAGGCCGGGGCCGGTCGGCACCGCGATCCGGCCGTCGCGATAGGTCAGGGGTCCGCCGGCGATGATGTCGTCGGCGAGGTGGTGGTAGTG
>JBHJOG010000063.1:0-3417 GCA_050329975.1 Alphaproteobacteria bacterium | reverse complement strand
CCGGTCGCGCGCACCAGCGGATGGACCACATAGATGCCGACGAAGAAGCGCAGCAGGTCCGGGTCCTCGGCCCTGAGCAGCCGGACGAAGGACTGGGAGAGCTCGCGCGGACCGAGCTGGCGCCATGCGTCGCGCAGCAGCCAGCCGAACACCGGCCCGACCGCCTCGCCCACCGCCAGCGCAGCCGCCTCGTTCGCCGTGTCCCGGTCGAGCTCCTCGATCGCTTCCACCCGGTCGCGGAAGAAGGCGACGTAGTCCTTCAGGGCAGCCAGTTCCGGGAAGGGCTGCGGGTAGTACCAGAGCGCATTTTCGGTCACCTCGTCGCCGGCGGCGAGCGACCAGTAGTGTGCGTCGCCCTTGTAGGGGCAGTAGCTGCGGTGGTCGCTCTCGCGCAGCAGCGAGGTGTCCACGTCCGCCCGCGGGATGTACCAGGTCGGCACGTAGCCGGTTTCGCGCACCAGCAGCGGCGCGGCGGTTTCCGCCACCGTGCGGCCGGCCCAGCGGACCCGTATATGGGCGGTGCTCGGGAACAGCTCGACCCGATAGCCGTCGCGGTCGAGCACACCGACGGGATCGCCGGTCTTCACGCCGAGTTCTGCCATGAAACCTTCTCCACTGCCCCGCCCCGGCCACCGTCCGGAGCCTGCCATCCTCACCCTGAGCCCAGGGTCGCGGCAAGTTAATTGTTCCTTATACGTTCCCCAACGACCGGATGCGTCCAGGCACCCGCTCAGGAGGATTCGAGCACAATCTGTACCCGATCGGCGGGAAAACAAGCGATCCCGAGCTCGATCGGCGTGCCGTCGACGAGGGTGTTGATCGCCTCGGCGACCATCACCGGCCGGGTGCGCGGCATGTCCAGGAGCCCGACCTCGCGGCTGGTCGGATGCCGGGCCGAAACGCGCGTTGCCTTGCGCAGGTAGTCGTGTATGCCCTTTTCGGCGAGCGCGGCGGTGATCGAGCCGTGGGCCCGGAAACCCGCCTCCAGGTCGCCTACCCGCTCGGCCACCAGGTGGTGCGCGGCGAGGCTGACCGGCTGCCCGTCGACCAGGTGCAGGATGTCGAGCACCTGCAGCGGGGTGCCGGGCTCGACATCGAGGTCGCGCGCGGCGCCGGCGCCGGCCGGGACCGTCCGCACCCGCAGCAGCGTGCCGCCCGGCATCCGGTGCTGCAGGCGGACGATCTCGGTGAACCTGGTCCGCCGGCCCACAGGATAGAGCAGCGGATCGCGGGCGACGAAGGTCCCCCGCCCCTGCTCCACCTGGATCGTGCCGCTGTCCTGGAGGTGCGCCAGCGCCTGGCGCACCGTGTGCCGGTTGACCCCGAACCGCGCCGCCAACGCCTGTTCGGTCGGCAGCCGGCTGCCCGGCTTCAGCGCACTCCCCTCGATGTCCGCGACGATTGCCTCGGCGATCTGCCGCCAGATCGCCCGCCCGCCCGCGCGCCGCAACGCCACTCGCCCCTCTCCTCTCCGATTGCCTATTCCCGCGGCCGCGGTTGCACGCCATATAGCAACCACATAAATCTGTAACACAGTCGGTGGTAGAGGTAGATTCGTCGTCCCATGTGGCCCTGGCCCGGCCATGTGGTACCGCAACATCGTGCCGCCCCGGGGACCCGATATCGAGGACCCCGCGGGAGCGGCCTGAACCCTGCACAGAGCGGATATGGAAGTCGTCTGGAAGAACGCGCGCGTCGTTGGCGCGCATGAGGTGATCGCCGGCAGCGTCCGAAGCGTCGACGGAGTCGTCCGGTCGGTGGACGACGGACCCTGTACGGCGCCCGGTGCGACCGACTGCGAGGGCGATCTGCTGCTGCCGGGGCTCGTCGACTTGCACACCGACCACCTGGAGCGGCACTACACGCCGCGCCCGGGCGTCGACTGGAACGGTTTCGCCGCGGCGATGGCACACGATGCGCAAATCGCCTGCGCGGGCATCACCACGGTGTTCGATTCGCTGGCGCTGATCGGCGGGCGCAAGACCAACGCCCGGCACATCACGCTGGAGCCGATGGTCGACGGCATCACCCGCGCCCAGGCCGCCGGTATCCTGCGCGCCGACCACCGGCTGCACCTGCGCTGCGAGGTGGTGGAGGCGGATATCGTCGACCGCTTCTCGGCCTTCCTCGACAACCCGCTGCTCGACTTCATGTCGCTGATGGACCATTCGCCGGGGCAGCGCCAGTTCCCCGATCTCGACAGCTACCGCAAGGCGCATACCGAGCTGATGAACTTCGATCCCGACCGGGTCGAGGAGATCATCGTCGAGCGGATGGCATCGTCCCGGACCTTCGGCCCCGGCAACCGGCGCGCGCTGGCCGCCATCGGCCGGGAGCGCGGGCTGCCGATGGCCAGCCACGACGACCAGACGGTGGAGCATGTGGAGGAGTCGGCGGCCCTGGGACTGCACGTGGCCGAGTTCCCGACCACGCTGGAGGCGGCGCGGGCCTCGCGGGCGCACGGGATGCAGATCGTCATGGGCGCGCCCAACCTGGTGCGCGGCGGCTCCCATTCCGGCAACGTCGCCGCCGGCACGCTCGCCGAGCACGACCTGCTGGACATCCTGTCCTCGGATTACGTTCCGATCAGCATGATCCAGGCCGCCTTCCGCCTGGCCGAGCCGCCTTACGGCTTCGCGCTGCCGAAGGCGATCGCCACCGTCAGCGCCAACCCGGCGCGCGCCGGCGGGCTCGACGACCGCGGCCGGATCGCGCCGGACCTGCGTGCGGACCTGATCCAGGTGCGGCTGGTCGAGGGCATGTCCGTGGTCCGCGCCGTATGGCGCGAAGGCCGCCGGGTGGCATGACCTCCGCGACCGGCGCCCGTTATGCGCTCTATTTCGCCCCGCCGCCGCAGAGTGCGCTCCATCGCTTCGGCAGCCGCTGGCTGGGGCGGGATGCGGCGAGCGGCGCGTGCATCGCGCGGCCCCCGGTCGCCGGGGTCACGCCCGAGCGGCTGGCCGAGATCACCGCCTCCCCTGCCCGCTACGGCTTTCATGCGACGCTGAAGGCGCCGTTCCGGCTGGCCGACGGCTGCGACGAAGCCGGCTTGGTCGAGGCGGTGGCGACTCTGCTCGCCAGCCGTGAGGCGTTCATGTCGCCGTCGCTCCGGCTCGAGCGCATCGACGGGTGGCGGGCACTGGTGCTGGCCGCGCCTTGCCCGCAGATGCAGGCGCTGTGCGACGAGCTGGTGGCCGGGCTCGACCGGTTCCGCGCCACCCCCACCCCTGCCGAGGATGCGCGCCGGCTCCGCGACGGCCGGCTCAGCGCGCGCCAGCAGGCGCTCTACCGGCGCTGGGGCTACCCTCATGTCTTCGACCAGTTCCGCTTCCACATGACGCTGACCAGTCCGCTGGACGACGCCGAGGGGACGCTGGTGGATGCCGCGTTGGCGCCGCTGGTGGCCCCGCTGGCCGA
>JBHJOG010000062.1:0-22103 GCA_050329975.1 Alphaproteobacteria bacterium | reverse complement strand
AAGGGAGAAATGCAATGCCCGAACCCCTGCCCAGCTTCGATCTAGCCGGCCAGCTCGCACTGGTCACCGGCGCTGCGCGGGGCATCGGGCGGGCCTGCGCGCTGGCACTGGCCAATGCTGGCGCCGATGTGGCGCTCGGGCTCCGGGTGCGCGACAGCGCGCCCGACCTGGTCGATACGATCGAGGCGATGGGCCGGCGCGCGCTTCCGCTGCAGATGGACGTGACCGCCCTCGACCAGATCGAAGCGGCAGTCGCCGAAGCCGAAGCGGAGCTCGGCCCGCTCGACATTCTCGTCAACAATGCGGGCCTCGGGCCGGAGAACCCGGCCGAGCGGGTGAACGAGGCCGATTTCGATCTCACCGTCGCGGTCAACCTGAAGGGCACCTTCTTCGTCAGTCAGGCCGTCGGCCGGCGGATGATCGCGCGGAGATCCGGCTGCATCGTCAACCTCGGCTCGCAGGCCGGCCGGGTCGCGCTGCCGGGCGAGGCGATCTACTGCATGACCAAGGCCGGCATCGACCACCTCACCCGATGCCTCGCCGTCGAATGGGGTCCGCACAACGTGCGGGTCAACGCGGTGGCGCCGACCTTCATTCTGACCGACGGCACCCGCGCCGTGCTGGAGGATCCGATCAGCTACGCCGAGACGCTCGGCAGAATTCCGCTTGGTCGCACCGGTGAGCCGGTCGACGTCGCCGGCGCGGTCGTCTTTCTGGTCTCGCCGGCCGCCCGGATGATCACCGGCGCCTCCCTCCTGATCGACGGCGGCTGGACCTCGGTTTGAGCTGCCGGCATGCCGGCCGCTTGCGCAAGCAGCCATCACCACGCGAAATGCGTCGCGACGCCAGCGGGGAAGGACTCACGCCATGACGGAAGCATTGCCCAGCTTCGCCCTCGACAACCAGGTAGCGCTGGTCACCGGCGCTGCCCGCGGCATCGGGCGGGCGATCGCCCTGGGGCTGGCCGCCGCCGGAGCGGACGTGGCGCTCGGGCTGCGCGTCCGCACCAGCGCGCCGGATCTGGTCGCCGAGATCGAGGACATCGGAAGGCGCGCGCTCCCCCTGCAGATGGACGTCACCGCCCTGGACCAGATCGAGGCGGCGGTCGCCGCGGCCGAGGCGCATTTCGGCCGGATCGACATCCTGGTCAACAACGCCGGGCTGGCGGTGGTCAGCCCGGCCGAGGACGTGATCGAAGCCGACTACGACGTGCCGATGGACGTCAACCTCAAGGGCGCCTTCTTTGCCAGCCAGGCGGCCGGCCGCCGCATGATTGCGCGCCGGTCGGGCTGCATCGTCAGCATCAGCTCCCAGGCCGGGCGCGTCGCGCTGTCTGGCGTGGCGCCTTATTGCATGAGCAAGGCCGCGCTCGACCACATGACGCGCTGCCTGGCGGTGGAGTGGGGTCCGCACAACGTGCGGGTGAATGCGGTCGCCCCGACCTTCATCATGACCGACGGCACCCGCCCCTATCTGGAGGAGCCGGAGTTCCGGGCCCGGACCCTGGCCAAGATCCCGCTCGGCCACACCGGCGAGCCGCTGGATGTGGTCGGCGCCGTGGTCTTCCTCGCTTCGCCCGCCGCCCGCATGATCACCGGCGCGTCGCTGCTGATCGACGGCGGCTGGACGTCTGTCTAAGGCCACTGCGGCCGTTGACCTGAGGCTCGCAAGGACGCGTGCGAGACCCCTATGTCATAGCCCTCACAGTGCTCAGCCCTTGCGCCCATACAACCCCGCGATGAAGTCCACCATCTCGGGCACCATCCGTGTGCCCCAACCCTCAGCCTTGGCCAGCCCCAACGCCTGCTTCGTCGCCGGCGACATCAGGGTCGGCGCGTCGAGTTCGTCCGCCATCAGGCCGTAATAGCCGATGTCCTTGCGCGCATTGGCGATCGAGAAGGCGAGCATGTCCTTGACCCCGTCGATGGCATTGGCCTTGACGAAGTCCATCATCCCCGACTTCAGCGGCCCAGCCGACATCACCGCATAGAGCGTGGCGCGGTCCAGCCCGGCCTTGTCGGCCATGGCGAAGGCTTCCGACATGGCGACTGCCGTGGTCATCGCGAAGAAGTTGTTGATCAGCTTCAGCGTGTTGCCGGCGCCGAGGGGGCCGACATGGAACACGTTCTCGCCCAGGTCGTCGAGCACAGGCTTCAGCCGGTCGAACAGCGATTTGTCGCCGCCGGCCATGATGTTGAGCTTGCCTTCCCGGCCGTGCGAGGGCGTGCGGCCCAGCGGAGCATCCATCATCTGCGCGCCGATCTCGGCGGCCGCGGCCCCGATCCGCTTGGTCGATCCGGGCAGCGAGGTGCCGAAGTCGACCAGCACCGCGCCCGGCTTCAGGCCGGCCAGCACGCCCTCCTCGCCGAACACGTTCGCCTCCACCGAGGCCGAGGTGTCGACGCAGAACATGACGATGTCGCTGGCGGCTGCCAGCGCCTTCGGGCTCGCCGCCTCGCTTGCGCCGCGCGCCACCGCCGCCTCGATCGGCGTCCGGTTGCGGTGCCCGCGCACGGTCATCGGATACCCCAGTGACTGCAGCCGCTCGACCATTGCCGAGCCCATCAGCCCAAGGCCGATGAACCCGAGGGCGGGTTTCCCAGTGTCGCTCACGGCAGTCCTCCGAGGATTTGTATGACAAAAAGGGCGGGATTTCGGTTGCTTGAACCGAAATGCGGCGTCGCTGTCAACCGCGCGCGTGCAAAAGGCCCTGGCAACGATGGCCTTTCGGACAGGTTCGCCTGGCACCCTGATCGTTCCTTAGGCAGTTCGGGCCAGATTGCATGCAATCGCTGCCAACGGGATTGGTCGAGCCATGCACCGCATGAGCGCCTGCGCGCGACGCCCAGCAAAAACATCAAGCTACGCAAGAACTTGCCACTTCGCCCGACTTCCTTCTCCCCGAGTTCCAACCCTGGCACACCGCTTGCGAGTTCCCGGTTCAGAGGGGCGGGCGCGTAGCGCCGTCCGCAACCAGGTTCAGGGGGAGTTTCGCAGATGATCCGTCCAGTTACACGCCGCACGCTGCTGAGGGGCACTGCCGCTGGCGCCGCCGGCCTGGTCGCCGGGTTCAACCCGCTGGTCCGTGCCCGGGCGGACTCGCTCACCATCGGCATCGTCTACGTCGGTCCGCGCGACGATTTCGGCTGGAATCAGGCCCATGCTGTGGCCGCCCAGGCGCTGCGCGACCTGCCCGACGTGACCGTGGTCGAGGAGGAAAACGTTCCGGAGACCAACGCGGTCTCCCAGTCGATGGAGAGCATGATCGAGCTCGACGGTGCCGGGCTGATTTTCGCAACCTCGTTCGGCTACTACACTCCGTACATGCTCGACAGCGCCGCGGCCTATCCCGACGTGCAGTTCCGCCACGCGGCCGGCCTGTGGAGCGACAGCGACCCGAGCAACGCCGGCAGCTACTACGGCTATCTCGACCAGGCCCATTACGTGGACGGCGTCGCCGCCGGCCTGTCGACCACATCGAACAAGCTCGGCTTCGTGGCCGCCAAGCCGATCGGCACCGTCCTGCTCAACATCAACTCGTTCACGCTGGGCGCAAAGTCCGTCAACCCGAACGCAACGGTGCAGGTGATCTTTACCGGCGAGTGGTCGATGCCGGTGCGCGAGGCGGAGGCGACCAATGCGTTGATCGACGCCGGCTGCGACGTCATCACCTGCCACGTGGACAGCCCGAAAGTGGTGATCCAGACCGCCGAGGGACGCGCGGTGAGGACCTGCGGCCACAACGCTTCCCAGGCCCCGCTGGCGCCGAACGGCTTCATCACCGGCGCCGAATACAAGTGGGGCACCATCTACACCGAGTTCGCCGGCATCCTCGCCGCCGGCGGTGAGCTGCCGAACTTCGTCCGCGGCGGCTACGACAAGGACTATGTCCAGAACACCGGCTACGGAGCCGGCGCCTCGGAAGCGGCAATCGCCGCTGCCGATGCGGCCAAGGCCGACATGGCGGCGCTGAAACCGGTGTTCATCGGCCCGATCAACGACAACGCCGGCAACCAGGTCATCGCGGCCGGCGAGGAGCACCCACCCTACGACGTGTGGCTGGAGCAGACCGGCTTCCTGATCGAAGGCGTGATCGGCTCAATCACCTGAGCAAGTCGCGTCGAGCAGGGAACCCAGGTCCATGAGCCAGATCGCCGCCGACAGTCCCGGCGCCGTGCCGGTCGCCCCGTCGACCGGCGAATGGCTCGACCGGCTGCGCCGGTCCTCGGAATACATCGCGATTCCGGCCCTTTCGCTGGTTGTCGCTGCGCTGCTCTTCTCGATATTCCTGCTGATCCTCGGCAAGTCGCCGCTGGAATTCTACGGCCTGATCTGGCAGGGCGCCTTCGGCAGCCCGTTCTCCTGGACCAACACGCTGGTCCGCGCCACTCCCCTGATCTTCACTGCCCTCTGCGTCGCCATTCCTGCGCGCCTCGGGCTGGTGGTCATCGGCGGCGAGGGCGCGTTCGTGCTCGGCGGGTTCAGCGCCGCGGTGGTGGCCCTCCCCCTCCTCGGCTGGGCGCCCCCGCTGCTGGTCCAGTTGACAATGGTCGTCGCGGCTGTCGCCGCCGGCGCCGTCTGGATCGGGCTGGTCGGCGCGCTGCGCCACTATCGCGGCGTCAACGAGACCATCGCCAGCCTGCTGATGTTCTACATCGCGGTCTCGATCCTGAACTTCTTCGTCGAAGGCGTGCTGCGCGACCCGGCAAACCCGAACAAACCGTCGACGATCGGGATCGGCGAGGACAACATGGTCGGCACCATCCCCGGCTTCGAGGTCCATTGGGGCCTGCTGGTCGGGATCGTGCTGGCGGTGCTGGTCTGGGTGCTGATGAACCGCACCGCCTTCGGCTTCGCCGCCCGGCTCACCGGCGGCAACGTGCGCGCTGCCCGCGCGCAAGGGCTGCCGGTCGGCAAGCTGATCGTGGTGTCCTGCGCGATCGCGGGCGGTGCTGCCGGGCTCGCCGGCTTCTTCGAGGTGGCCGCGATCCAGGGCAAAGCCAACGCCTCGCTCGCCGCCGGCTACGGCTTCACCGGCATCCTGGTCGCCTTCCTCGCCCGGCAGAACCCCTTGGCCATCATCCCGGTGGCCATCCTGATGGGCGGCATCTCGGCGGCCGGCGGGCTGATCCAGCGCCGCATGGACATGCCCGACGCCACCGTCCAGGTGCTGATGGGCCTGATGTTCGTCGTGCTGCTGGTCAGCGAGACGCTCTACGGACGATCGGCGATCTTCAGGGCAAAGGGAGGCCAGGCGTGAGCGGCGACGACCTCGGCTGGCTGATCGTGCCGCTCGCCATGATCGGCGGCGCGATCCGCGTGTCCACCCCGTTCCTGTTCGTCAGCCTGGGCGAATGCCTGACCGAGAAGTCCGGACGGATCAACCTCGGGCTGGAAGGCACCCTGGTGTTCAGCGCGATGACCGGCTACGCGGTCGCCTACGAGACCGGTTCGCCCTGGTTCGGGGTGCTGGCCGCCGGCTGCGCCGGCTCCGCCTTCGGCATGGTTCACGGCTACATCTGCAAGCTGCCGAAGGTGAACGACATCGCGGTCGGCATCGCCCTGATGCTGTTCGGTACCGGCCTCGCCTTCTTCCTCGGCAAGGCCTACATCCAGCCCCAGGCACCCCGCCTGCCCTCGATCCCGTTCGGCTTCTGGTCCGACGTCCCCCAGGTCGAGATGGCGCTGCAGGTGAATCCGCTGTTTCTGGTCGGCATCTTGCTCGCCTTCGCCATGTACTGGGCGTTCCGCAACACCCGCTGGGGGCTGATCGTGCGGATGACGGGCGACAGCGCCCCGGCCGCGCGCGCCATGGGCTACTCGGTCAACCTGGTCCGCTTCCTCGCCACCACAGCCGGTGGGTTCCTCGCCGGCGTCGGCGGTGCCTTCCTGTCGCTCTACTATCCCGGCGCCTGGACCGAGGGCCTGTCCTCCGGCCAGGGCCTGATGGCGGTGGCGCTCGTCATCTTCGCCCGCTGGAACCCGATCGCCTGCTTCGGCGCGGCGCTGCTGTTCGGCGCTGCCGGCGCGCTCGGCCCGGCCCTGCAGTCGATCGGCATCACCCAGGGCTACTACTTCTTCAACGCCGCCCCCTATGTGCTGACCCTGCTGATCATGATCGCCTCGGTCTCGCCGAAGCGCTCGCTGAGAGGCGCCCCGGCCGAGCTCTCGATCACGAAATGACACAGGCCAGCAACCCAATCAGCGCGTCATCCCCGGGCTCCTCCCGGGGATCTCCCGCCGAGCTCGCACCGGACGGAGATGCCCGGCACAAGAGCCTGCCCTCGGGCTTGGCCCGATGGGCCGGGCATGACGCGGTAAGGCGGGGAACCGTAGCCGCCGATCCCTATCCCTGGCCCTTTGACGGCGACCTCCGGCCGGCCAACACGGCGCTCATCGTCATCGATATGCAGACCGACTTCTGCGGCCCCGGAGGCTACGTTGATTCAATGGGTTACGACCTCTCGCTCACCCGCGCGCCCATCGAGCCGATCCGCCGCCTGCTCGCTGCGATGCGCGCCGGGGGCTACCATGTGTTCCACACCCGCGAAGGCCATCGCCCCGACCTCGCCGACCTGCCCACCAATAAGCGCTGGCGCTCGCAGCGCATCGGCGCCGGCATCGGCGATCCCGGCCCCTGCGGCCGGATCCTGGTCCGCGGCGAGCCGGGCTGGGAGATCATCCCGGAGCTGGCGCCGCTTCCGGGCGAGCCGGTGATCGACAAGCCCGGCAAGGGATCGTTCTGCGCCACCGACCTGGAGCTGATGCTGCGCACCCGCGGCATCCGCAACCTGGTGCTGACCGGCATCACCACCGATGTCTGCGTCCACACCACCATGCGCGAGGCCAACGACCGCGGCTTCGAGTGCCTGATCCTCGCCGACTGCTGCGGCGCCACCGACCACGGCAACCATCTGGCGGCGCTCAAGATGGTCACCATGCAGGGCGGCGTGTTCGGCGCAGTCGCCGACAGCGCCGCATTGATCGAGGTGCTGCCATGATCGCCATCGCCAAGCCTGAGGAGCATTCGGCAAAGGCGATCGGCCTCGAGACCATCGGCATGACGAAGATCTTCGGGCCGCTGGTGGCGCTCGAGGACGTATCGATCCGGGTCGAGGCCGGCACCCTGCATGCGCTGCTCGGCGAGAACGGCGCCGGCAAGTCGACGCTGGTGAAGTGCATCATGGGCTTCTACCAGCCCACCCGCGGCTCGGTGCTGGTCGACGGCAGGGAAGCCGACATCGCCAACCCGCGGGACGCCCATGCCCACGGCATCGGCATGGTCTACCAGCACTTCACCCTGGTCCCGTCGCTGACGGCCGCGGAGAACCTGGTGATCTCGCGTGCCCACCCGCCGGCACTGATCGACTGGAAACGGGAGATCAAGGGGCTGGAGACGTTCCTCGACACCATGCCGTTCCGGGTCCCGCTCACCGTGCCGGTCGCCTCGCTCTCCGCCGGCGAGAAGCAGAAGCTGGAAATCCTGAAGCAGCTGTACCTCGACCAGCATTTCCTGATCCTCGACGAGCCGACCTCCGTGCTGACCCCCGGCGAGGCTGACGAAGTGCTGGGCCTGCTCAAGGGCATGACCCGCGCCGGCCGGCTGACCATCCTGATGATCAGCCACAAGTTCCGCGAGGTCACCACCTACGCCGACGACGTGACCGTGTTGCGCCGCGGCAAGATGAGCGGCGCCGGCAAGGTCGGCACGCTGTCGGTCGACGAGATGAGCCGGATGATGATCGGCGACACCAAGCTCAAGGAACGCTCGGAACGCGTCGCCCACGGTCCGACGCCGGTCGCGCTGGAGATCGGCGGACTCTGCGCCGACGACGACGCGGGCCTGCCTGCCGTCGACGCGGTCAACCTGAAGGTCCACCGGGGCGAGATCGTCGGCATCGCCGGCGTATCGGGCAATGGCCAGTCCGAGCTGATCGAGGTCCTGTCGGGCCAGCGCGAACCGACCGACGGGCGCATCTTCATCAACGGCGAGGCGTTCGAGCCGACCCGCGGCCACATGGACAAGTTCAAGGTGTTCGGCCTGCCCGAGGAGCCGCTGAAGAATGCCGCCGTGCCGCGGATGACGGTGGCCGAGAACATCGCCTTCCGCAGCTTCGACAAGCCGCCGATAACCTCGCTCGGCTGGTGGCTGTCGCCAGGCCCGATGCGGGCCAAGGCGCGCGAGCTGATCGCCACCTACCGGGTGAAGACGCCGTCGACCGAGGAGCCGATCGAGAACCTGTCCGGCGGCAACGTCCAACGCGCAATCCTTGCCCGCGAACTCTCCGGCGACGTCGACGTGCTGATCGTCGCCAACCCATGCTTCGGGCTCGATTTCGCTTCGGTGGCGGAGATCCGCGGCCAGATCATCGACCAGCGCAACCGCGGCGCCGCCGTGTTGCTGGTTTCCGAGGACCTGGACGAGGTGCTGGAGCTCTCCGACCGGGTGGCGGTGATGTCCGGCGGCCGTATCGACTACGTGGTCCCGATCGCCGACGCCGAACGTACCTCGATCGGCCGCGCGATGGCGGGGCATTGAGGATGGGCGCCTCCCACCTCTCAGCCGTCATTGCGAGGAGCGGAGCGACGCGGCAATCCAGGGCCGCAGCGCAGACGCCGGCGCGTTTGCCCTGGATTGCTTCGCCTTCGGCTCGCAATGACGGCGCAAGGGTGGTGACCCGATGATCACCGTCGACGCCGCCCCGTTCCCCTTCACCATGCCCCCCGGCCGCACCGCGCTGGTTGTCATCGACATGCAGCGCGACTTCGTCGAGCCGGGCGGGTTCGGCGCGACCTTGGGCAATGACGTCAGTCGGTTGCAGGCGATTGTTCCCACCGTGGCCGAGCTCATAGCCCTGTTCCGCACTCAGGGCTGGCCGGTCATCCACACCCGCGAGGGCCACCGGCCCGATCTCGCCGACTGCCCGCCCGCCAAGCGCCTGCGCGGCAGCCCCGCCCAGCGCATCGGCGACGACGGCCCGATGGGCCGGATACTGATCCACGGCGAGCCCGGCCACGCGATCATCGCCGAATGCGCCCCCACACCCAGCGAGATCGTGCTCGACAAGCCCGGCAAGGGCGCCTTCTACGCTACCGACCTGGATCGGGTCCTGCGGCGGCGCGAGATCAGCCACCTGGTGTTCGCCGGCGTCACCACCGAGGTCTGCGTGCAGACCACGATGCGCGAGGCCAACGACCGAGGCTACGACTGCCTGCTGGTCGAGGATGCGACCGAGAGCTACTTCCCGGACTTCAAGCAGGCGGCCCTGGAGATGATCCGCGCCCAGGGCGGGATCGTCGGTTGGACTGCGCCGCTCGCTGCCGTGCTGCATGCCGTCGCACGCGAGCACGCGGCATGACCGCGGCATTCGATGCGGAGGCCCATCTCGCGCACATGGCGCCGGTCATGGGGCTGGTCATCGACCCTGTCTGGCACCCGACAATAGCAGCCAACCTCGCCACCACCGCCCGGATGGCTGCGCTGCTGATCGACTTCCCGCTCGACGACGCGGTGGAGCCAGCCCCCGTCTTCGTGCCGTGACCCTGGACTTCGCGCAGCTGCACCGCCCGGCGGCGGCGATTGTCGCCGACGTCCGCGCCCGCCGGGTCTCGGCGGTGGAGATGGCGCGCCTCGCCATCGCGGCGGCGGAGGCGCAAGGCAGCCTCAACGCGGTCACCGACCTCACGGCAGACCGCGCGCTGGCCGAGGCGCTGAGAGTGGACGCCGCGGTCGCCGGCGGCGCCGCGCCGCCGCTCGCCGGCGTGCCCTATGGGGTGAAGAACCTGTTCGACGTTGCCGGCGTCGTCACCCGCGCCGGATCGAGGATCAACCGCGATCACCCGCCCGCCGCAGCCGACGCGGGCCTGGTCGCCAGGATGGCGCACGCGGGCAGCTTGCTCATCGGCAGCCTGAATATGGGCGAGTATGCCTATGATTTTACGGGTGAAAATATCCATGACGGGCCGTCGCTCAACCCGCACGACCCGACCCGAATGTCCGGCGGCTCATCGGGCGGCTCGGGAACGGCGGTGGCAGCCGGCATGGTGCCGCTGGCGCTCGGTTCCGACACCAACGGCTCGATCCGGGTGCCCGCCTCCTTTTGCGGGCTGTTCGGGCTGAAGCCGACCTACGGCCGGCTGTCGCGTTCCGGCAGCTTCCCGTTCTGCGCCAGTCTCGACCACCTCGGCCCGATGGCGCGCACGGCCCGGGACCTGGCGCTCGCCTTCGATGTCCTGCAGGGGCGCGACCCGGCCGACCCGGCACAGGCCGACCGCCCTGCCCTGGCCACGGTGCCGGCCCTCGACCATGCCGTCTCCGATCTCAGGATCGCCGTCGCCGGCGGCTATTTCCGCAGCGGTGCCGCGCCGGAGGCCAACGCCGCCGTCGACCATGTCGCCGAGGCCCTCGGGGTCGCGCGCATTGCGGAGGTCCCGGAAGCGGCCCGCGCCCGCGCCGCCGCCTATGTGATCACCAACGCCGAATCGTCCGCCCTGCACCTGCCGCGGCTGCGCACCCGCGCCGCCGACTACGACCCCGACACCCGCGATCGGTTCCTCGCCGGCGCCATGCTGCCGGCCGCCTGGCTGGTGCAGGCCCAGCGCTTCCGGGCCTGGTACCGGGAGCGCATGCTGGCGTTGTTCGAGACGGTCGATGCGATCCTCGCGCCTGCGACGCCATTCAGCGCGCTGCCCTCCGGCACCCGGACGGTCACGCTGAACGATGAGCACGTCCCGGCGCGCCCCAATATCGGCATCTACACCCAGCCGATCAGCTTGATCGGGCTGCCGGTGGTGGCCGTGCCGGTCTGGCTGCCCGATACTGCCTTGCCGATCGGCGTGCAAGTGATCGCAGCCCCCTGGCGCGAGGACGTCGTGCTGCGCATCGCCCACGCCCTGGAGCATATGGGCGCTGTGACGGCGCCGGTGGCACCTGCTTCGACATGGTGAGCTTGTCCGTGGATACCCGGCACCAGGCCGGGCCCGAGAACCGAGGAGCGTCATGACGACGACGAACGCCACGCGCGATGCCCGCTGGGCCGGCCGCAACAGCGCCAAGGATGTGCTGCGCCATCATATCTGGCGCCTCCTCGAATCCCAGGGCGTGAACGTCGGTCCCGTCGCCAGCCGCATCCCAAACTTTGCCGGTGCCGACCTCGCTGCGCTCAACCTGTCGCGGCTCGACGCATGGACGGCAGCCCGGGTGGTCAAGTGCAACCCGGACCCGCCGCAGATTCCGGTGCGGCTGCGCGCACTCTACGACGGCAAGATCGTCTATGCGCCGGTGCCGGAGCTGGTGCAGGGCCTGCCCTTCGTCCGTCTCGACCCGGCAGCGCTGATGGCGCGCGGTGTCGAATTCGAGACCGCGGCCACGGCCCAAGGCTTCCTCGCCCACGGCGAGCCGGTGACCTTCGAGGCAATGGAGCCGCTGGATCTCGTCGTCGTCGGCTGCGTGGCGGTCACCCGGGCCGGCGGCCGTACCGGCAAGGGCGGCGGCTTCGCCGACCTGGAGCTCGGCATCTTCTATGAACTCGGCAAGGTCGGCCCGCAGACACCGATTACCACCACCGTCCACAGCTGCCAGGTGGTCGAGCCCGCGCTCGTTCCCATGCTCGGTCACGATTCACCCCTGGACTACATCGCGACCGAGCAGGCGCTGATCGACACCAGCACCGCCTACCCCCGCCCCAGCGGCGTCGCCTGGGACCAGGTGATGCCCGACCAGTACGCCTCGATCCCGTTCCTGGAGGATCTGCGCGCGAGGCTGGAGGGTTGAGCGCCGCACAAACGAGGTGCGACCAACGCTCTGAATCGAGTCTGCGACCCGACCATGGACATTGACGTTCCCGAGGTGAAGGCGGAGCTGGAGGCGGCCTTCGCCGCCTATGAGGCTGCGCTGGTCGACAACGACGTCGCGGCGCTCGACGCCTTCTTTCTCGAGGCGCCGCACGTCATCCGCTACGGCGTGGCCGAGAATCTCTATGGCCATGCCGAGATCGCTGCCTTTCGCGCTGCCCGCTCGCCCGCCGGCTTGGCGCGCAGCCTGGCGCGGACTGTCGTCACGACCTACGGCCGCGACTTCGGCGTCGCCGCAACCCTGTTCCGCCGGGATAACACACCCGCCAAGGTCGGCCGCCAGATGCAGAGCTGGGTGCGGATGGCCGGCCAATGGCGTATTGTCGCCGCCCATGTCAGCATCATCGACGATCCGGACCACCCCGCTCACCGTGGATAGCCTTTCGCCGCTCGCGCCGACGCCGCAGCGCCGCCGCACCCGCTCCGACGACATACGATTTCGGTTGGCGGAGGAGATCGTGCGCGGCGCCCTGGCACCGGGCACGCCGCTGGACGAGGCCGGGCTGGCGGCCCGCTTCGGCATCTCGCGGACCCCTGTCCGCGAAGCGCTGCGCCTGCTGGCAGCAAGCGGCCTGGTCGAGCTGCGTCCCCATCGCGGCGCAATCGTCACCCCCCTGTCGGAGGACCGTCTGGTCCAGCTGTTCGTCGCCATGGCTGAACTGGAAGGAATCTGCGCCGGCCTGGCCGCCGAGGCGATGAGCGGGGCCGAGCGCCGACGGCTGGAGACGGTGCATGCGTCGCTCGCCACACTGGTCCGCGACGGCGACCTCACCGGCTACCAGATCGCCAACGAGAGCTTCCACGCCGTCATTTACGAGGGCGCCCACAACGCCTACCTCGCAGAGCTAACCTTCGCCACCCGTTCCCGGCTGGCCCCGTTCCGCCGCCAGCAGTTCAACACCCTCGGTCGTCTTGCCCGCTCCTACGACGAGCACGACCGGGTCGTCGAGGCGATCCTGCGCGCCGACCGCGACACCGCCGCCCGCGCCATGCGCGCCCATATCGGTACGGTGAAACAGGCCTTCGACCGGTACCTCGAGATGCTGTAGCGGACCCTGCCGCTGCGGTCGACGGTAGCCGATTGCGCTGCTCGCAAACCGGTCTAGGCTGGCAGGGATCGAAGGGAGGCCAACCATGACTCGCCGCGACAATGCCAGGGCCATCCGCGCGCCGCGCGGCACCACATTGAGCGCGAAAAGCTGGCTGACCGAGGCCCCGCTGAGGATGCTGATGAACAACCTCGACCCGGAGGTGGCCGAGCATCCCGCGGAACTGGTGGTCTATGGCGGGATCGGGCGGGCGGCACGGGACTGGGAGAGCTTCGACCGCATTGTCGCGGCCCTGAGGGCGCTGGAGGCGGACGAGACGCTGCTGGTGCAGTCGGGCAAGCCCGTCGGCGTCCTGCGCACCCATGAGGACGCACCGAGGGTGCTGATCGCCAATTCGAACCTGGTGCCGCGCTGGGCGACCTGGGTGCATTTCCATGAACTCGACCGCAAGGGTCTGATGATGTACGGCCAGATGACGGCCGGGTCGTGGATCTATATCGGCAGCCAGGGGATCGTGCAGGGCACCTACGAGACCTTTGTCGAGGCCGGGCGACAGCACTACGGCGGCGACCTGAACGGGCGCTGGATCCTGACTGCAGGGCTGGGCGGCATGGGCGGGGCCCAGCCGCTCGCGGCGACCATGGCCGGCGCCTCGATGCTGGCGGTCGAGTGCCAGCCGAGCCGGATCGAGATGCGGCTGAAGACGCGCTACCTCGACCGGCAGGCGAAGAACCTGGACGAGGCGCTCGCAATCCTGCGCGAGGCGCAGGGGCCGGTCTCGGTCGGGCTGCTCGGCAACGCGGCCGAGGTGCTGCCGGAGCTGCTGCGCCGCGGCGTCCGGCCGGACATGCTGACCGACCAGACCTCGGCCCACGACCCGGTCAATGGCTACCTGCCGATCGGCTGGACGCTCCAGCAATGGGCTGAGAAACGGGAGACGGCGCCGGCCGAGGTGGAGGCGGCGGCGCGGGCATCGATGGCGGAGCACGTGCGCGCGATGCTGGCCTTCCACGCGCATGGGGTGCCGACCTTCGACTACGGTAACAACATCCGGCAGATGGCGCAGGAGCAAGGGGTCGACGACGCCTTCGCCTTCCCCGGTTTCGTACCGGCCTATATCCGCCCGCTGTTCTGCCGCGGGATCGGGCCGTTCCGCTGGGCGGCGCTCTCCGGCGACCCGGAGGACATCGCGCGGACCGACGCCAAGGTGAAGGAGCTGATGCCGGACGACCGCCACCTGCACAACTGGCTGGACATGGCGCGAGAGCGGATCGCGTTCCAGGGGCTGCCGGCGCGGATCTGCTGGGTGGGCCTCGGCGACCGCCATCGGCTTGGGCTGGCTTTCAACGAGATGGTGGCGAGCGGTGGGCTGCGTGCGCCGGTGGTGATCGGGCGCGACCACCTCGATTCCGGCTCGGTAGCAAGCCCGAACCGCGAGACCGAGGCGATGCGCGACGGCTCGGATGCGGTGTCGGACTGGCCGCTGTTGAACGCGCTGGTCAACTGCGCATCCGGAGCAAGCTGGGTGTCGATCCATCACGGCGGCGGGGTCGGCATGGGCTTCAGCCAGCATGCGGGCATGGTGATCGTCTGCGATGGCACGGAGGCGGCGGCGCGGCGGATCGAGCGGGTGCTGTGGAACGACCCTGGGACCGGCGTAATCCGACATGCCGACGCCGGCTACGAGGAAGCAGTGGCCTGCGCCGGGACGCATGGGCTGAAGCTGCCGGGCGCGTAGCGTCAAACGCCGAAAAGCAGCACTACCAGCAGCGGGGCGAGCGCCGCTGCGGCCGCGGCGCAGCGGCCGACACCGCCTCCCGGGCGTCCGGCCAGCCGGCGTGGCGAGGTTGGCAACATCACATTGGCGATCAGGGCAGCTTCCAGAACGTGCATCGGGATGTCCTTCCAGGGGCGAGTGGTTCGCCCACTGGTCGAACCGGCCCGGCCGCGATCGACAGAGGTGTGAGAAAGAAGCTCTTCCGGCGGTCGCGCCGGAATGACGGCGGCCGGGAACGCACAGACACATTCCGACGTTGGTTTGCCATGACTACGGACGAAACCATTCGCGTGATGGCAGCCTTCATCGTCCTGCAGCACCGGTTGCAGGCACCGAGGGTCGCGGCCGAGATCGTCGCGGCGCTGGACCACGAGCCGGGATTGCGGCGGGACTGGGTGCAGATCACCCGTCAGGTCTGGCGCATGCTGCATGCCCGGGCGGCCGCAGAGCCGGCGGCCCGCCGACGGCGCATGCCGCAGTGAGGCTGGCGTTCTGCTCCAGCCTCACATCGCCGAGGCGATGACCACCGCAGCGAAGAAGACGACCTCGCCGATCACCAGCGAATAGGCTGTGCCCAGCGCCATGCCGGCCGGCAACGAGACGCAGCCGAGGATGGTTGTGTACTCGTTGGCGCCGCGGCAGGTGCCGGCCGCCGGCGGCGGGCGGCGATACAGGTGGTCGCGGCCATTTCGAACGAAGCCGGCGTTGTTGCCCGTCCTCGGATCGACGATGATCCGATCGCCGGTATTCGGTGTCGCATTGGTGTAGGGAGTGGGCGGGCGCCAACCGCCGCCGCCCGAGCCGCCAAGACCCGGGGCAAGCACGGCACGCGCGCTGCCATCCGCCGGGTCCACCGTCCACCATGTCTGCAGGTCCGGCGCGACCGATCCGGCATTGGCCACCACCAGGTCGCCTGCAGCCAGCGCCGCCAGCAGCGCCGTCGGGGCAGCCAGACCGGCGGCATCGGCGGGGGCAAGGACTGCCAGCGCGGCCGCCATCTCGGTGCTGGTGCTGACCACATGCCGGCCGTCAGCATCGAAGGTCGCGGTCCGCAGCTCGGCCAGGGTGGTTTCCAGGGCTGACTGCAGCACCGCGTACCAGAGCCGACGTTCGGCGACCGCCGCCGCGGAGACGCCCGGGTTGGACACGGTCGCGACCTCGTCGTGCAGCAGGTCGATCTCGAAACGGAGCCCGTCGTGGCTGCCGATCGCCGCCGGCTGGAACGACAGCACGAAAACCCGCGGCGCACCGACGAAGAAACGGACGTCGTCGAGGTCGTTCAATGCCGTGATCGACAGCTCCTCGCTGGCCAGCACCACTGCCGCGTTCAACGCCCCGATCGGCCACAGGATCTCCGGCAGCGACAGATCGCTCATCGCTTCCGGCGTCGCCATCTGTTCGCCCACATATTCCGCGGCCATCCCGATCCCGGTCGCGACATGATGCGGGTTGGCGCCTCCGGTCGAGACCACGATCTGGTGCATGGTAGCCAGTGCGTCGGCGACGCCGTCTTCGACCGGCAGCGGCGCCAGCCCGTCGGCCTCGATCAGGCCGGACATCCGTGCCTCCGGGGCCACACGGTCGACGAGCACCCGGCGCAGGGCCAGCGGACGCTGCCAGGGCTGGTACAATACGAAATCGAGATAGAGCGCCGTGAGCGCCGGTCCGGTGTCGATGGCGGGCTCCTCGCCGCCACCGAAGAAGAAATCCTGTGCCTCGCCGGAGAACATTCCGCCGCCGCTGTCACCGCCGCCGGCAAGCGCCGGCAATGGGTCGCCGCGCAGCACCTGGCTGCCGACGGTCAGCACCGGCAGATAGGCAGCCTCGACGCCGAGCGCGCCGGTGATGCCGCTGCCGATCGCACCGGCGCCACCAGCGGCCGCCGGCTCGAAGGCAAGGAAGATGTGGGTGTCGGCAGCCTCCGACGCGAGCAGGGGTGCCTCCAGCAGTGCCTGGGTGGTCAGTGCGCCGTCGCTGAGAGACTCGGCAACCACGGTCAGCACGATCCCATTCACGACCTGGCTGGGCAGCGTATCGGCGGTCGTGCCTGTCGACGCAACGACCGTGGCGCCGAAATCGTTGAACGGCAGCGGGTCGAGGTCGACCCAGTCGCCGTCGATCAGGGCCTGGGCCCAGACGTGCCGCCACGTCGGCTGCTGCGGTTCAGCGGGTGTGAGCCTGTCGCCGATCGCCGCCCACAACCAGGCAAAATCGCGCCGCGCACGCGCCGCCATCCGTTCCGCGGCGGCTCCGGACAGGCCAGCCAGGGTCCCGATCTCGTCCTCGGCGAGGTTTCGGGTGTGGGGCATCAGCCCTGCGGCCCGCAACCTGAGCACGCCGGCATCGTCCAGGGTGCCGAAGGCGAAGCGCGCCTCGATATCCATGTAGCGCAGCAGTTCGACCAATAGCGCTGCCCGGTCCGCGCTTGAGCCGGCGCGGGCGCCGAGCACGCCCGCCGGACTGCGCATCGCGCCGGGATAGGGATCGATCAGGATGCGGTCGCGGACATAGGCGTAAGCGGCGGCCGGGTCGCCGGCAAAGGTCGCGGCCAGCGCCTGGACGTCGTAGTCGGCGGCGGGAAACGCCGCGGCGAGATCGAGGGCGTGATCGCGAAGGACGCCCAGGTCGATAGTCGCGACCGGGATTTCGGGCAACGGCGGCAACACCGTTTCCGCCGGCGCCCCTGTATCTGGAAAGCCGAGGTCGGCTGCGCGCGCTCCGACAGTCGTCAGCACGGCTGCGACGGCCAGGGCGACAAGACTGGAACCGCGTAATGACATCGACCCGCCCTCCGTACCGGCAACGACTCTGCCCGATGCACAGGCGCCGGGCAACGTGCGATGTTGGCCCGCTTGTTGGCGAGAATATGGGGCCCTGTCGGACCTATCCGTCCTGGCTGTCCTTGCGCAGGCGGGCGAGATCACCGAAGGGGCTCGCCGGCCCCGTTTCGGGCGCCTCGCCGGCGTGGGTCCGCTCGACGGCGGCCCCGGGCGCACGCGGATAGGCATCCATGGCGAGCGAAAGCTGCTGGGCCAGCCACTCGCCGAGTGCCAGAGTTCCGTCGACGATCGGTTCCGGCTCGTCGGTTTCGTCATCGGGATCGACGAGGACCAG
Source organism: Alphaproteobacteria bacterium (assembly GCA_050329975.1). Lineage (GTDB taxonomy): Bacteria > Pseudomonadota > Alphaproteobacteria > CALKHQ01 > CALKHQ01 > CALKHQ01. Next base: position 4,310 of record JBHJOG010000062.1, on the reverse strand, counting down.
CGGGTCGCCGGGGTCGGACGCGCGGTGGGTGAAGCGGCCCTCGATGGTGACGTCGATGGACTCGGCCACCGGCTCCAGGGTCACGACGCAGGCCTGCTGCAGGCGCGCGCGCAAGCGGGCGCTGGCGGCGATGTCGCCGTCGGTGAGCCGGCGCAGCGCCACATCGGCGGCGAGGGAGTCGATGGCGAGGATGGCGAATCGGCCGGCAAGCGCCTCACGCACCGCCGGTCCGGCCTCGACCGACAGCCGCAGCGGCTGCGCGGTCACCCGCACCGCGGCCACGGTGAGCGGCCATTCCGGCCCCTGCGAGGGCGCAGTCATGGCTGCAACCGCTCCTCGCCATAGGCGGCCGGAACTGGCAGCATCCGGCACCGGCCAGCAACGCAGTCCGCGTCAGCCTGGGCGGAGAGATGGCCGATCTGCGCAATTGTGTAGCCAGTCAGCCGCCGGACGGCGCTCTGCCCGGCCGTTTGGTCCAATCCTTCGTCCGTCCGTCCGGAATCCGTCCCTCGGGCATCGGCCTGGGCGAAAACGTTGCGACTCAGGCTCGTGGCCAAGCCCTCGGGTCCCTCTACGAGCGCGCGCTCATAGGCGTGGAGCTGGCCGTTGAGCGCCAGGGCCATCTGCTTGACGTTCTTGGCGACGCCGACGTCACCGGCGCCCATCTCGCGGAGGTTGCAGTCCATGTCGCGGATGAAGCAGTCGACCAGCGCCTGCACCAGCGCCTCGCCCTCGGGACCGGCTCCGCGGAGGCGATGCGCTGCAATGAACAGGTGCAGGGTCAGCATGGCGAAACGACCGTCGACCGAATCGGCGACCGAACCGTCGCCATAGTGCGCAGGCGCACGGGCGGCCGCCACGCACTGGTCGTAGATCCGTTGCGCCAGCCGATCGCGCTTCGAGACCAGGGCGAGCAGGTTTCGCAACAGGACCATGGCAGTTCCCTGAATTTCGCCCCATTTCGGCCCGTCGATGGCGCCTGGGCTGCGGCCGGCCAATACCCGGAGACGCTAGATAGGTTGACATCGCCGATCGCGCAATCGACATTCGCCCCGCTCCTGGCCCTGGCGGGCCGAAGGACAGGGGGACAGCATGCTGCGCAAATCTTCGGCAGGCGTCGCGTTGCCGCTGGCATTGTGCCTGGCAGCGACGGCCTGCTCCGGGGTCGTCGATCACCGCGGCTATCGGGCCGACCGGCACGACATCGGCCAGATCCAGCCGGGCATCAGCACCGAGGACGACGTGCTCGCGATCATGGGCACGCCGACCACCCGCGGCACCTTCGACGGCCGAACCTGGTACTACATCGGGCAGGAAACCGAGACGCTGGCTTTCCTCGAGGCCGATCTGCTGAACCGGGACATCATCGAGGTCCAGTTCGACGAGGCCGGATATGTGTTCTCGGTCAGCGAGTATGGCGCCGAGATCGCGCAGGACGTGCGTCCGGTCGATCGCGAGACGCCGACCAGCGGCAACCGCCTCACATTCATCGACCAGTTCCTGGGCAACCTCGGCCGATTCAACAAGTAGCCGGCCGTCCGAATGAGAATGGCCGGGACGCGAGGTCCCGGCCATTCTCTGGTCGATAGAGCGGCGTTCAGTTCAGCGCAAGCCTGCCGTCGGCGGCGACCCGGAGGTCGAACGCCTGCGCCGGGCTGCCATTGCGGGCAGCGGTGCGCTCGGATTCGGACTGCTGGGACAGCGGGTTGAACCGTACGTTGGTGAAATCGAGCTGGCCGAGCATGGTCGGGAAGGTCAGCGACTCCCAACGGTCGGACGGGTAGGTCCACGCGTTCATGGTGAAGGTCCCGTTCCGGCAGGCGCTGACCACCCAGAAGTGACCGTCGGACGGCAGCACCGTACCCGGCGCCACCGGGGACGACGTGAAGCCGCTGGACATCAAGGATTCGATCAGCGTGTTCCGCTCGAACGGCGCCAAGCCGTTGACCGAGCGCTTGCCGGTGACGCGGCCGGAGATCCGGCTGGGCTCGCTGCCGATCCGGGTCGGCCCACGGACGACGATGTTGAGCACTGCCGAGCCGTCGCCGGTGTCGTACATCTCGTAGAGCCGCACGTGCTCGGTGTACTCAGCGTTGTAGACGAAGCGGTAGGTATCGGGCGTGCCGGACCGGCAGGCAGTGCTGATGTCCTGGCCAGCGATGAAGGCCGTCCATGTGTTGCTGCCCGAGGTGGAACTGGTGGTCGCCGACGCCGTCGTCGCGGCCGCACGCGCGGCCGTGCTTGCGGTTGGGGCAGCAGCCGCGGCCGGTTGCGCGGTGGCCGCAGGAGCCTCAGCAACGTTCATCACGGCGTTAGCCTGCGCCGACTGAAGCGCCCCCTGCGTATCGACCGTCAGCGTCCCGCTCTCCGGGATGCCGACCGCGGTCTGAAACTCGTTGAGCGCGCTGCGGGTCCGCGGCCCCATCAGGCCATCCGCCGGCCCGGGATCGTAGCCCGCATCCGCGAGCAGCTGCTGCGCCTCGCGCAGGGCATCGCGGCCCGGGACTTCGGCCATGCCCACGGGGCCGCCGATCAACGTGTAACCTGCCGGTTCCGGGGGCGTCTCGACGACGGCCACAGCAACCGGGACCTCGGATCCGCTATTGCCGCCAACGCAAGCAGACAGCGCGATCACCGCGAGCAACGGCAGTGCAATTTTATTCATGCGCGGCACTATACTCGCTCGCACGAGTCTTGCAATCGCCATTCGACCGGGGTCCGTGCGGCGGTAGCGGCGGCCCACGACGTGGGATCGCGCGAGCCGCGCTCACCAAGAAAATTATTGAGTTCGAATGCATTACGATGCTATCTGAACCGATATCATGAACCAGCGGTGGAGTGGTCTTGTCGATGCGACTCTTTGGATCCAAGGTCGCGGCGCGACGTCATGGTGTCGGATCGCTGACGCCTCCGCGCTGCGGGCTGCCGGCGCGGGGACTGGTCCTCGCCCTCCTCGTCCTGCTCGCATTTGCGGCACATGCTCCGGCCGCGCAGGCGAGCCCGCAATATGCCGCCCTGGTGCTGGACGCGCAGACGGGGCGGATCCTGCACGCGACCAATATCGATACGCGGGTGCACCCGGCGTCGCTCACCAAGATCATGACGCTGTACATGGTTTTCGACGCGCTCAACAGCGGCCGGCTGACCATGGACCAGCAGATCCCGATCTCGGCCCGGGCGGCCGCCCAGCCGCCGAGCAAGATCGGGTTGGCCGCAGGGCAGACCATCAGCGTCCGCGACGCGATCATGGTGCTCATCACCAAGTCCGCCAACGATATCGCGGTTGCCGTCGCCGAGGCGCTGGCCGGCAGCGAGGCGGAATTCGGCCGGCAGATGACGGCGCTCGCCCAGAGCCGGCTCGACATGCCCAACACCGTGTTCACCAACGCGTCGGGTCTGCCCGATTCGCGCCAGATCACGACTGCGCGCGACATGGTCAACCTGGCAATCCGGATGCGGGCCCACTTCCCCGAGTACTACCCGTTGTTCAGCACCCGCAACTACAGCTTCCACGGCACCACCCATCGCAATCACAACGGGCTGCTTGGCGAATATCAGGGGCTCGACGGGATCAAGACCGGTTTCATCAACGCATCGGGCTTCAACCTCGTCGCCAGCGCCGAGCGCGACGGGCGGCGCATCTTCGGCGTGATCTTCGGCGGCTCGAGCGCCCAGGCGCGCAACGCCCGGATGGCTGCCCTGCTGGACGCCGGATTCGCCGCCGTCGGCTATGGTCCGGAGCGTCCGGCCTTCCCGCCGATCGCGCGCGGTGGCGGGCCAGCGCCCGCCTATGTGGTCGCTGCCGCGCCTACGCTGTCTGTTGCTGCTGCGGCGGCGTCGACCGCCGCCACCCTGCCCGACCGGCCGGCGTTCGCGCCGCCGGTGCGCTCGGACGTGCCGACGATCTATGCAGTCGCCGCCACCGAAGCGGCCGGGCAGGCGCCGGACGCGCCGGTGGCGCACAACGTGCCGGCGTCGATCCTGCTCGAGGCGCTTGATCCGGCCAGGATCACTGCTACCGCCGCGACCTCTCCGGTCGCCGAGCCCGGCTGTGCGGACGGCTGGGCGGTCCAGATCGGCGCGTTCGGCGAGGCGTCGATCGCGCGTGCGATCGCAGCCGGCGTGCGCGACCGCGGCTTCGCCCCGCTGGCCGGAAGCTCGGTGCTGGTCGCCGAGGCTGACGGGGTCGGACAGACGCTCTACCGGGCGCTCCTGGCCGGCCTGTCCGACCAGTCGGCCGCCGACACCGCCTGCGTGGTGCTCCAGATCGAAGGCATCGCCTGCACCCCGGTCACCCTCGACGGGACGGC
>JBHJOG010000061.1:0-13818 GCA_050329975.1 Alphaproteobacteria bacterium | reverse complement strand
GCGGTGCATGGTTTCCTCCACCGTGTTCCTGTTGACGGGGTACAGGTGGCCGTCGCTTTTGGCGGTCGCGGGTCGAGAATGGGGCAACATCACGTCGGCTGTGCGCCCGGTCACAACAGAACCGTGACGCGATCCGAGCATTGCCGGGGCCGGTCGGGAGCGGTCGACGGAATCGGGGCGAGGTAATGAGGATCGCGGTGATCGGCGGAGGCCCGGGCGGGCTCTATTTCGCGATCCTGATGCGGCAGGCCGACCCGCGCCACGAGATCACCGTCTACGAGCGCAACGGCGCCGACGATACCTTCGGCTTCGGCGTCGTGTTCTCCGACGAGACCATGGACAACATCCGGGCCGCGGATGATGTGACGTTCGAGCAGATTGCCGCCAGCTTCGCCCACTGGACCGACATCGACATCCACGTCGGCGGCGAACGCTTCGTCTCGACAGGCCACGGCTTCTCCGGCATGTCGCGGCAGACGCTGCTCGACATCCTGCAGCGGCGAGCGGCGGCGCTCGGTGTCTCGCTGCGGTTCGACTGCGAGATCGACGACCCCGCGGCCCTCGACGCCGACCTGGTCGTTGCCGCCGACGGGGTCAACAGCGCCGTCCGCCAGCGCTGGCGGTCCTCGTTCCAGCCGGCGCTGGACTGGCGGCCGAACCGATTCGTCTGGCTCGGCACAACGCTGCCGTTCGAAGCCTTCACCTTCCACTTCAAGGAGTCGGCGCACGGACTGTGGCGGGTGCATGCCTATCGCTACAGCGAGGGCGAAAGCACCTTCATCGTGGAGTGCCGGGACGACACCTGGCGCCGGGCCGGACTGGACGGGGCCAGCGAGGACGACACGATCCGCTTCTGCGAGGCACTGTTTGCCGACGAGCTGGCCGGTCACCGGCTGCTGAAGAACCGGTCGTTGTGGCGCCAGTTCCCCACCGTGCGCTGCGCGCGCTGGCACCACGGCAACGTCGTGCTGCTCGGCGACGCCGCCCACACCGCGCATTTCTCGATCGGCTCGGGCACCAAGCTGGCGATGGAGGATTCGATCGCGCTGGCGGCCACCCTGAGCCGGCCGCAGCCGAACCTGGCAGCCGCGCTGGCCGCCTATCAGGCCGAGCGCAAGCCGCAGGTGGAGAGCACACAGCGTGCCGCCCAGACCAGCCTGGAGTGGTTCGAGCATACCGAGCGCTATGGCGGCTTCGAGCCGCTGCAGTTCGCCTTCGGGCTGCTTACCCGTTCGATGCGGATCACCCACACCAACCTGAAGCAGCGCGACCCGGGCTTCGTCGGGCGGGTCGACCGGTGGCTGGCGGCGCAGGCGGCCAATCAGTCCGGCGCCAACCTGCCGGTCAACGGGCCGGAGAGCGTGCCGCCGCCGATGTTCACGCCGTTCCGGCTGCGCGGTATGACGCTGGTCAACCGGGTGGTGGTTTCGCCGATGTGCATGTATTCGGCCGAGGATGGAACGCCCAACGACTGGCACATGGTGCACCTGGCCAGCCGCGCCATCGGCGGCGCCGGCCTGGTGGTCACCGAGATGACCGATGTGGCGAAGGACGGCCGGATCTCGCCCGGCTGCGCCGGCATGTACAAGCCGGAGCACGTGCCGGCATGGAAGCGGATCGTCGACTTCGTGCACGTCCACAGCCAGGCGAAGGTCGCCATGCAGCTGGCCCATGCCGGGCGCAAGGGCTCGACGCGGCTGCTGTGGGAGGGCATCGACGAGCCGCTGCCGGACGGCAACTGGCCGCTGATCGCGCCCTCCCCGGTCCCCTACAAGGTCGGCAGCCAGGTCCCCCGCGCGATGGACCGCGCCGACATGGACCAGGTCCGCGACGATTTCGTCCGCGCCGCGCAGATGGCCGAGGACGCGGGGTTCGACATGGTGGAGATCCACTTCGCTCACGGCTACCTGCTCGGCAGCTTCCTGTCGCCGCTGACCAACATCCGCGATGATGCCTATGGCGGCAGCCTGGCGAACCGGATGCGCTTCCCGCTGGAGGTGTTCGCCGCCGTGCGCGCGGCTTGGCCGGCGGACAAGCCGATATCGGTGCGCCTCTCGGCCACCGACTGGAAGGCCGGCGGTTTCACGCCGGACGACGCGGTGGCGGTGGCGCGCGCACTGAAGGCGCTGGGCTGCGACGTGGTCGACGTCTCGGCCGGCCAGACAGTCGACGACGACGCGCCGGTCTACGGCCGCTGCTTCCAGACGCCGTTCTCCGACCAGGTGCGGCAGGAGGCGGACATGCCGACGATGACCGTCGGCAACATCTCCTCCTACGGCGACGTCAACTCGATCGTCGCCGCCGGCCGCGCCGACCTGGTGGTGCTGGCGCGCGCCCACCTCTACGACCCGTACTGGACGCGGCACGCCGCCTTCGAGCAGGGCTGGCGCATGGATTGGCCGCCGCAGTACAGCGCGCTCGACCGCTACACGCCGCGGATGGAATGGTCGCCGCGCGGGACGGAAAGCGGCCTGAAAAGCACCTGAAGTCCCGCACGCTCTCGCCTCGAATTCGCCATGCTGCTGGTTAGGATGCACGGAATCGCAGGCGACGGAGGAAGAGAAGTCCATGACCAGGTACCAGGCGTTTCGCCGCATCGCCCATCGGGGCCTGGCCGCCGGTGCCCTCGCAGCCGCTGTCTCCGCCATGCCGGCGCTCGCCAGCGCCGACCCGAGCTTCGATTGCTCCCGCGCGACCGAGCACGTCGAGTTCATGATCTGCGAGCGGCCGGCCCTGGCCAAGCTCGACCGCCAGATCGCCAGCATCTATTTCGCCCTGCTGGAGAATGCGCCGCCGCCGCAGGCGGAACGGATCCGCCAGGAGCAGCGCGACTTCCTGCACTACCGGAACATGTGCGCGTCGAGCGCCGGCCTGCCGTCGCAATGCGTCGAGTCCAGGTTGTGGCAACGGCTGGCCGAGCTGCAGCAGCTGCACACGGCGATGTCTGGCACGCCTCTGGTCAGCGGCGGCGAAGTGACGACGGCGCCGGGCCTGGTCTGGCGCGCGGCGACAGCCAACACCATCGCGCCGGATGCCTATCGGCTGGACAACGGCGCTATCCTGTGCGCCGTAGGCCTGCCGGACGCGCCGGTCATCGGCACCGCTGCAGTCGGAGGCTGCCGCATCGCACGGGGCGGGCGAACCGTCGAGGAGCCGACATTCCACACCCTCACCGCCGGCACTGCCGCCTATGGCTGGACACGGGCAGCCGGCCTCGACCATGTGCCGTCCGATGCTGTCCCGATCTGGCGGGACGGCGACCGGCGCGTGCTGGTCTGCAGGACCCTGCTGGACGGAACCTACGCAGTGGGCACGATGACCGTGGGCGAGGCCTGCGTCGTGCTGTTCGAGGACGATGCGGCGGAACCGGCGGTCGAAGAGGTGCTGGTCCTCGCCGGGTTCGAGGTGATGACCGAGGCGGAGTAGCCGCCTGCAACCCGGCCCGGTTGTCAGCAGCGCGGCGATCGGGCACATAGCCGGCTCATGCAAGTGCCGGAAGCAGCGCCATGCGGCTGACCGCCGTCCGGATCAAGGGCTACCGCTCGGTGCGGCAGATCCGCTTTCCGGTCGGCCCGCTGACGGTCTTCGTTGGCCGCAACGGGGTCGGCAAGACCAACCTCTACCGCGCGCTCGCCCTGCTGCACGCCGCCGCCAAAGGCACCATCACCCGCGAGATCGCGCTGGAAGGCGGCATGGGCTCGGTGCTGTGGGCGGGCAAGGAGCGCAAGTCGGACCCGCGCCGGCTGATCCTCTCGGCCGAGTTCGACGACCTGGAGTATGCGATCGAGATCGGGCTGCCCGCGCCGGCCTTCGCGGCATTGGCCGGTGAGCCGTTGGTCAAGGTCGAGACCCTGACCGCGAAGGCGGCCGGCAGGCCGGTGACCCTGATGGAGCGGAAGGGCGCTGCGGTATGGCTGCGCGACGAGCACGGACGCCGCCGCACGTTCGAGAATGTCCTGTTGCCGTCCGAGACAACCCTGGCCACCTTCCGAGACGCCGAGCGGTTCACCGAGCTCTTCCAGTTGCGCCTGGCAATCCAGGACTGGCGCCTTTACCACGAATTCCGAGCCGATAGCCAGGCGCCGGCCCGGCGGGCTTGCCTGGCGATCACCACGCCCACGCTCTCATCGGACGGCAATGATCTGGCCGCGGTGTTCGCCACAGTGGTGCAGATCCGCCAGGAGGATACCGAGCTTGCCGCAGCGGTCGACGACGCTTTTCCCGGCGCCCGTCTGGCTGTGACCCGGGAGGGCAACCGCTGCGGCTTCACCGTTACCTTCGCTGATCTCGACCGCCCGTTCAGCGCCCACGAGCTCTCCGATGGAACGCTGAAATACCTGTGCCTGGTCGGGGCGCTCTGCGGCTACCGGATGCCCGGCTTCATCGCGCTGAACGAACCGGAGGCGAGCCTGCACCCCGACCTTATCGCGCCGCTGGCCCGGCTGATCGTCAACGCCGCCGACCGCGCCCGCGTCTGGGTGGTCACCCATAGCGACGCGCTCGGCGCCGAGATAGAGAGGCTGCGGGCGTTGCCCCGCGACAGGTGGTCAAGCGGGAGGCGGAGACGTGGATCGACGGGCTGTCGCTGGTTGGGGAGTTCCGCGACGAAGTGTGAAGATGGCGTTGCACAGGCTATGTGCGTCCTTCGACAAGCTCAGATGAGCTTGTCGAAGGACGCACGGCTGTCGGTCCAACGCCCCGCGCTCTTCAATAGCAGCCCGCCACCCGTGCCCGCTGCTGCACCAGCGCAAGCACCATGTCGACGGTCGGCGTCGGGACCTTCACCAGCCGGCCGATCTCCTGGATCGCGGTGACCAGCGCGTCGATCTCCATCGGCTTGCCGTTGACAAGGTCCTGCAGCATCGAGGTCCGATGGGCGCCGACGTCGGCGGCCCAGCCGATGCGGGTGTCGACGTCGACGCTGAGCCGCACCCCCAGCGCCTCGGCCACCGCTTGGCCCTCGACCATCATCGCCCGGATCACCGCGCGCACGCCGGGGTCGGCCGCGATGTCCTCGAGCGTGGCATGGGTCAACGCGCTCACCGGGTTGAACGACAGGTTGCCCCAGAGCTTGGTCCAGATGTCGTCGCGGATCCGCGGCCGCACCGGCGCCTTGAAGCCAGCCTCGGTCAGCGCCTTCGACAGACCGGTCACCCGCTCGGAGCGGCTGCCGTCGGGCTCGCCGAGCATGAAGCGGTTGCCGTGGGTGACCTTGACCACGCCGGGCTTGAGGATCTCGCCGGCCGGATAGACCACGCAGCCGATGCACTGCGCAGGCGGAAGACGGTCCCACAGCCGACCGTCTGGGTCGACCGAGGTCACCCGGGTCCCGTCGAGCGGGCCGCCATGGGCATGGAAATACCAGTGCGGGATGCCGTTCATCGCGGTGACGATCATCGTCTCCGGCCCGATCATCGGCTGGATGTCGTCGACGATAGCGGCCACCGCCGGCGCCTTGACCGTGATGATCACCGCATCCTGCAGCCCGGCCTCGGCCGGGCTCTGGATCGCCGCCGGCCAGGTCAGGATGTCCTCGTCCTCCTCGCCGATCAGCCGCAGCCCGCGCTCGCGCATCGCTGCCAGATGCGGGCCGCGGGCGATCAGGGTCACCTCGGCCCCGGCCTGGGCCAGCCTGGCGCCGAGGAAGCCGCCGATGGCGCCGGCGCCATAGATGCAGATCCTCATGACGCCAGCCCCAGGGTCTTCGCCAGCCCGATCCGCTGCAGCTTGCCTGTCGGCCCCTTCGGGATCTCGTCGACGATCAGGATCGTGCGCGGCACCTTGAAATCCGCCAGCCGCTGGGCGACGAAGTCCTTCAGCATCGGCGCGTCGGGGATCGGCAGCACGTCGGCCCGCAACACGATCGCGGCGGCGACCTCCTCGCCCAGCTTGTCATGGGGCACGGCGAAGGTCACCGCCTGGGCGACGGCCGGATGGTCCATCAACACCTCGTCGACCTCGCGCGGCGCGATCTTCTCACCGCCGCGGTTGATCAGCTCCTTGAGCCGACCGGTGATGAACAGATAGCCCTCGGCGTCGAGCATGCCCTGGTCGCCGGTGCGGAACCAGCCGTCGGTGAAGGCGGCGGCGTTGGCGTCGGGATTGCTCTCGTAGCCGGCGGTCACGTTCGCGCCTTTGATGCAGATCTCGCCGATCGCGCCGGGTGCCAACTCGGCCCCGCGCTCGTCCAGAATCGCGATCTCCGGCCCGGCGGCAACCCCGACCGAGCCGGGCTTGCGCGGCCGCGGCGGCAGCGGGTTGCTGGCCATCTGATGGGTCGCCTCGGTCATGCCGTAGGACTCGATCACCGGGCAGCCGAACAGCCCCTCCAGCGCCTGCATCACCTGCGGCGGCAGCGACGCGGAGGAGGAGCGCAGGAAGCGGAGCGGGTTGCGGGCGATGATCTCGGCGTTGCGCTCCGCCCGGCCAAGCAGCGCCTGGTACATGGTCGGCACCGCCGTCACCCAGGTCGCCTGCGCTTCGTCGAGCCAGGCGAAGAAGCGGAGTGCATTGAAACCCGGGCTGCACCAGATCGACCCGCCGGCGCCCAGCGAGGACGCCACCGCCGCGATCAGCCCATGGATATGGAACAGCGGCATGATGTTGAGCACCCGGTCCGCCGGTCCGAGGCCCAGTGTCGCCGCGATATGCTGGGCAGAGGCGGCGATGTTGGCGTGCGACAGCGGCACGATCTTCGGCCGCGAGGTGGTGCCGGAGGTGTGCAGGATCAGGGCGATATCGTCGGGCCCAGGCGCGCCGTCGTCGCTGGCCGCGCCCGCAGGGTCGCCTTCGATCGCGAACGCTCCGGCCGCCGCATCGGCCGGCACCACCGCGCGCAGAACCGCGACTCCGGCCTGGCGGGCGGCGTCGACGATCGGTCCCGCCTCGTCGGCCGCGACCAGCACCGCCCGGGCCCGCAGATCCTGCAGGTAGAAGGCGAACTCCTCGGCCCGATAGGCGGGATTGAGCGGAGCGGTGGTCGCCGCGCCGGCCACCGCCACGAAGGCGACCGCCATCTCGGGCCCGTTCGGCAGCACGATCGCCACCCGGTCCCCCCTGCCGATTCCCAGGTCGCGCAGGCGCGCGCGGGTCTGGCCGATGAACGCGTCCAGCGCACCGTAGCTCATCGACGCCCGCTCGGGCGCCGCTACTGCGACGGCTGCGGCGGGCTGGCTGGCGATCCGGTCGATCAGGGTGCGGTAGCCATGCGGCATGATGCGGTATCCAGACAGCGGTCAACGGGAGACGGTCGGATAGCCGGTCGCACCGCGCCGTGCAACAAGGGCGGGCTCAGGCGCGAAGGTCGAGCAGGGACTCGTGGGCGAGCGCCGCCTGGTCGGCCCGCTGCTGGGCCGCAGCATAGGCCGCGACCTCGGCATTGGCCTCGAGCGTCGGCACGACGGGACGGGCGTGCTGGCCGAGTTGCTGGGCGAGGAAGGGGACCGACTGGTCGGCAGAGAACCGGGCCTGGATCCAGTCCAGCGCCGAACCGAGCCGCCGAACCGAGTGGTGCTGGAATCCAGCCGCGGACTCGTCGGAGCCGTCGCGCGCCAGCTGGTGAACGCTGGTTCCGAAGGACGCGTCTTGCGCCGCCTTCGACGGCTGCACCGGGTCGACCGGCATCGCTGCCGCGCCGCGCAGCGATGCACGCAGGCCAAAGACCGCTGGGGCCGTCGCGCGCGGCGGCGGCAGGGCGAGCAGGGCTTGCTGGGCGTCAGCCATCGGTTCGGTCGCGGTCTCGTTCCGTCATCGCGCTCGGTATCCGCATATAGAGCGCGATTCCGGCATAGCCATATTCGGGCGCCGGCCGTTTATCAACCAATTAACCTTGACGAAGAATGAACCCGCGTGCGGCCACTGCGGCGATCAGTCGCCGCCGCGATCCTTCGCCAGCTTGTCCAGCTGGCGCTGCATGGCGTGCAACTGTTTCTTCAGGTCCTCGATGTCGCCCTTATCCTCGCCCGCCGTGCGCAGGCCCGAAGGCTCCTCGGCCGCCGGCTTGGCCCTGGTCGCCGCGGTGCCGTTCTCGGCAGCCGCGGCTTCCGCCGCCAGCGGATTGAACATCTGCATCGCGCGCTCGAATAGCGCCATGTTCTGGCGACTGATCTCCTCGAAGGCCGAAATCGGAAACATGCCGTCGAAGGGGCCGTTGGCGTACTTCCGATAGCGCTCCTGGTTGTTCTGGAACATGCGCATCGAGTAGTCCAGGTACCGCGGCACCAGGCCCTGCAGGCTGTCGCCATAGAACCCGATCAGCTGGCGCAGGAAGCTGATCGGCAGCAGGTTCTGGCCCTTTGCCTCCGCATCGACGATGATCTGGGTCAGCACCGGGCGGGTGATGTCGTCTCCCGTCTTGGCGTCATAGACCGTGAACTCGACGCCGCTGCGAACCATCTCGGCCAGGTTGTCGAGCGTGACATAGCTGCTCGCCGCCGTGTTATAGAGACGCCGGTTCGCATATTTCTTGATGATGACGGGTTTCGGCTGCGCCTGGGGCGCAGCGGGCGAGTCGTCCGTCGTTGCGGGGTCGTCGGTCTTCTCGGCCATACTGCTCGTCTCTGGTTGCCAGGAAACTGCCATACTAATGGGCGAATGCTGCATTGCAAAGTATAAGGTTGCGGCGCAACATGAACTCTACGGCGCCGGCGGTCTGGGCCGTCACGCGTCGCCGTCCTGCCCGCAAGCGAACCGAGCCCGATGACGCACGATTCCCACACCCGCGATCTGCCAGCCCGGTTCCTCCGGCTTTGGGAGGAGGCTTGGCAGCAGACTGCCCAGGATCCGCAGATCGCGCGGTACTGGGCCAACCTGTTCACCGCCATACAAGGGAGCGCTGTACCCGGCGATGTCGCCACCGCCCCGTCATCACGCTACTCATATGAGCATGGACAGCCCGTCTGGCAAACGAACCGGACCGCGCCCCCTGCCTCTGCACCTGTGGACGGCGGCGACCGCATTGACGACCTGGCCCGCCGCATTGCAAAGCTCGAGCGCAGCGTCGCCGAACTCACCGACGCCCTCCATGGCCAGCGGAAGCGGCCGTCAGGACGCCGATCCGAAGGCTGACCTCGCTGACCTCGCTGACCTCCTGGCCGCGATGCAGGGACAGGAAGCGATCGGCCCGACGATCGCGGCGGCGGCTCATGAGCGCCTGGATGCGTTCATTAGCGGGATCGAGGCTTATCGCCGGCACGGGTTCCGCCGCAGCCTCCCCGACCCGCCGGTGCTCTGGGCGGCCGGAACGACGCGGCTGCTCGACTATGGAAACGGCGAGCCCGGCCGGGCGGTCCTGTTTGTCCCTTCGCTGATCAACCGCGGCTATGTGCTGGATCTCGCCCCGGATCGCAGCCTGCTGCGCTGGCTGGCCCAGCGCAGGCCGGACGGCCAGTCCTGCCGGCCGCTCCTGCTCGACTGGGGCGAGCCGGGCGCGGAGGAGCGCGGCTTCGACCTGACCGGCTATATCGCCGGCCGGATCGAGCCGGCCCTGGAAGCGGTCGCGGCTCAGGGCGGGCCCCCGCCGGTGCTGGTCGGCTACTGCATGGGCGGGCTGCTGGCGCTTGCCGCCGCGGTCCGCCGGCCGAAGCTGGTCGGCGGGCTCGCCCTGCTGGCCACACCCTGGGATTTCCATGCCGACCAGGGCGAGCATGCCCGCCTGCTCGGCAAGCTCTGGCCGCATGCGGAGCCGCTGTTCCGCGCGCTGGGCGAGGTGCCGGTGGACGCCCTGCAGTGCATGTTCTTCGCCCTCGACCCGCTGATGGCGCTGCGTAAGTTCGCCGGGTTCGCCGCCGTGGACCCGCACAGCGCCAAGGCGGCCGCCTTCGTCGCGCTCGAGGACTGGATCAACGACGGCGTTCCGCTGGCGATCCCGGTCGCGACCGAGTGCTTCACCCAATGGTATGGCGAGAACCGACCCTGCAAAGGCCGCTGGCTGGTTGGGGGCCAGCCGATCTTGCCCCGACGCATCGAGGTACCAACTCTCCTGGCTTGCCCGCGGAACGACCGGATCGTGCCGCCGGGCTCTTCGCTGGCACTGGCCGGTCAGATCGGCCATGCCCTTGTCTTGGACCCACCGGTTGGGCATGTTGGCATGGTCGTCGGCAGCAAAGGGCGTCAGGCCCTGTGGGAGCCTCTTGCCGGCTGGCTGCACGACCTGAATTGACGACACACCGCCCGGCAACCGCAACGGCGCCCGAGCGGATACGATCGAGCCGACGCCGAGGCGCGCCGGCAACAGCGGGAGAATGAGTGATGGACGTAGTGATCGTCGGCGCGGCGCGGACACCGGTCGGCGCCTTCAACGGCAGCCTTGCCAGCCTGAGCGGCGCGCAGCTGGGTGCGGTCGCGGTCGGCGCGGCCCTGCAGCGCGCCGGCGTCGAGCCCGGGGAGGTCGACGAGGTCGTGCTCGGTCACGTGCTGACGGCTGCCCAGGGCCAGAACACCGCACGCCAGGCGGCAATGGCCGCCGGCATTCCCCAGGAACGCACCGCCTATTGCATCAATCAGGTCTGCGGCTCGGGCCTGCGCGCGGTGGCGCTGGGCGGTCAGGCGATCAAGGCCGGCGACAGCGCGATCGTCGTAGCCGGCGGCCAGGAGAGCATGAGCGGGTCGGCCCACGCCGCCCATCTGCGCGCCGGCCAGAAGATGGGCGATCTCAGCCTGGTCGACACCATGATCAAGGATGGGCTGTGGGACGCGTTCAACGGCTACCATATGGGCACGACGGCGGAGAACGTCGCCCAGAAGTGGCAGATCACCCGCGAGCAGCAGGACGCCTTCGCCGCCGGCTCGCAGCAAAAAGCCGAGGCCGCGCAGAAAGCCGGTCGGTTCAAGGACGAGATCGTGCCGGTGACGGTGAAGGGCCGCAAGGGCGACACGGTGGTCGAGGCCGATGAATATCCGCGCCACGGCACCACCGCCGAGACCCTGGCCGGGCTGCGTCCCGCCTTCAGCAAGGACGGCACGGTCACCGCCGGCAACGCGTCGGGCATCAACGACGGCGCCGCCGCGCTGGTGCTGATGTCGGCGGAGATGGCAGCCAAGCGCGGCCTGACGCCGCTGGCCCGGATCGCCTCCTGGGCGACTGCGGGCGTCGACCCGGCGGTGATGGGCAGCGGTCCGATCCCGTCGAGCCGCCGCGCGCTCGAGAAGGCAGGCTGGAAGATCGCCGACCTGGACCTGATCGAGGCCAACGAGGCCTTCGCCGCCCAGGCCTGCGCGGTGAACAAGGACCTCGGCTGGGACACCGACCGGGTCAACGTCAACGGCGGCGCCATCGCCATCGGCCACCCGATCGGCGCGTCGGGCGCCCGGGTGCTGACCACGCTGCTCTACGAGATGCAGAAGCGCGACGCGAAGAAGGGCCTGGCGACTTTGTGCATCGGCGGCGGCATGGGCATCGCCATGTGCGTGGAGCGGTAACCAAAGGAGAAGTCTTCCCCGGGCTAAGCCCTTGTCCCGGGGATCTCGACGAAGACGAGGCGCGAGCGCGGCCGGAGATGCCCGGGACAAGCCCGGGCATGACGAATTTGTTGCCCCGTTCGACCTATGGCGCGGCGAGCAGCGAGAGGTCGATGGAATTTGCCATCGCCTCGTAGCCGGCATCGTTGGGATGCAGGTTGTCGCCCTTGTCATAGGCCGGGAGGATCATGTTCGGGTTGTCCGGATCCTGGACGACCGCATCGAAGTCGATCACCCCGTCGAAGGCCCCGCCGTTCTGGATCCAGTCGTTGACCGCGACCCGCGCCGCCTCCTTGTCCTCGTTGTAGTAGCCGGCGAGCGGGCTGCCCCCGAAGGCGTCGTTGAACGGGGTGAGCGTGGCGCCGATCACGCGGATGCCGTGATCGTGGGAGCGGGCGATGAGCTGCTTGTAGCCGGCGATGATGTCGTCGGCGCTCGGGGCCGCGGCGTCGGGATCGAGCACCATGTCGGGCCAGCCGATGTCGTTGATCCCCATCATGAAGATCACCGTGTCGACATAGGGGTGCACGAGTACCGCCTCCTCGAACCGCGCCAGCGCGTTGATGCCCATCCGGTCGGACAGCACGCGCTCGCCGGAGATGCCCTCGTTCAGCACCGCCGTCTGTGTGTCGCCGGCCGCGTGCAGGCGCTCGGCCAGGATGTCCGGCCAGCGGTTGTTCTGGTCGGCCGAGGAGCCGTCGCCGTCGGTGATGGAATCCCCGAAGGTGACGATCGCGCGCGCGCCTTCCGGCGCATCGACGATCACCCGGCTCAGGAACAGCCGGGACAGCGTCGTCGCATCCGGGACGATATCTGCTTCGGCAGTCTTGTCCTCAGCGACGATATAGGCGGTCTGGCGGCCGTCCCAGTGCATGGTGGTGGTCGGGGTCAGGCTGGCGAAGTAGAGGCTGACGGCGACGCTGCCGAGCGGGGGCACGTTGAGGTCGGCCGGGTCGCTGACGACCGATGCGCCGGGCGGAATCGTGATCGAGGGCTCGCCGCCGAACGTAAGGGCGCGGTCGGTTCCCTCCTGGATCCTCGCGCCGGTGTCGGACAGCGCGATGCGGGCGGCATCGACCGTCATCGGCCGATCGCCGTACTCGTTGGACAGCGCGATGCGCACCTGCTCGCCGCCGAGCGATACCCGCGCGACCTGGCGGATCGTCTGTGCCCACAGGTTGCGCGGGAAGTCGAGCGGCGCCAGGAAATCCGGACCCCAGATCGGCTGCGGCGCCGCCGCCCAGGTGTCGATCCAGTCCCCGCCGGCGACGGCACTGTTGCCGACAGGCGGCACGGCCAGCGCAGCGGCAAGCGCGCCGGCAAACGCCAGACGACGCCACGGCTTGGTTGCTGCTGTTGTTCGGGCTTTCACGTCGATTCCTCCCGTGTCGAGGGCGCTGTCCTGACTGGATGGCCGTCGATCGATTGTTTTCGAGACGCAGTACCTGCGCTCGAGAGCTGGGGGATGCGAATGGAGCGATACGTCCCGACCGGTCGCCACGCGTGAGCACGGTCGCAAGAATGCTCACACCACTTCAGATCGATGACAAGCCCGATGGCTGCCGCAGCGCATTACGACTGAGTCAGGTAGAATCCGTTCGGAGCGCAGAAAGCGAAAGGGCCGGCATCGCTGCCGGCCCTCCAGAACACGCCGAGGCTGAACGCCTCTCAGCGGATGCCCTGCTCGATCAGCGGCATCAGCAGTTCGACGTTCTCGGTCGAGAGCGTGCCGGCAGCGGTGTTCGTGGTCATGCCGCCCATGTGGTACTTCACGCTCAGCACGCACTGCAGCACCGGCAGGAAGCCCTGCAGGTAGAGCTGCTGGTCGAGCGAGGCCGCCATATAGCCGTCGGCGACCGCCTGGACGGTGACCGGGTCGGTATCGATGCCGGCGAGGATCAGGTTGTCGGCGCTGCGACCGGCCTGTTCCATCACCGCCTGCAGCTGCGGCGTGACGCCGCCGTGCTGGGTGCCGATCGCCTTGATGTCCGGGTTCTCCTGCAGGTAGGCGACCAGGATCGGAATCACCGCCGGCGGATTGCCATCGACCTCGGCGCTCATCTCGACCCGGTCGACGACCACACCGGCCTCCTCGAGCGTATCGGCCATACCACGGCCGGAAAGTCCGCGGTCGCCGGAACTGAACAGCTCATAGACCAGCGCGTGGTCGCCGGCCTGCAGCCCTGCGCCGAGCATCGCGCGCGCGGTGATCGCGCCGCCCTCATAGAGGTCGACGCCGGCATAGCCGAAGCCCTGGTCCTGGTACATCGGCAGCAGTTCGCTGAGCGGCGCGTTATTCGAGGTGACCTTGATCCCGCGGGCGAAGGCGTCGGCGACCCGGTCGGCGAACGCGTCGTTGCC
>JBHJOG010000060.1:0-18187 GCA_050329975.1 Alphaproteobacteria bacterium | reverse complement strand
GGGCCGAGGCCGCCGCGCTGGAAGCCCCGCAGGTCACGCCCGCCGATGAAGAAGCGGTTGAAGATTGCGACATCCTCGTCCAGGCCGTAGATGAGACCGCCCTCGCCGCTGAGCTCGGCGACCACGCCGTCGGTGACCGGGTAATAGAAGCCGGCGCCGACTGTGCCCCGAACGAAGGTCACGTCGCCCCCCAGCCCCGCGAATTCGGTTCCGGCCCTGAGGAAGTAGCCATCGGTCGGCCGGACGCGGCTGTCGCGCTGGTCGTACAGGATCTGCTGGCCGATCAGGGATGTGAGCCGCTCGCCTTCCTGCTCGCGGACAAAGCGGGAGGCGCTGGCATCGACATCGGTGATCGAGTCCTGCCGGATCGTGTAGGTCCAGGTCTGGCTCAGGCTCTCGTTGATGTCGTAGCCGGCACGAAGCGATAGCCCCGTTTCCTCCGCATCGTAGGACGAGATGTCCTGGCGGTCGCGGGTGACCCGGAATACGTCGAAGCCGGCGGCCAGGTTCCGGTCGAGGAAATAGGGCTCGGTGAAGCTGAGGTCGATTTCCTGGCGGCTGGTCGCCAGCGAAAGGCCGACCCGCAGGTCCTGGCCCTGGCCCAGCAGGTTGCGTTCGCGCAGGGAGAAATCGGCCAGCGCGCCTTCGCTGGTGGAGTAGCCGGCGCCGATCGACAGCTCGCCGGTCGACTTTTCCTCGACCTCGACGACGACCACCGTCTGGTCCGCTGCGTCGCCCGGTATGCTGGAGATGTCCACGGTGGAGAAGTAATCGAGGTTCCGGATCTCCTGTTCGGACCGGCGCAGGCGGGCGATGTTGAACGCGTCGCCCTCGACCAGCCGCATCTCGCGCCGGATGACCTCGTCCACGGTGCGCACGTTGCCGACGATGTCGATCCGTTGCACGTAGACCCGCGGGCCCTCCTGCACTTCATAGGTGACGCTGATGGTCAGGTTGTCCCGGTCGCGTTCGATGCGGGGCCGGACCTCGGCGAAGGCGTAGCCGAGAGCTCCGAGCCGCTCGGTAATCTGCTGGATCGTGCGCTCGACCTGGGTCGCGTCGTACCAGTCGCCTTGCTCGGTCGTGACGTCCGAACGCAACTCGTCCGGGGATACGTCCGGCAATGCGCTGACCACGTCGATCGAGCCGAACGTGTAGCGCTCGCCTTCCTCGACGGTGAAGGTGACGAAGAAACCGTCGCCTTCCGGTGCGAGTTCGGCCACCGCCGACACCACCCGGAAGTCGGCATAGCCTTCGGCCAGATAGAAGTTGCGCAGCAGCTCCCGGTCGAAGGTAAGGCGATCCGGATCATAGTTGTCGTTCGACGAGAGAATGCGCCACCAGGCGCTCTCTTCGGTCAGGATCTCGCTGCGCAGCGTGCCGTCGCTGAAGGCGCGGTTGCCCACGAAACTGATCCGCTCGACCCCGGTCAGCGGCCCCTCGTCGATCTCGAAAACGAGGTCGACGCGATTCTGGTCGCGGGTGATGATCTGCGGGTCGACGGAGGCCGCGTAGCGGCCGCTGCGACGGTAGAGTTCGAGGATGCGGTCGGCATCGTCGGCAACCTGGGTCTGGGTGTAGACAGTGCGCGGCCGGGACTGGATCTCGCTCTCCAGCACGTTGGCGTCGATCCGGTCGTTGCCCTCGAACACCACGCGGTTGATGATCGGGTTCTCCTCGACCCTGACGACAACCGTCGTTCCGTCGACCGTGACGGTCACGTCGGCGAACAGGCCGCTGGCAAACAGTGCCCGCAGCGAGTCGTTCAAAGTGAACGGGTCGAGGGGATCGCCCTCGGAGACGGTCATGTAGGACCGCACCGTCTCCGTCTCGATTCGCTGATTGCCCTCGATGACCACGGCGCTGATCGACCCTGGAGCGCCCTGCTGCGCCACGGCATCCGCCCTGAATCCCATCGCGATCAGCAATACCGAGATGACAATCAGCGCCCGCAAACTTCCCCCCATGCGCAATCGTCCGTGATGTTGTTGGTCGAATTATCCCGTGAGATCGCTGAAGAACGCAACGATGCCGTCAAACCGCATCAGATCCAGGACAGTGGTCGTAATGAACAGTCCGAGGATCACGACCAGCCCAAAACTCATTGCAACTTCGACGGCACGCCGGCCCAGCGGTCGTCCGCGCACGGCTTCGATGGCATAGAACAACAGGTGTCCGCCGTCCAGCACAGGAATTGGCACCAGATTGATCAACCCCAGGCTGATCGACAGGATGGCCATGAAGTGGATCAGCGAGATGAAGCCGAGGTCGGCGACCTGGCCCGACATCTCGGCGATTCGCACCACACCCCCCACGTCCTCGGTACCGCGCGAGCCGCTGACGATCTGGGCCACCGCCTGGACCGTCATCACGCTCAGGTCGTAGGTCTCCTCGACGCCGCGAACGACGGCGGTGAAGGGATCCAGCGGGGCCACGGGAGCCACGCTCTGCCTGATGCCGAGTTGAGCCATCGTCGTCGGGTTGCCGAGCGGATCAACCGTCTCCAGCAGCCGAGGCGTGGCGGACACCGTCAGCTGCCGGTCATCGCGCTGGATAAGAAGCTCGAGCGGCGTGCCGCGATTGAGCCCGATGATGCGCCTGAGCTGCTCGAAGGTGGCGATCGTGGTGCCATCGACCTCGACGATCCGGTCGCCAGGCTGCAGACCGGCCTCCGCCGCCGCACTGCCCTCGTCGACAGTGCCGGCGATCGGCTCGGTCGTCGGCTCGCCGACAATCATGAACAGCCCGGCGAACAGGACCGCCGCCAGCAGGAAGTTTGCGACGGGGCCGCCGGCGACGATCGCGGCCCGCTGCCCCAGGCGTTTGCTCGGAAAGGATTCGAAGGCGTACTGGGCGGGCGTGATGCCGATTCGGTCGAGGTGGGCGAGCGTTTCCGGACTGAGCGGCTCGTCCTTGTTCGGCGTCAGGGACTGCTCGCCCCCGAGCATCTTGACATAGCCGCCAAGCGGCAACGCGCTGAACCGCCAGCGGGTGCCGCGCCGGTCCGTCCGCCCGAACAGCTCCGGTCCGAAGCCGACCGAAAACGTCTCAACCCGCACGCCGTTCCAGCGGGCGATCAGGTAGTGACCCATCTCGTGCACGAACACCAGCACGGTCAGGACGAACAGAAACGGTATCAGCGTGCCGATCACGAAATCGATCATACGGACTTCATCCTGTCCTGCCGTGCCGGGAGCCCAGTGCGCCGACCGGTTTCGGCGCGGCCACCATACTCAAATACCGTGCTCTTTCACAACCTGCGCGGCGCAGGCCCGGCCCATCAGGTCGACCGCGACGACCGTGTCAAGATCCGCTGGCACAGGCGCACTTATCCGGTCGAGCACGCGCGCGACCACATCGGTGATTGCGAGATAGGGCAGACGGCGGTCGAGGAACGCCGCGACGGCAACTTCATTGGCTGCGTTGAGCACCGCCGGCCGCGATCCCCCGGCGTCCAGCGCCGCCCGCGCCAGGGCCAGGGCCGGGAAGCGGACAGGATCCGGCGGTTCGAAATGCAGCGTGCCGACCGCCGCCAGATCGAGACGCGGCGCGCCGGTCCCGACCCGCTCCGGCCAGGCCAGGCAGTAGGCGATCGGGGTGCGCATGTCGGGCGAGCCGAGTTGGGCCAGGACCGATCCGTCGACATAGGCAACCATGGAGTGGATCACGGACTCGGCGTGGACGACGATCTCGATCTGGTCGGCTGAGACTGGAAAAAGATGATACGCCTCAATGAGTTCCAGCCCTTTGTTCATCATAGTTGCGCTGTCGACGGAGATCTTGGCTCCCATCCGCCAGTTGGGATGGGCAACCGCCTGCTCGGGTGTCACCTCGCGCAGCGACTCCCGGCTGCGGGTGCGGAACGGCCCGCCGGACGCGGTCAAGATGATCTTCTCGATCGCCGAAGGCCGTTCCGTTTCAAGAACCTGGAAGATGGCGTTGTGCTCGGAGTCGACGGGCAGCAGGACGGCGCCGCTCTCGCGCGCCGCGTCGATCAGGATACTGCCGGCGCAGACCAGGCACTCCTTGTTTGCGAGCCCGACCCGCGCGCCGCGACGGACTGCGCGCAGGGTGGGCTGCAGGCCGGCGGCGCCGACGATCGCCGCCATGACGAACTCGGCATCCCGCGCGGCGGCCTCGTCCAGGCCGGAGGGCCCGGCGCCGGCCGCAGTGCCGGATCCGGCCAGTGCATCCTTCAGGTCCCGATATGCCGCCGGATCGCCGACCGCGGCATAATCGGCGCCGAGGTCGCGCGCCATTGCCGCCAGCGCCGCCACATTGCTGTTTGCCGTCAGCGCCACGGTCTCGAACCGATCGGGATGCTGCCGCATCACGTCGACGGTCTGCAGGCCCACCGAGCCGGTGGCGCCGAGAAGCGTGACGCGGGTCATTGCCATTGCAGCGCAACCGTCCCCGAACTCGCCTGGGCCAAGGCGAGGGCGATAGCGGCCGCGGCGATTCCATCCACCCGGTCAAGCAGTCCGCCGTGGCCCGGGATCAGCTTGCCGGTATCCTTCACCCCCACCTGCCGCTTGATCCCGGATTCGGCCAGGTCGCCGACCTGTGCGATCAGCCCCAGGAGAAATCCGATCGCACCGAGCGCCGCAACACTTCCTGCACCCAGCAACCAGCCGACGAGGGCGCCGAAGACTCCCGCGGCGGCGATGCCACCGACGGTTCCTGACCAGGTCTTCTTCGGACTGACCCGCGGTGCCAGCCGGGGGCCGCCCAGCCACCGGCCGACTCCGTAGGCGAAGCAGTCGTTGGCGATCACCACCGAGAGGAACCAGAACAGGCTCGCACGCCCAAGTTCGTTCGTGTTATCAAAGTCAGGTCCGAAATATATGTAACAGAAGCAAAAACCTGCGAATAGCAGATACAGCCCGCCGCCCACCGCCCAGGCCGTCGACAGGCCGCGCCTGATCAGGCGGTGCCATTCGGTCGCGATGCCGGCGAGCACGGCTGCGGTCATCAGGACGACACCGACCGGCCCCAGCAGGATCGCGGCCAGCGCGATCGCCGCCATTGCCAACCCGGCGACGGTGCGGACGGTCAGATCGCGGAAGCGGCGGGCGGCAGCCGACGGTGCGGGCGGGGGACTACCGCCCGGCCATGCCATAGCGTCGCTCTCGCCGGGCATATTCGCGCACGGCTTCAGCCAGATGCTCTCCGGAGAAGTCCGGCCACAGGATGTCGAGAAAGATCATCTCGGCGTAGGCGCACTGCCAGAGCAGGAAGTTGCTGACCCGCTGCTCGCCACTGGTGCGGATGAGCAGATCCGGGTCCGGAATGTCGGCGGTGTAGAGGTGGCTCCCCACCATCGCCTCATCGATCTGCTCGACGGTGATCCGTCCCTCGCCGACGTCGGCGGCGATCCTGCGGACCGCCTGGGTCAGTTCGGCGCGGCTGCCATAGCTGAGCGCCAGCACCAGGGTCAGCCCGGCGTTGCGTTTGGTCAACGCCTCGGCATCGGCGATCAGGTCGACGATATCGCGGGCAAGACGACCCCGGTCGCCGATCACGCGTAGCCGTACGCCCTGGGCGTGCAATTCCGACACCTCGCTGCGCAGGTAGCGCCGCAGCAGGCCCATGAGATCCTCGACCTCGGAAAATGGCCGCTTCCAGTTCTCGGACGAGAAGCCGAACAGGGTGAGATAACGCAGCCCGAGCCGCGACGCCGCCTTGACCGCCTCGCGCACCGACTCCGCGCCGCGCCGATGGCCTGCGACCCTCGGCAGACCACGGCTGCGGGCCCACCGGCCGTTGCCGTCCATGATAATGGCGACGTGCTGCGGCGGCGCCGCGTCACCGGCGTGGGGCGCGGTGTCCGCCATTCGTCAGACCTGCATGATCTCGGCTTCTTTCGACGCCAGGATCTCGTCGATCTCCTTGATGGTCTCGTCGGTCAGCTTCTGGACCTCCTGCCCCAGGGCCCGCTGCTCGTCCTGGGATATGTCGCCGTCCTTCTCCTGGTGCTTCAGCACATCCATGGCGTCGCGCCGCACATTGCGCACCGCGACGCGCGTCTGCTCGGCATATTTATGCGCCACCTTGGTCAGCTCCGTGCGGCGCTCCTGGTTCAGTTCCGGCAGCGGCACGCGAATCACCTGGCCTTCCGCCGAGGGATTGAGGCCGAGGCCGCCGTCGCGGATCGCCCGCTCGGTCGCGCCGACCAGGCCGCGGTCCCAGACCTGCACCGACAGCATCCGCGAATCGATCACGCTGACCGTGCCGATCTGCGAGACCGGCATCTGGCCGCCATAGGCCTCGACGATGATCGGCTCCAGCAGCGCGGCCGAAGCGCGCCCGGTTCGCAGGCCGGCCAACTCCTGCTTGAAGACCTCGACAGCGCCGTGCATGCGCCGCTTGACGTCCTTCTTGTCGAAACTGCGATGGCCGTCACCCTGATCGCTCACCCTGTCCTCCCCCAGCTCTGCGCCGACGCCGCGACAGTCGCCTCAGGCTGCCGGATCGCAGATGGTTGTAAAGCGTCCCCTGCCCAGCGCTACCTCGGCAAAGGCTCCCGGCTGCCGGATCGAGAACACGACGATCGGAATCCTGTTCTCCCGCGCCAGCGCGATCGCCGAATGATCCATCACATTCAGGTCCTGTGACAAGACGTCCCGGTAGCCGAGGCGCTCGTGCCGCACGGCATCCGGCGAGGTCATCGGGTCGGCACTGTACACGCCGTCGACCTTGGTGCCCTTCATGAGCACGTCGCATTGCATCTCGGACGCGCGCAGGGCAGCCGCGGTATCGGTGGTGAAGAAGGGGTTGCCGGTGCCGGCGGCGAAGATCACGATCCGTGACTTCTCCATATGGCGCATCGCCCGGCGGCGAATGAAGGGCTCGCAGACCGTGTCCATCGGGATCGCCGACTGCACGCGGGTATGGACCCCGCGCTGCTCGAGCGCGCTCTGCACCGCCAGGGCGTTGATCACCGTCGCCAGCATGCCCATGTGGTCGGCGCTCGCCCGGTCCATGCCGGTGGCGGCGCCCGAGACGCCACGAAAGATGTTGCCGCCGCCGACCACCAGGCAAAGCTGGATGCCGGCGGCGCGAACCGCCGCCAGTTCATCGGCGATCCGGCCGACAATGGCGCTGTCCAGGCCGAACTTTTGCTGGCCCATCAGGGCTTCGCCGGAAATCTTAAGCAGAATCCGGCGGTAGGGGCGAGGCGGCTGTTCCCGTTCCACGCCGGTCCCCTCGCCCCTCCGTTCCATGCCTAGCCGGCCAGCTTGGCAACTTCCGCGGCGAAGTCGTCAGCGGCCTTCTCGACCCCCTCGCCCAGCACGAACTTGGCGAAAGCGGTCACGCTCACCGACGTGCCGAGTTCCTTTGCCGTCTGCTCGACGACTGTGCTCACGGTCTTGTCGGTGTCCATGATGAAAGCCTGCTCGGTGAGCACGACCTCCTCATAGAACTTGCGCATCCGGCCTTCGATCATCTTGTCGACGATCTCCACCGGCTTGCCCTGCTCGAGCGCCTGGTCGCGCAGCACCGCCCGCTCGCGTTCCACCAGCCCGGGGTCGAGCGCGTCGCGCGATACCACGATCGGGTTGGCGGCGGCGATATGCATCGCGATCTGCTTGCCCAGCGCAGGGAGGGCGTCGGCATCGCTGCTCGAACCGAGCCCGATGATGACGCCGATCTTGCCCAGGCCCGGCGCGACCGCGCTGTGCACGTAGCTGGCGACGACGCCCTGCGCCACCTCGACTCGCTGCATCCGACGCAGGCTCATGTTCTCGCCGACGGTGGCGATGAGCTGGGTGAGGGTGTCGGCCACGGTCTTGCCGTCGCCGAAATCCGCCGCCAGCAGACTTTCCAGGTCGCCGGTGTCGAGCGCCAGCTCGACCGCACGCGAGACGAACGCCTGGAACTGCTCGTTGCGGGCGACGAAGTCGGTCTCGGCATTGACCTCGACCAGCGCGCCGACCCTGCCGCGCGCGGCAACGCCGACCAGGCCGTCGGCGGCGACCCGCCCGGCCTTCTTCGCAGCAGCGGCCAGACCCTTCTTGCGCAGCCAGTCGACGGATGCCTCGAAGTTGCCGGCGGTCTCGGTCAGCGCCTTCTTGCAGTCCATCATGCCAGCGCCGGTCTTGTCGCGCAGCTGTTTCACCACCGCGGCTGTAATTTCCGCCATCTCACATCCCCTGTCGCGTTGTGTTCACGTGGACCGCACGGGCCCACGCCGCCGGTCCGTAGGATCAGGCCTGGGCCTGCTCGTCTTCGGTCGCCTCGGCGTCGCCGGCTGCGGTCTCCAGGGCTGCCGCGATCTCATCGGTCGCTGCCTCCCCTTCCGCGCTGTCCGGCTGAGCCTCCGGCTCGGACTGGGCTTCCGCCTCCATCAGGGCCTCGGCCTCGGGTTCGGGCAACGTCTCGGGCTGCGGCTCGGCCTCGGCGCCGATATCGACGCCTTGCGACATCATCATCTTCTGCAGCCCGTCCAGGATCGCCGCCGACATCAGCTCAAGGTAGAGCGAGATCGCGCGCAGGGCATCGTCATTGCCCGGGATCGGGAACTGGATGCCGCGCGGATCGGAGTTGCTGTCGATCACCGCGACCACCGGAATATTCAGCTTGGTGGCCTCCTGGACCGCCAGGTCGTCCTTGTTCACGTCGAGGACGAACAGGATGTCGGGCAGCCCGCCCATGTCCTTGATTCCGCCCAGCGCCCGGTCGAGCTTCTCGCGCTCGCGGGTGAGGAACAGCAGCTCCCGCTTGGTGAAGCCGGAGCCCTGGTTGGTGTCGAGCATGCCCTCCAGCTCACGCAGCCGCCGGATCGAGTGCGAGATCGTCTGCCAGTTGGTCAGCATGCCGCCGAGCCAGCGATGGTTGACATAGTACTGGCCGCAGCGCTTGGCGTATTCGGCGACCTTGTCGGCAGCCTGACGCTTGGTCGCAACGAACAGCACGCGCCCGCCGCCGGCGGCGACATCGCGCATGACGCTCAGCGCCTGGTCCAGCAACGGCACCGTCTGCTGCAGGTCGATGATGTGAATGTTGTTGCGCGCCCCGTAGAGGTAGGGGGCCATCTTCGGGTTCCAGCGCCGGGTATGGTGGCCGAAGTGGACACCGGCCTCGAGCAGCTGGCGCATGGAGAATTGTGGCATAGCCATTGCGGATTCCTTTTCCGGTTGACCAAGCATGGGGCGAGCCTCGACCGTAGGCTTCGAGACACCGGATGGACCGTCGATTGACGGCCACGTGCCCATGCGCGGAGTTGGGCGCCTAGATAGCGATCATGGCGGGAGAATGCAAGAGCACAGGGCGAAAGCCTTCTGGACTCCGGCGCCGATCGCCTAAGGTCTGTCGCGAACCACTTGTCCGGCGGGACGTTTGTCTGGCCGGGAGGACAGCTTGGCACTCGTCTCCGTCGCTTCGTACAACATCCGCAAGAGCGTGGGCACCGACTGGCGGCGAAAGCCGGATCGGATCCTGGCCGTTCTGCGCGAGATCGACGCCGATATCGTGGCGCTGCAGGAGGTCGACCGCAGGTTCGGCTCGCGCGAGACGTCGCTGGCTCCCGAACTGATCGAGCAGGAGACCGACTACCAGCTGATCCATTTCGGCGCCAAGGCCGAAAGCGTGGGCTGGCACGGTAACGCCATCCTCGCCAGGCGCGGGATTGGCGTCGCCGGCAGCCGTCGGCTCGTCCTGCCGGCCCTGGAGCCTAGGGGCGCCGCGATGGCCGACCTCAGCGTCAACGGCAGCGTGCTCCGGATCATCGGCATGCACCTGGGATTGCTCGGCATGTGGCGCCGACGCCAGGCCCGCGCGGTGCTCAACCAGCTGGAAGACCTGGAGCATCGCTTTCCCACGGTGCTGATGGGCGACCTCAACGAATGGAGCACGCATGGCGGCTGCATCGCCGAGTTCGCGCGCCACCATCATGTCGCCGAAACCGGGCCGAGCTTTCATTCCAAGCGCCCGGTATCCGCACTCGACCGGATCATGACCAGCCAAGATCTCCGGATCGAGGCGGCCGGCGTCCATGTCTCGGACAATGCGCGCCTAGCCTCGGACCACCTGCCGATCTGGGCCCGGATCGAGGTTCCGGAACCGCGGGTCGTCGACGCGGCGGTCGAGATCAAGGAACGGGCGCCGTGATCGGAGATGACCTGGGAACCCTGCTGAGCGTCGGCGCCTTCGTCATCTATTGCCTGGCGGCGTGGTGCATCGCCCAGGTCATCCAGAGCCGCCGCTCGCCGCAGTCGATCGTTGCCTGGGGCATTTCGCTGCTGGCTTTTCCGTTGCTGACGCTGCCGCTCTACGCGGTGCTCGGCCGCAACCGGTTCCACGGCTATGTCCGGGCCCACCGCACTGTCTTCGCCGAGACCTCCCGGGAGGCGCGAGCACTCGAGGCCGTGCTGCAAACCCATGCGGTCGACCCGCCGGAGGCGCTGGCGCCGTTCTTCGCCACCGTCCGCAACATTACCGCCCTGCCCTTCACCGGCGACAACGCCGCCACCCTGCTGATCAACGGCGAGGAAACCTATGGTAGCATGCTGGAGGCGATTGCATCGGCGCAGGATTACGTACTGCTGCAGTCGTACATCGTGCACGACGACTTCATCGGACGTCGCTTCCGGGATGCACTGGTCGCGCGAGCGGCGGCCGGGGTCGCGGTCTATTTTCTCTATGACGAGATTGGCTGCGTCCGCCTGCCCAACCGCTATCTGAAGGTGCTCCGGGCCGGCGGGGTGACGGTGGCCGGCTTCAAGACGACGCGCGGGCCCGGCAACCGATGGCAGATCAACTTCCGCAACCACCGCAAGATCCTGGTGGTCGACGGGCGCAGCGCCTATCTGGGCGGCCTCAACATCGGCGACGAGTATCTGCACCGCAACCCGCGGTTCGGCCATTGGCGCGACACCCATCTGCGGCTCGCCGGCCCGGCGGTGCAGATGACGCAGATGGCCTTCCTCGAGGACTGGTACTGGGCCGACCGAACCGTGCCGGCGCTCAGCTGGCTGCCGCAGCCGAGTCCCGGAGACGGGCTCCCGGCGGTGGTGGTGCGCACCGGGCCCGCCGACGCCGAAGCCTCGTGCGCGCTGATGGTCGTGCAGGCGTTCAACTCCGCCAGGCGCCGGCTGTGGGTCACGGCCGGATATTTCGTACCCGACGAGACGATCATCCGCTCGCTGCAGCTCGCTGCGCTGCGCGGCGTCGACGTCCGCCTGCTCCTGCCGTCCAAGGCCGACATCCGGAGCGCCTGGATCGCATCTTTCGCAACCTTGCCGCCCCTGTTCGAGGCAGGGGTGAAGGTGTTTCTGTACCGGGACGGCGTGCTGCACCAGAAGGTGATCCTGGTCGACGACATGCTGGCGTCGGTGAGCTCGGTCAACCTGGACAACCGCTCGCTGCACATCAATTTCGAGATCATGGCTTTTGTCGCCGACCCCGGCTTCGCCGCCGAGGTCGAACGGATGCTGGAAGCCGACTTCGCCCGGGCCGAGGCATTCACCCAGAGGTCCCTCGACGCCAAGCCCTATCTGTTCAGGCTGACCGCCAAAGCCGTCCACCTGGCGGCGCCCCTGCTATAGCCATCACGCCCAGCGGCTACGCGACCTGGGCCGATTGCGCCAGTGTGACGCCGCTTGCCTGGAACCCCTGGTAGGCGGCCTGCCTGGTGCCGTGCAGATCGACGGCACGGCACGCATCTTCGATCACGATCGCCTCGAAGCCCTGGCGGACGGCGTCTTCCGCAGAGAAACGGACACAGATGTCGAACGCCAGCCCGACGCAGAACAGCCGCCTGAGCCCACGCTCGCGCAGATATCCCGCCAGACCGGTCGGTGTCGTCCTGTCGTTCTCGAAGAAGGCGGAATAGCTGTCGATCGTGCGGCGGAACCCCTTGCGCAGGATCAGCTCGGCGTGCGGCAGCGAGAGCGTGTCGAGGAACTCGGCGCCGCGGGTGCCTTGCACGCAATGGTCGGGCCACACCGTCTGGTCGCCATAGGGCATGGCGATCGTGCCGAAGGGCTCGGTGCCCGGATGCTGCGAGGCGAATGAGGCATGGTCGGCCGGGTGCCAGTCCTGGGTCAGGATCACATGCTCGAAGCTCCTGGCCAGCCGGTTGACTGCCGGAACGATCCGGTCGCCCTCGGCGATCGCCAGCGACCCGCCGGGACAGAAGTCGTACTGGACGTCGATCACCAGCAGGGCCTCGTCCGGCCGGCGCTGGCTCAGGTCGTTGGGGTTCGGCATTGTCCCGTCCCTCGCTGTCGTGGTTCAGGCAAGTTCCTGGACGTCGACCACGCCCGCGATGCCCTTCACGGCTGCGCGCAGCGCGGCATTGGTGAAATGCGCCTTCGGCAGGGCGATCTCCACCTCCTGCTGGTCCGCGTCGATCACCAGCTGGATCCGGCCGCGGCTGGATCGCCCTTGGTCCGCACCCACAGCGTCGGCCTGGTCGATGGCGGAGCGGATCGCGGCGAGCGGCCCGGCGCTGTCGACGAATATGCGCAATCCGGCCGCCCCCTGGGCCGAACGGGCTTCCAGCGATTCCACCCTCTGGGCGGTGAGGCGCAGATCCTCGTCCTGCTGTTGCGCGTCCACCGCGACGAGAACGATGCTGCCGACGGTCAGCAGGTCTCGGGCGGCGGCCAATGTCTCGGAGAACAGCGTCACCTCGAACGAGCCGCTGGCATCGGAAAGCGTGACGTGGGCGAACCGGTTGCCGGTGCGGCTCGAGGTCCGTTCCTGAACGCCGAGCACGACACCGGCCAGCGACGGCCGGCCGCCGCTGCGGTTGGCAAGCCAGGCCGGCAGGGAAGCGTATTCCACCGCCCCGATGCGTTTCAGGGTCCCCTCGTAGGCGTTCAGCGGATGGGCGGAAAGGTAGAACCCGATCGCCTCGAACTCGCGCTTCAGGCGCTCCATCGGCGGCCAGTGGCTGCGTTCGGGCAGCGGCGGCGCCTGCATCTGCTCAGGGCCGTCGCCGCCGCCGAACAGGCTGGTCTGGGCACTGCCCTTCGCTGCCTGGGCCGCTTGTGTCCATTTCACCAACAGCTCGACGGCGTCGTATGTGCGGGCCCGGTTGGACGACAGGCCGTCGAAGGCGCCCGCGCAGACCAGGTTCTCCATCTGGCGCTTGTTGACGACCCGCGCGTCGAGCCGATAGGCGAAATCGAACAGGTCGACGAAGGGGCCATCCGCCTCCCGGACGTCGACAAGCTCCTGCATCGCTTGCTGTCCGACGCCCTTCACTGCGGCCAGCGCGTAGCGGATAGCCGACCTGCCCGCCTCGTCCAGCTCCACCGCGAAGGTAGCGGCGGAGCGGTTCACGTCGGGCGGCAGCAGCGGCACCTGCAGCCGGCTCAACTCCTGGCGGAAAACGTTGAGCTTGTCGGTGTTGCCCAGGTCGTGGGTCATCGACGCGGCGAGGAACTCGACCGGGTGGTTCGCCTTCAGATAGGCCGTCTGGTAGGCAACCAGCGCGTAGGCCGCCGCGTGGGACTTGTTGAAGCCGTAGCCGGCGAATTTGTTGACCTGGTCGAAGATTCGCGAGGCGGTGCCGTCACCGACCTTGTTGCGTTTCGCCCCCTCGATGAAGTCGGCCCGCTGGGCGTCCATCTCGGACTGGATCTTCTTGCCCATCGCCCGGCGCAGCAGGTCTGCGTTGCCGAGCGAATAGCCCGCCAGCACCTGCGCGATCTGCATCACCTGCTCCTGGTAGATCATGATCCCGTGGGTTTCCTTCAGGATCGGCTCCAGGCTGGGATGCATGTAGTCCGGCTGCTCGCGGCCGTGCTTGCGGTTGATGTAGCTCGGAATGTTCTCCATCGGGCCCGGGCGGTACAGGGCCACGACGGCGATGATGTCCTCGAAGCGGTCGGGTTTGAGCTTGCGCAGCACGTCGCGCATGCCGCCGCTTTCCAACTGGAACACCCCGACCGTGTCGGCCTTCGACAGCATGGCAAAGGTCGCCGCGTCGTCGAGCGGGACGTGCTCCAGGTCGATCGACTTGCCGCGGGCGCGGATCATCTGGCAGGCGTCGTGCAGGACGGTAAGAGTCTTCAGGCCAAGGAAGTCGAACTTCACCAGGCCCGCCGTCTCCACATATTTCATGTTGAACTGGGTCACCGGCATGTCGGACGCCGGATCCTTGTACAGCGGCGTCAACTCCTGCAGCGGCCGGTCGCCGATCACCACGCCGGCAGCGTGGGTCGAGGCGTTGCGATAGAGGCCCTCCAGCTTCAGCGCCACGTCCATCAGCCGGGCCACGCCCTCGTCGCTGTTGCGCATCTCCACCAGCCGCGGCTCTTCCTCGATAGCCTTGGCCAGCGGGACCGGCTTGGCCGGGTTGAACGGCACCAGCTTGGCGATGCGGTCCACCTGGCCGTATGGCATCTCGAGCACCCGGCCGACGTCGCGCAGCGCCGCGCGCGCCTCGAGTTTGCCGAAGGTGATGATCTGGGCGACCCGGTCGTGCCCATATTTGTCCTGCACATAGCGGATCACTTCGTCGCGGCGATCCTTGCAGAAATCGATGTCGAAGTCGGGCATCGACACCCGCTCCGGGTTGAGGAAGCGCTCGAACAGCAAACCCCAGCGGAGCGGATCGAGGTCGGTGATCCGCAACGCCCAGGCGACGACCGACCCGGCGCCGGAGCCGCGCCCGGGCCCAACCGGGATTCCGTTGTCCTTCGCCCACTGGATGAAGTCGGCGACGATCAGGAAGTAGCCGGGGAATCCCATCTCGACGATCATGTCGAGCTCATATTCCAGCCGTTCCCGATAGGGCTTCGCTACCTCCGAGCGCGCCGCCTCGTCCATGCCCGGTGCGTAAACATGGGCGATCAGCCGGCTCTCGAGGCCGACCCGGGCCTGGGCGCGGAGCTCCTCGGGCTCGTCGCGGCCGTGGGCGGTGCTGAAGGCCGGCAGGATCGGCTTGCGCTCGGTCGGGAAGTAGCTGCACCGCTGGGCGACGACGAGCGTGTTGTCGGCCGCCTCGAGCAGGTCGGCGAAGATGTAGCGCATCTCCTCCGCGGTCTTGAACCGATGCTGCGGGGTCAGGCGTGGGCGGTTGCTCACCGAGACATGGGTCCGGCCGCCGATGCACATCAGCGCATCGTGTGCCTCGTACATCTCGACACCCTGGAAATACACGTCGTTGGCGGCGACCAGCGGCAGGTCGGCATCATAGGCGAGGTTGACCAGGCCATCCTCGATCAACGCTTCGACAGGCATTCCGTGACGGGCGATCTCCACATAGAGCCGGTCGGGGAACAACAGCCTGAGGCGGTCGAGGGCTGCACGCGCCGCGTCGGGATTGCGCTCGACCAGGCAACGAGCCAGCGGCCCGGCGGCGCCGCCGGTCAGGGCCAGCAGGCCGTCGGTGCGGTCCTTGAGCTGGTCCCATGTCAGCAGCGGGGCCGGTTCTGCCCCGGGCCGCAGGTAGGACTCGCTGACCAGCGCCAGCAGGTTCCGATAGCCGCCCTCGGTCTGCGCGATCAGCGGCAGCATGTCGATGCGCGGCCCCTGCCCGCCCGGGCCCGGACCGGTCCGGTCATCACTCTCGACGGCAATCCGCAGCGTGCAGCCGATAATCGGCTGGATGCCGACATCCCGGGCTGCGATCGCGAACTCCAGCGCACCGAACAGGTTGGCGTTGTCGGTCACGGCGACCGCCGGCATGCCGTGTTTTGCGCACAGCTTGGGCAGGTCCTTGGCCCGGATTGCCCCCTCGGTGAGCGAGTAGGCGGTTCGAGCCCGCAGATGGATGAAGTCGCCGGTAGCCATGCCCGGAACTTCGCACAAACCGGGCCGAGTCGTCAGCGCCGACGGCGCCTTACTCGTACAGCACGCCGTCGCGCATGGTAACGATGCGGTCCATGCGCTCGGCCAGGTCCATGTTGTGGGTGGCGATCAGCGCGGCGAGGCCGGTCTCTCGCACCAGCCCGGTAAGCAGCTCGAATACGTGGCCGCCGGTTTCG
Organism: Alphaproteobacteria bacterium; assembly: GCA_050329975.1. Classification (GTDB taxonomy): domain Bacteria; phylum Pseudomonadota; class Alphaproteobacteria; order CALKHQ01; family CALKHQ01; genus CALKHQ01. The sequence continues at coordinate 2,246 of JBHJOG010000060.1, read as the reverse complement.
CTGTCCAGGTTGCCGGTCGGCTCGTCGGCGAGCAGCAGTGTGGGCGCGTTGGCAAGCGCACGGGCCACGGCCACCCGCTGCTGTTCCCCGCCCGACAGCCGGGACGGACGGTGTGTCAGCCGATGGCCGAGCCCGACCCGCTCCAGCAACGCCCGCGCGCGGTCGCGCGCCGCTCGCTTCGAACGCTTGTCGATGAGTTGCGGGACCATCACGTTCTCCGTGGCGCTGAACTCCCGCAGCAGATGATGGTGCTGGTAGACGAAGCCGAGCTTGTTGCGGCGGATAAGGGTGCGCGCCTTGTCGCCCAGCTTGCCGCAGACCTGGCCGTCGATCTCGACGTCGCCGGCGGTCGGACGCTCCAGCAGGCCAGCGATCTGCAGCATGGTGGATTTGCCCGCGCCCGAGGGGCCGACCAGCGCCACCATCTCGCCGCTGCGCAGCACGAGGTCGATACCGCGCAGCACCTGCAGGACCGCGTCGCCCTGGCGGAAGGTCCGCACGACGGACTTGAGCCGCAGCGGCGGCGGCGCTTGCTCCGCCGGGAACCGGCCGGGCGAAGATTGGTCGGACATCGTCCTATTCCTCCCGCAAAGCGACGACCGGATCCAGGCGGGCGGCCCGCCAGGCCGGGTAGATGGTCGCCAGGAAGGAGAGGCCGAGCGCCATGCCGACAACCTGCACGACCTCGATCGGATTGACCTTCGCGGGAAGCTGCGACAGGTAGTAGATCGTCGGATCGAACACTGTCGCGCCGGTGAGGCTCTCAAGCCACTGCTTGATCTGTTCGATGTTGTCGCAGATCAGCAGCCCGAGCGCGAGGCCGAGTGCCGTGCCGATCACCCCGATGCTGGCGCCGGTCATCAGGAAGATGCGCAGCACCATCCCGCGCGAGGCGCCCATCGTGCGCATGATCGCGATCGCCCGCGCCTTGTCCTTCACCAGCATGATCAGGCTGGAGATGATGTTGAAGGCGGCGACCAGGATGATCAGCGTCAGGATAAGGAACATGACGTTGCGCTCGACCTCGAGCGCACCGACGAAAGCGCCCTGGGAGGTCTTCCAGTCGCCGATCCGGTACTGCCGGTCGAGGGCCCGGATCACGGCAGCGCGCATGGCGTCGACGTCGTCGGGGTCCTGGGTGAAGACCTCCAGGTAGGAAACCCCCGGCTCGGTCCGGAAGAACACCTGGGCGTCCGGCATCGTCATGAACGCGAAATTGTCGTCGTACTGGTACATGCCGACGTCGAACACGCCGGAGATCAGGTAGTCCTTGAGCCGCGGCACCCGGCCGAACGCGCCCTGATTGAAGAAGGGCGAGACCAGCGTGATCGTGTCGCCGACCCTGAGCCCGAGCCGGCCGGCGAGGCGGTAGCCGACGATGACGGTATTGGGCTGGAACGCTTCCAGCGTGCCGCCGGTCAGGCTGTCGCGCAGGACCGGTCGAACGGCGAAGTCGCCGGGGGTGATGCCGCGCACCAGCACGCCGGTGGCGCGGTCGTTGACCATCGCCATGGCCTGACCCTCCACCGCGGGCATGGTCAGGGTGACGCCGGGGATGGCTTCGAGCGTCTCGGCCACCTCCTCATGGTCGGTGAGCGGGCCCATCAGGCCGGCCACGGTGATGTGCCCGTTCAGGCCCAGGAGCTTACCCAGCAGCTCCGCCCTGAAACCGTTCATCACCGACATCACGATGATCAGGGTGGCGACGCCCAGAGCGATGCCGAGCAGGGAGAACCAGGCGATGACGGAGATGAAGCCTTCTGAGCGCCTGGCCCGCAGGTAGCGGAACGCGACCATGCGCTCGAACAAACCAAACATCGCGGCTCCCATGCATTGACGGCCGAATCCCGCGGGGGCCGGCGCCTGCCGCGGACCTTAGGCGCAGCCACCTCGCCGCGCAACGCCCACTCGGTCTTCCCATCGTGGCCAATGATGGCGAGATCATGTCGGATCATTGCGTTCCAAACGGACCCGGGGATCCCAGAAAGTTGATGACGCCCGCCATCTTTCGCTGTATATCCAGGGTCCCATTTCGCAGTGGGATGCGCTGGTCCGAGTGTCAGGGAGGATAAGCGCCGTCGGCAGACACAATGCCGAAGCAAAAAGATTAATTGTGCGCCGCGTGCGTGCGCCTAGAAAGCAGGATACCTCGGTATCTTGCTTTCGTTGTTTCTGAGCCTTGCTGCGCTGCACAATGATACTGCCGGCAAGCCGAGCGCGGGCGGTCGCTGCTTGGCGGACGTCAC